>DATEGF010000352.1:0-30490 GCA_035280245.1 Allostellaceae bacterium
GCTGGGGCTGGCGGCGCGGCGGTCACGGTTGGCGGGGCCGCAGGCGGCGGCACTGGATTGCTCGTCGTTGCCGGGCGCGGCAGCGGCGTCTCCGGCGCGGGCAGCAGGCGCTCGACCGGCATGTTGCCGGTGGGATTGAAGACGAACCGGTCGCGGTTCGGGATCTCCATCCCGCCGGGATCGTCGGGCTTCACCTTGACGGGGTCCGTATCCGCGCGGATCAGCGGAATGTTGCCCGATGGCGTGTGACCAACGCTGAGGCGATAGCCGACCCAGAGCGCGCCCGCACTCAGCGCCATGACGCCGAGCGCCAGCGCCATCGCCAATCCTCGGTGCGAGCGCCGCTTGATCCGGCGGTAGGGCACCGCCCCGGGATGCGCGGGATCCATCGGCTCGAAATACGCCATCAGCGCATCTCCTCCACCGGCTCGACCCCGAAAACCTTCAGACCGGACGCGATCACGTGCTTGATCCCTTGCACCAGCGCGAGGCGTGCCTTCGTGAGCTCAGGCTCCTCTGCTATCAAAAACCGCAGGCGCGGCTCCTCTTTGCCTTTGTTCCATAGCATATGGAACTCGGCGGCGAGGTCTTGCAGGTAGAAGGCGACGCGGTGGGGCTCGTGAGTCTCCGCCGCGCTTTCAACGAGTCGCGGCCATCCCGCGAGCCGCTTGATCAGACCGAGCTCTTCCGGTGCAACCAGCCGGGAAAGGCGCGAGTCCGCGAGCGACTCGGAGGAAAGCTCAACCGCCGGAATCTGCTCCGCGGCGAGGCGCAGCACCGAGGCCGCCCGCGCGTGGGCGTACTGCACGTAGAAGACCGGATTGTCCTTCGACTGCTCCGTCACTTTCGCAAAGTCGAAATCGAGCGGCTGGTCGTTGCGCCGCGTCAGCATGATGAAGCGCACGACGTCGCGTCCGACTTCCTCGATCACGTCGCGGAGCGTCACGAAGTTTCCGGCGCGTTTCGACATCTTCACGGGCTCGCCGCCCTGCAGGAGCGTGACCAGCGCGCAGAGCTTGACGTCGAGCCCGTCGCGCCGGCCGCTGATTGCCGCCACCGCGGCGTTGATGCGCTTCACCCACCCGGAATGGTCGACGCCGACCACGTCGATCAGCAGCGAGAACCCACGGCTCAGTTTGTCCAGGTGGTAGGCGATGTCGTTCGCGAAATAGGCGAAGCTGCCGTCCGCCTTGCGAATGGGCCGGTCGACGTCATCGCCGAAGGCGGTCGAGCGGAAGAGCAGCTGCTCGCGCGGCTCCCAATCATCGGGCTGCTTGCCCTTGGGCGGGTCGAGCACGCCGCGGTAGAGCAGGCCGCGCTCGTCCAGGGTCTTGAGCGCGCGATCGACCGCGCCCGTCTCGACCAGATGTCGCTCGGAGCTGAACACATCCATGTGAATGCCGAGCGCCGCTAGGTCCTCTCGGATGCTGGTCATCATCGCATCGACCGCGAAGCGCCGGACCTCCGGAAGCCATTCCGCCTCGCTCGCAGCGAGCCATCTCTTGCCCTCGCGCGCGGCCAATGCCTCACCAACCGGCTTCAGGTAGTCGCCGGGATAATAGCCCGAGGGGATCTCGCCGATGGCCTCGCCCAGCGCCTCGCGATAGCGCAAGAAGGTCGAGCGCGCGAGCGTGTCGACCTGGCCCCCGGCATCGTTGATGTAGTATTCGCGGGCGACCGCATAGCCTGCCTTCGTGAGCAAACCCGCGAGCGCGTCGCCCATCACGGCGCCGCGCGCGTGCGCGGCCGTGAGCGGGCCGGTCGGATTGGCCGAGACGAACTCGACATTGACCCGCCGTCCCTGCCCCATCCGGGAGTCCCCGTAAGCCGTACCGGCCCGCAGGATCTCCGCCAGCCGCGCGTGCCAGAACGCGTCGACGAGCTTGAGATTGAGAAATCCGGGTCCCGCCACCTCCGCTGAGACGATGTCGCCGTGCTGGCGCAATCGCTCCGCCAGTTGCTGTGCGAGATCGCGAGGCTTCTTGCCGGCGGGCTTCGCCAGCACCATGGCGGCGTTGGTCGAGAGATCGCCGTGTGTGGGGTCGCGCGGCGGCTCGACGGCGATGCGCGAGAGGTCGAGACCCTCCGGCAGCGCGCCGGCCTGGGCGAGCGCCAGCACCTCCGCCGCCACCACGTCATGGAAATGTGCGAACAAGTTCATCATGGCTTGGCGTAGCGATCGAACAACCGGGCGTGCTCGTCAAGGGCGAAGCGATCGGTCATGCCAGCGATATAGTCCGCGACCACCCGCGCGGTTACCGCGGTTCCCGATCCGTCCCCCTGCTGGCGCCACTCGGTCGGCAGGCATTGCGGCTCCTGGTGCAGGAGCTGGAACAGCTCGCGCACGATGCGCCGCGCTTTGGACGACATGCGATTGACACGATAGTGCCGGTACATGCGCTCGAAGAGAAACGCCTTCAGCGCCTCGTCGTTAGCGCGCATGGTCTCGGAAAAGGCGACGGTCGCAGCGCCAACCGCCCGCACGTCGGCGGCACTCTTGAGTCGAGCATCGGCGATCCGTCGCCGCGTCTCCGCGAGAAGGTCGCCCGCCATGCGATCGATCAGGCGCCGGATCGATTCATGGACGAGGCGTGGTCCCTCGAGATTTGGATAGCGCTGGCGCACCTCCCGAAACACCGGCCCCACCAGAGGTATCTGGTCAAGATCGGCGACCGTGAAGAGGTCGGCGCGCAGTCCATCGTCGATGTCGTGGTTGTTGTAGGCGATGTCGTCGGCGAGCGCGGCCACCTGGGCCTCGGCGCCGGGCCAGGTCGCAAGCTCGAGGTCGTGCTCGCGCATATAGGCGGCGATGCTCGGCGGCACCGGCCGCTTCGCCGCCGCGCCGACCAGCGGCCCGTTGTGCTTGACCGTGCCCTCGAGCGCCTCCCAGGTGAGATTGAGCCCGTCAAACTCAGCGTAGTGCCGCTCGAGCTTGGTCAGGATCCGGAGCGTCTGGTCGTTATGCTCGAAGCCGCCGAAGGGGCGCATGGCCTCGTCGAGCGCCTCCTCCCCGGCGTGGCCGAACGGCGTATGACCGAGATCGTGTGCGAGCGCCACGGCCTCCGCCAGGTCCTCGTTGAGCCCGAGCGCGCGGCTCACGCTGCGCGCGATCTGTGCAACCTCGAGGCTGTGGGTGAGGCGCGTCCGGTAGTGATCGCCCTCGTGATTGACGAAGACCTGGGTTTTGTATTCGAGGCGCCGGAACGCGGTCGAATGGATGATGCGGTCGCGGTCGCGCTGGAACACCGAGCGGGTCGGGCTCTCGGGCTCCTGGTGCAGCCGGCCCCGGGTCTCCTGAGGATGCACGGCATAGGGCGCAAGCGCGGCGATGCTCATGGGTGGGCAAGCTACTCGCGCGGCCCCTGCCCTGGCAACGCGCTACCCCCAAGGTTTGACAATGGGGCGACAGCACCTACATTGAGGCTACTCGCGAGTCCTGAGAGAGAGCATCGAGGGTCCATGCCCGAAGGCGGCGTCACCACCGGCCCCAGCGTCATCCTGACCGAGAGCGCGGCCAAGCGCATTGCGGAACTCAAGGTGCAGGAGAACGTGCCGGACGCGTTCCTGCGCCTTGCCGTCTCCGGCGGCGGCTGCTCGGGCTTCCAGTACGGCTTCAGCTTCGACGACGAGCGCCACGAGGACGACGCGGTGTTCGCCCGCGGCGGTGTGGCTCTGGTGATCGACACCACCTCGCTCGAGCTGGTGAGTGGCGCCGAGATCGATTTCGTCGAGGACCTCATGGGCGCCTCGTTCCAGGTCCGCAATCCCAACGCCAGCTCCTCCTGCGGCTGCGGCAAGTCCTTCGCGATCGGCTGAGCCCGCCTCGACTCCTCGGTCGGCGGCGTGCCAGGATTCCCGCGTGAGCGCCGCTCGGGATCCTGAAAGCACCCAGGTGGCCGTCGATCCGACGGCGATTCGCCTCGAGGCCGCCTCCCACTGCCAGCTCCGCTGCCCCAGCTGCCCGACCACGAGCGGAGCGATCCGCCCCGCAATCGGCAGCGGCTTCCTACGCGCAAGCGATTTCGAGCGCTTGCTCGACCGGAATCCCCAGGTCCGGGCCGTGGAGCTCTCGAATTACGGCGAGATCTTCCTGAACCCGGAACTCCCCGAGATCCTGCGCATCGGGCACCAACGAGACATCAAGCTGACTGCGCAGAACGGGGTCAACCTGAACGCCATCAGCGAGGGCGTGCTCGAGGACCTCGTCCGCTACCGCCTGCATTCGCTCACCTGCTCGATCGACGGCGCGACGTCTGAGAGTTACGCCCGTTATCGCGTGCGCGGAGACCTCGCGAAGGTGCTCGAGCACATCCGGGCGATCAACGCACTGAAGCGCCGACATCGTTCGCCCTACCCGCTCCTGCGCTGGCAGTTCGTCGTCTTCGGCCACAACGAGCATGAGATACCCGCCGCGCGCCGCATGGCGGGCGAGCTCAAGATGGATTTCACGCCGAAGCTGACCTGGGACGACGACTTTTCCCCGATCCGCGACCGCGATTTCGTTTTGCGCGAGTCAGGCTTCGACGCCGCGACCCGCGAGGAATACCGGCAGAGCACCGGCGAGGATTACGCGCGGGCGATCTGCACCCAACTCTGGATCGATCCGCAGATCAATTGGGACGGCAAGATGCTGGGATGCTGCCGCAACTTCTGGGGCGATTTCGGCGCGAACGCGTTCACCGAGGGCGTGCGCGCGGCCGCCAATAGCGAGCCGATGCATCGCGCTCGCGCGATGCTGTTGGGAAGGGCGCCCGCCCGCGACGGTATCCCCTGCACCACCTGCGAGATCTATCTCGGCATGCGCGAGAGCGGACGCTGGTTGGGCGCGACGGCACCGCCGCCGATGGACCCACCGCAGGCACGGGCTCGCGCCGCGGCCTACCTCTCACTCGGCCGGTTGCTCGATGCCGAGGCGATCTATCTGGCGCTGCTGGCGACCAATGCGGGCGAGCCCGAGGCGCTTTTCGGCATGGCGATGGTGCGCTTCGGCATCGGCTGGAACGACTCCGCGCTTGCCTTCGCGCGCGCGGCGGTTGCAGCATCGCCCGCCGATCCGCGCCCGCGCGACCTCCTGGAGAGGGTCGAGCGCGAGATCGGCGAAGCGCCCGCGCAAACCGCCCTGGAGACCATCACGCCGTGAAGATTGCTACCTGGAACGTCAACTCGATCAAGGTGCGGCTCGCTCATGTGCTGAGCTGGCTCGAGAGCGCTCGGCCGGACGCGCTCTGCCTGCAGGAAATCAAGTGCACGGCGGACGAATTTCCGGCGCTGGAACTGAAGGGGCTCGGCTATCACGCGGCGGTGTCGGGCCAGAAGACCTACAACGGTGTGGCGCTGCTCACCAAGGAGGCGCCCCAGGATGTCCGGATCGGGCTCGCGGGCGATCCATCGGACACCCAGTCGCGCTACATCGAGGCGACGGTCGGCGGCGTCCGCGTCGCCTCGATCTATCTGCCCAACGGCAATCCCGTCGAGAGCGACAAGTTCCCGTACAAGCTCGCCTGGATGGAGCGCCTGATGGCGCGGGCCCGCGACCTACTCGCGGGCGAGATGCCAACGGTGCTAGCCGGCGACTACAACGTGGCGCCCACCGACGCCGACGTCTACGACCCCGAAGCTTGGCGCGGCGATGCGCTCTGCCGGCCGGAATCGCGCCGCGCCTTCCGCACGCTCGTGAATGCCGGATTCACCGACGCCTTCCGCGTGTTCCACCCCGAGCCGCATCGCTACAGCTTCTGGGACTATCAGGCGATGCGGTGGAACCGCGACGAGGGCTTGCGGATCGACCACCTGCTGCTCTCGCCGCAGGCCGCGGACCGGCTCACCGCGGCGGACATCGACAAGGCACCGCGCGGGCGCGACAAGGCGTCCGATCACACGCCGGTCTGGTGCACGCTGGCGGAAGGCTGAGAGTTAGAACTTGAGGCCGTAGCGCAGCCGGTAGGTGCCGATCGGACCGCCGCGCTCGCTGCCATCGGTCGGATGAGCCTCTTCGAGGCTGAGCGAAAAGCTGCTCGAGCTGCCGAGGCGGTAACCGAGCTCAACGCCGCCATGCAACATCAGAGGCGCGTTGTAGGCGCGCGGGCCGCCATCCTCGAAGGCCGGCACGCGCTGCCCCAGCACGGAGCCGCCCACGCCCACCGATCCGTAAAAGCCGGTGGGCTCGCCGATATCCACGCTGAGGCCCAGGTAGCTGCGCTGCGTGCCGCCGCCGGTGAGGCCGAGCGGGCTGAGCTGCGGCGTCCGCGGCGTGAACATGAACTGCTGCCCCGGCTTGTCCGAGAAGCTCAACATCATGGCGTAGCCGGGCTCATCCAACGACAAGCCGCCCCCTGCTCCCGCAGGCTGCTGGAAGCCGGCCCGAAAATCTGGCAGCGGGACAGAGCCCCAGAGGAGCTTGAGCCCACCCACATAGCTGTTGGGTGTCGGACCCTCGGCGCGCGCAGGCACGACGCCCGCCGCCAGGAGCGCGAGCATCGCCAGGCCGAGCGTCTTTGCCCAAATGCGCATCAGCGCCGGCTCCGCTTCAGCCAATAGGCCATGTAGCCGTCGAGCAGCTCGACCGCGTTGGGCGCCAGCGCCGTGAATTTGGCGCCGACCATGCCCCGCTCGCTCCGGGTCCACATGATCTCGGCCACGAAACTGCAACTCCGATCCATTTCCACCATATGGAGGAGTCCTTCGACCCCATCCCCAACCTCAAGCGCCAAGTCGCTGCCGTCGATCTGGAATCCGCCAAGCGACCAGTTCGTTGCGGGATAATCGCGCTCGGCGATCCGCACCACCAGCGGCGGCACTGGATAGCGCCGATCCCGGCGAAATTCTACCCGCCCGACGGTGATATGGGAATTCTTGTAGGTCATACCAATGGCTCCCCGAACCATCCTGTGCGGTTATCGTTAACGATCGGTTCCGGGCAGATCGGATTATGCGGCGAACCGGGGCCCAAGCGGACGCAGCCGGATGCCTGGGCGAAGTCGCTTGAACGGGAAATCGACGGGATCGGCCAGCATGGCGCCGGGCGCCTTCACCACCAGGATCTCCTGGGCGATGGGCGCAAAGTCCGCCCGGAAATGCACGGAGCTCTTGAGCGCCAGGATGCGCGTGGTCGTGGGCTCCACCCCGAGGTGCCGAAAGATCGCCTGGTCGGCCGCTTGGACCTTGCGGGTGGCGGTCACCACCCGGACGCCGCCGATCCGCAGCAACGCCATCGGACCGAGCTTCATGCGGGCCCCGCCGTACATGGGGCCGGTACCGAGAAACTCACCAGTTCCCAGGCTTTCGACGACGAAGCTCCCATGGAATGGACGCTGCCCCGGCGCGCCAGATTTGCCCCCGAGGTCCAGGGTGACGGTCGCCCCCTTGCCAGCGGCATGAGCAGCGGCAGCGGAGGCCGCGTCCCACATGACCGCGAGCGCCGCGTCTGGTACCTGGGCGCGGACCAAGGCCTCGAGCAGGCCGACCGTGTCCGAGGACCCGCCGGCTCCGGGGTTGTCCTGGGTGTCCGCGAGGACCATGGGCTTGTCGGCCGGCCGACGCATGGCCTCTGCCACGCCGGCATCGGCATCGTAAATGCGGCCCGCAAACTCGCCCTCCCGACGGCAGATCGCCTCGGTCAGCGCCTGCACGGCGACGCGCGTCCGTCCGTCGTCGGTGCCATAGCCGAAGACGACACCACCGCAATCCTCGAAATCCGCCGCCGGGAAGCCTGGCGTGAAGGACAGCAGCACACCGGTTTCGCGCTCGATCCGCTCGAGATCCCGATAGACCGCGCCGCCAGGCTCGGTCACCGTGCATTGCCACGGGAGCGGAATGAGGAATGGCAAGATTTTCAGGGCCTTGTTCGGCTTTCCTTCTCCTGAAAGTAAGCGATGGAGGACCTGGGCGGCGCGCTTGCCCGTGTCGGCCATATCGATGTGCGGATAGGTTCGATACGCGACCATGACATCAGCATACTCAATCATTTGTCGGGTGACGTTGGCATGAAGGTCGAGGCTGGTGACGATCGGAATGTCGAGGCCCATCATCCCGCGGATCCGGCGCAGCAGTTCGCCCTCTCCGTCGTCCAAGTGCTCGGTCACCATGGCGCCGTGGAGGTCGAGGAAGATGCCGTCGAGGGGACCGGCCGCCTTTAGGTCCTCCAACATCGGGCCGACGATCCGCTCGTAGGCGTCCTCGGTGACGTGGGCCGAGGGGGTCGCAGCGGCCCAGATTAGGGGCACGAGGGTGTGGCCATGGCCCGCCAGCACTTCGATCCCGCCGGCGATCGGCAGGTTCATCCCGGGGAATGTCTTGAAGAAGGCCTGTCCGCGTTGGATACCGGGCCAGCCACCGCCTTGCAGGAACTCGTCGTAGGTCGCCTTCAGCGGCGCGAAGGTGTTGGTCTCGTGATGCAGCCCGCCGATCGCGATGCGCGCCATTACCCACTCCCCTCTTGCGGCGGATACCGATGCCGCCCGCCCTCGATATCCTCGACGATCCAGGTCCCTTTGTCCGACTCGAGATAGCACGGGCCGACCGGCACTTTCCCAAGCCCGCCGGGGAGATCAAGGACGTAACTCGGTTGGCACAGCCCCGACACGCGCCCGCGCAAGCGGCGCATCAGCGCCTGCCCCTCTCGCAAATCAACCCGGAAATGGCTGGTCCCGCGCGCGAGATCGGCGTGGTGCAGGTAGTACGGCTTGACCCGCGCCGCGACGAGGCCGCGGAACAATTTCTCGAGGACGGCCGCGTCGTCGTTGATGCCCTTGAGCAGGACCGTCTGCCCGAGGAGCGCGATGCCCACCGTCGCGAGCCTGCCGCAGGCGGTGCGGAACTCCGGCGTCAGCTCACGGGGATGATTGGCGTGGATCGCGACATAGACCGCCTTCTCGGCCGCGAGCGCGCTGACGAGCCGCGCTGTCACTCGAGCCGGGTCAACCACGGGCACGCGGGTGTGGAACCGGATCACCTGGACGTGATCGATGGCCTCGATCGCGCGCACGATATGCGAGAGCCGGCGAGGCGAGAGCATGAAGGGATCGCCGCCGGTGACGATCACCTCCCAGATCTCCGGCCGTTCCCGGATGTAGGCGAGCGCCGCATCGAGCTCGGCGGCATTGAGCGCCTCGCCCTCCGGTCCCACCTGCTCGCGGCGGAAGCAGAAGCGGCAATAGACCGGGCACGCGTGGAGCGGCTTCAGCAGTACGCGGTCGGGGTAACGATGCACGATGCCTTTGACTGGCGTCAGCCGCTGGTCGCCGATGGGATCTCCACGCTCCTCGGGCGCCGCCGCGAGCTCCGCGAGATCGGGCACGAATTGCCGCGCGATCGGATCGTTGGTATCCGCAGGATCGATCAGCGCCGCCATCGCTGGCGTAATCGCGACCGCGTAGCGCTCGGCCACCCGCGCGAGCGCCCTGGCGCGCGCGTCCGGGATCAAGCCCTGCGCCGCAAGCTCAGAGGTTTTGCGCAGCGAGTGTGCCGCCATCAGGTGTCCGCGTAGACGTGCGTCTCGGCGCTGGCGCCGGGGTGGGTCACCGCGCCCTTCTCCGCGTCGCCCACGGTCTGCGCATAGCGCCAGAGCGCACCCGACTGGAAATCGTGGCGGCGCGGCTTCCACTGCTTCTTACGCTCCGCGAGCTCTGCGTCCGAAAGCTCGACCGAGATGGTGCCTTTGTCGGCGTCGATCGCGATGATGTCGCCATCCTTCAGGAGCCCGATCGGCCCGCCGACCGCCGCCTCGGGCCCGACATGACCGATGCAGAAGCCGCGTGTCGCGCCGGAGAACCGACCGTCGGTGATGAGCGCGACCTTGTCGCCCATGCCCTGGCCATAGATCGCGGCGGTGGTCGCCAGCATCTCGCGCATGCCCGGGCCGCCGCGCGGACCCTCGTTGCGGATGACCAGCACCTCGCCCGCCTTGTAGGTCCGCTTATCGACTGCCGCGAAGCAATCCTCCTCGCGCTCGAAGACATGCGCGGGCCCACGGAACACCAGGTTCTTCATGCCTGCGACCTTCACGATCGCGCCCTGCGGCGCGAGGTTGCCGCGAAGGCCCACGACGCCGCCGGTCGGCGATAGCGGCGCCGAGGTCGGTCGCACCACGTCCTGGTTCTTCGAGACCACGACATCTTTGAGGTTCTCGGCGATGGTCTTGCCGGCAACGGTGAGGCAGTCGCCGTGGAGATAGCCGCCGTCGAGCAGCGCCTTCATCAAGACCGGCACGCCACCAGCCTCGTAGAGGTCCTTGGCGACGTAGCGGCCCGCGGGCTTGAGGTCGGCGATATAGGGCGTGCGCTTGAATATCTCCGCGACCGTGTGCAGGTCGAACTCGATCCCGGCCTCATGCGCCATGGCCGGGAGATGCAGCGCACCATTGGTCGAGCCGCCCGAGGCCGCCACGACCATGGCAGCATTCTCGAAGGCCTTGCGCGTGCAGATGTCTCGGGGCCTGATGCGCCGGCGCAGCAGGTTCATCACGGCCGCACCCGATGCCTCCGCGAAGGCGTCGCGTGAGTCATAGGGTGCTGGCGCACCCGCCGAGCCCGGGAGCGCCAGGCCGATCGCCTCGGAGACGCAGGCCATGGTGTTAGCGGTGAACTGGCCGCCGCACGAGCCCGAGGACGGGCACGCGACGCACTCGAGCTCGTGCAGATCTTCCGTGCTCATCTTGCCGGCGCTGTGGGCGCCCACAGCCTCGAAGAGGTCCTGCACGGTCACGTCCTTGCCGCGAAAGCGTCCGGGCAGGATCGAGCCGCCATACATGAAGACCGCGGGCACGTTGAGGCGGAGCATCGCCATCATCACGCCCGGCAGCGACTTGTCGCAACCCGCGAGACCTACGATCGCGTCGTAGCAATGGCCGCGCATGGTGAGCTCGATCGAATCCGCGATCACCTCGCGCGAGACCAGCGAGGACTTCATGCCGGAGTGGCCCATGGCCATGCCGTCGGTCACCGTGATGGTGGTGAATTCGCGCGGCGTGCCGCCGCTGGCGGCGACGCCTTTCTTCGCCGACTGAGCCTGTCGGGCGAGCGCAATGTTGCAGGGCGCGGCCTCGTTCCAGGTGGTGGCGACGCCGATCAAGGGCTGATGGATCTGCTCGTCGGAGAGGCCCATGGCATAGAGGTATGACCGGTGCGGCGCGCGCTCCGGCCCTTCCGTGACGTGCCGGCTCGGCAGCTTGCTCTTGTCGATCGTGAGTTTCTTGGCGTCGTCAGGCATGGCTGGTCCTCCGCTTGAGCGGGGCACCATACAAAGCCCATGGGCCTCTTGCCAGCCCGCCGGATGCGCTTGGCGGCATGGCTGACGGCGGCTAGAAACAGGGCTTCTCGGGGAGCCTCATTGCCCTTCATCACCTTCGAGCATGCCTGGCGGGAGTATCGCCGCTCCGAGCGGCGCCTGCCGCCGAAGCCGCCGGCGGCGCAGCCGGAGCGGGTCGCCGGTATCGGCGCGATCCGCAAGCATTTCGATGCCGTGATCCTCGACGCCTGGGGCGTACTCAATCTTGGAGCGACGCCGATCCCGCGTGCGCTCGCCGCGGTCAAGGAGCTGCGCGCGGCCGGTGTGCCGCTGCTCGTGCTCAGCAACGATGCGGCCGCCGACAAGGCGACGGCGGTCGGTAACCACCGCCGCCGCGGCTACGACTTCAGCGCCGAGGAGATCATCGCCGGGCTCGATCTGCTGCCGGAGGCGCTGGCGACCCTGGCGCTCGAGGCGCCGCCCGGGCTGATCGCCGATCCGCCGGTTCCCATGCAGGCGCTCACGGGTGCCATGCCGGTCCTGGGCGACGATCCCGCGACCTACGAGCGCGTGCCGGCCATCGCCTTTCTCTCGGCCGACCGCTGGTCCGAGCCGAAGCAAGACCTGCTGAGGGAGAGCCTCGCCCATCGGCCGCGCCCGCTCATCGTCTGCAATCCGGACATCGCCTCGCCCGAGACGCACCTGCTCAACGCCGAGCCCGGCTATTACGCGCACCGGATCGCGGATGAGACCGGCGAGCCGCCGATCCTCTGCGGCAAGCCCGACGGTGCGATCTATCGCAAGGCGCTGGCGCGGCTCGGCCGCATCAGGCCTGACCGCGTGCTTTGCGTCGGCGACACCTTGCACACCGATGTCCTCGGTGCGCGCGCGGCCGGCTGCCGCGCCATGCTCGTGGAAGACGGCTTCTGCGCCGGCCGCGATGCGCTCGCACTCGCCGCCGAGTGCGGGATCTGGCCGGATTTCGTGGCGCACGGACTCTAGTGAACGAGCGAGACGGCCGCGATCACCACGCCGACGACGATCCCGATCACGATATAGAGTCCGATCGCGACGAGTATCACGACCACTGTGTAGCTGCCCGAGCGGTCCCGCGGCACGCTCATCATCACGGAGCCGCCGGCATAGAGCAGGTAAAGGCTGTAAATGCCGCCGATAATCGCCAGCACCGCAAGCGCTGGCACAAGGTTGACGATCCCGGCGACCCAGGCCGCCGTATAGGCATAGCCCACGAGTTTGAGGCCCTGGGTCAAATCATCCTTTCCGCCGAATGATGGTGCGATCTTGCTCGCGATCAGCCCGAGAACCCAGACGCCTACCAGGGCAATCACGAAATTGATGATTCCGACGGCAACGCTCTGACCGAAGGTCATCGCACCGCTAAACAGTAGATTGCCGATGATGGTGGCGACCGGCGGGATCGCCGCCAGCGGTGCCACATAGCCGCTGAAAAGCGCGCCCGGGCTCGTGCCCTCGCCGGCGATCACCGGCCATTCGGTCTTGGGCGTGGTCAGGATATTCTTTGCGCGTGAAACGAGATCCATGGCCCCCTCCTGCCTCGGATCGGTGAGCCGGTCGATCCGCCGGCCTGGTGATCTTAGATCAATGCGCGCAAAGCGGCTATCCCAGCGCTACCCAGCGCCGAGTCGGGCGAGCGCCGCGCGGACTCGGGCGAGCGCCTGCTCCTGCTCCGCCTGACGCTCGCGCTGTTCCTCGACAACCTCAGGCTTCGCCTTCGCGAGGAACTGCCCGTTGCCGAGCTTGCGGCCGATCTTCTCGAGTTCACCCTCGATCGCCTTGGCTTCCTTCTGGAGCCGCTGGCGCTCCTTGCCGAGATCCACGGTGCTGGCGAGGTCGAGGAACACGGTGGCACCCTCGACGGTCACCTGCACGGCCTGGCGCGCCATGGTCTCCCAGCCGGTGCCCTCGGCTTTCTCGATGCTCTTGAGGCGGGCCAATCGCTTGATGGCATCGAGATGCGTCGCGATCCGGCGGGGCGCCGGCGCGCTCTCCGGCCGCACATAGGCGAGGATCTCCTGCGCCGCCGGCACGTTCATCTCGGACCGCACGGTTCGGATCGCCGCGATCAGGGCAACCACCCATTCCATCTCCGCGATTCCCGCAGTGTCGCGCGTGAGGCTCGCGTAGTCGGGCCACTTCGCGGAGATCAGCAACCCGCCCTTGCCGTCGGTCAGATGCTCCCACACCGCCTCGGTGATGAAGGGCGAGATCGGGTGCAGGAGATGCGCGATCTGCGCCAGCACCCAGGCCGCCGTCGCGCCCGTCTCGGCTTTCGCCGCGGCATCCGCACCCGTGAGGATCGGCTTCGAGAATTCCAGGTACCAGTCGCAATAGGTGCCCCAGGTGAACTGGTAGAGCGCGCCGGCGGCGTCGTTGAACTTGTACTCGTCGAGCGCAAAGCCGACGCGTGCGCCCGCCTCGGCAAGCGCCCCCACGATCCAGCGGTTGAGCGTGAGCTTGCAGGCGTTCGGATCGAAGCCCGGCACCAGCCGGCACTCGTTCATCTCGCCGAAGCGTGCGGCGTTCCAGAGCTTGGTCGCGAAATTGCGATAGCCCTCGACGCGGGATTCCGAGAGCTTGATGTCGCGGCCCTGCGCCGCGAGCGCCGTCAGCGTGAAGCGCAGCGCGTCACAGCCGTAGCGCTCGATCAGGTCCAAGGGATCGATGATGTTGCCCTTGGACTTCGACATCTTCTGACCGCGCTCGTCGCGGACGAGCGCGTGGATGTAAACCGTGCGGAACGGCACCTCCTTCATGAAGTAGTGCCCCATCATCATCATCCGCGCGACCCAGAAGAAGATGATGTCGAAGCCGGTCACCAGGACGTCGCCGGGGTAATAGCGCTTCAGCTCCTTGGTCTGCTCGGGCCAGCCCAAGGTCGAGAACGGAAACAGCGCCGAGGAGAACCAGGTGTCGAGCACGTCGGAGTCGCGCTCGAGCGCGGTCGGCTTGCCATAGTGCTTCGCCGCTGCCGCCTGCGCCTCAGCCTCGGTCTCCTCCACGAAGATCGTGCGGTCAGGCCCGTACCACGCCGGGATCTGGTGACCCCACCAGAGCTGGCGCGAGATGTTCCAGGGCTGAATGTTGCGCATCCAATCGAAGAAGGTGTTCTCCCAGCTCTTCGGCACGAACACCGTGCGGCCGGTCTCCACGGCCTTGATCGGCTCCTGCGCAAGGGTCTTGGCGTCGCAGTACCACTGATCCGAGAGCCACGGCTCGATCACGGCGCCTGAGCGGTCACCGTGCGGCACCATATGGACGTGGTCCTCGACCTTCTCGACGAGGCCGAGCGCTTCCACGTCAGCAACGACGCGCTTCCTCGCCACCGCGCGGTCGAGGCCGCGATAGGCCTCCGGCACGTTCTCGTTCAGGTGCGCGTCGGCGTCCAGCACGTTGATGAGCTCGAGCTTATGCCGGCGCCCGACCTGGAAATCGTTGAAATCGTGGCCGGGCGTGATCTTGACGGCGCCGCTGCCGGTCGCGGGATCGGCGTACTCATCGGCGACGATCGGGATCCGCCGTCCGACCAGCGGCAGGATCGCGTGCTTGCCAACGAGAGACTTGTAGCGCTCGTCATCGGGGTGGACGGCGACGCCGGTATCGCCCAGCATGGTCTCCGGCCGCGTGGTCGCAACCACGATGAACCGGCCCTCGGCGCCCTCGATCGGATATTTGAAATGCCACAGGTGGCCTTTGGTCTCGTGGTTCTCAACCTCGAGGTCGGAGATCGCGGTGTGTAGGCCCGGGTCCCAGTTGACCAGTCGTTTGTCGCGATAGATCAAACCGGCCTTGTAGAGCGCCACGAACACCTTGCGGACCGCGAGCGACAGCCCCTCGTCCATAGTGAAACGCTCGCGCTGCCAATCAGCCGAGGCGCCGAGCGCGCGCAGCTGGCGCATGATGGTGCCGCCGGACTCTTCCTTCCATTTCCAGACGCGCTCGACGAATTTCTCCCGGCCGAGCTTGTGCCGGTTCGACTGCTCGAGCGCGAGCTGCCGCTCCACGACCATCTGAGTCGCGATCCCTGCGTGGTCGGTGCCGGGCTGCCAGAGTGCGTCGCGCCCGAGCATGCGGTGATATCGGATCAAAATGTCTTGGAGGGTGAAAGTGAAGGCGTGACCCATGTGCAGGCTGCCCGTCACGTTGGGCGGCGGCATCATGATGGTATAGGGCGCGGCCGCCGAGGCCGGATTGCACGCGAAGGCGCCGGAGGCTTCCCACGCGGGATAGAATTTCGCCTCCACCTCGGCGGGATTGTAGGTCTTGTCCAGCATGACGGAGTCTCGGTCGCTCTCTGAGGCCTCGACGCTCAGGGAGCGCGTGGGCTTATGGAACTGATTTAGGTTGGGCCGCGAAGCCGGCCCGCGGCTTACGCAGAAATGGGCTCAGCGCTTCTGCGAGTCGCGTACGAGCCGCGCTACCTCGTCCTGGACCACGCGCTCGACGAGGTGCGGCAGGTTGGAGTCCAGCCATTCCTTCAAGAGCGGCCGCAGCATATCGCGCACCATGCTCTCGATCGATGTCGGTCCTTCGCCCAGGGGAATGTCGCTCATGCGTTTCTCGCTCTTTGGGCCAATCTGGTGAATTTGCGAGAGCGCCGCGATCGAGGCGGCGGCCGCGGCGTCGGAGACCAAATGATCGCCGTCGTCGCTCCCGGCGGCTGCTCGAACCGGCGGCGGCTCAAACCCTGGAGACTCCGGCGCCGGGGTGACGGGCGGCTCGGGTGGGTGCTCCTCCACGACTTCCGTCAGCTCCAGGATCTCCTCGCCCTTGGCCGCAGCAGACGCGGCTGGTGCCTCCGCCGCGACAGGCAGCGGTGCGGGAGCCGCCGCGGGCGCGGCAGGTGCCGGCGTCCCTGGCTGCTCTCCGTCCTCGGCAATGATCCTCCGGATGGAGGCAAGAATCTCCTCCATCGACGGTTCGTGTTGGCCTTTGCTCTCGGACATGTCGACCGGTTGTGGTCCCGCTTGCCCGCTACACTAGGCGAAGCGGCCGGAAAATACCAGGGGAGCCGGCGCTGTTTGGGTGAATTACTCGCCCTTCGACCCGAATCCGATCCACTTATTGCGCACCGCGTCGTAGTGCTTCTTGGGATCGTAGAGCTGCACCGGCAGCTTCATGTACTCGGCGGTGAGGTGGCCCACCTGCTGGGCGAGGTCGAACTCCGCGACCGCGAGATCGTGCTGTGCCTGGACGAGATTGACGCGGTCGGTGAAGAGCTCCTGCTCGGCGTTGAGGACGTCGAGCACCGTGCGCGAGCCCACTTGCGCCTCCTGGCGCACACCCTCGAGGGCGATCGAGGCCGCGCGGATGGTGGACTGGAGCGACTGCACCTGGGCGCGCCCCGACTGGATGGTCTCCCAGTCCTTGGTAGCCGACTGGATGGCGGCGCGCCGAGCGTCGTCGAGGAGGTTGCGCTTCTGGCTCACCGTCTGCTTCGCCGCGCGCGTCTGCGCGTAGACAGAGCCCGCCTCGTAGAGCGGTACGGTCATGCGCGCGATCACCGAGAGTGAATTGATGTTCCGGCCCTCGATCTGGGTCTCGTCCGATTTGTTGGCGTCGCCCACGATGGCGACCTGGGGTAGTAGCTGCGCACGCGTCGCAACCACGGAGTCCTCCGCCGCCTTGGCTGTGTAGTCGGCAATGATCACATTCGGGTTCTGCGCGCGCGCCAGCGATAGCGCCTCGTCGCGCGTCGCCGGCAGGTCCACGCGCTCCTTCGGCTGCGCCAGCTTCTCCGGCGGATGGCCGACCGCGCGCGCGTAGTTGGAGCGGCTGACCTGCAGGTTGCCTTCCGCTTGGACGCGGGTCGCGACCGCAAGCGCCACGCGGGATTCCGCCTGCGCCACGTCGGTGCGGGTGACCTCACCGACCCGGAACTGGTCGTTGGTCGCCTCGAGCTGACGCCGCAGCACCTGCTCGTTGTTGACGTTGAGTTCGACGGTGGCCTGGTCGCGCACGACGTCGAGGTAGGCTTGCGCCACGCTGAACAGTACCTGCTCCTCGACCGCGATGGTTTGTGCGCGCTGGGAAAGCACGTTGTGCTCGGCCTGGCGGATCAGGGCCGGCGTCCGCCCGCTGGTCCACACGGGCTCGGTGATGTTGAGGTCGAGGGCCCGCGGCGTCAGATAGTTGGTGGCGGTGGCGCTGGTGTGTGGTCCAGTGTTGACGGTCGTCTCCGCGATCTCGCGGCCTGCGGAGCCCGTGAACTGCACCGTCGGGCGCCAGCCCGAGAGCGCCTGCGGCACGCCTTCATCGGTCGCACGCAGCTGCGCCCGCTGCGCAAGCAGCTGCGGGTTGTACTGATAGGCCTGTGACAGCGCGTCCGTCAGAGTCTCGGCCGATGCAGGTCCCGCAATACCGGCCGCGGCCGCGAGTGCCACCAGCGCACAACAGGTCCGAAACCGCACATACATTGCCGATATCCCCCGGGGCTGCGCCCGATTCAAAACACGAAAGCGGGCTCCGAGGCAAATCCCGGAAGCGCAGGCGTCGCGGCATCGAATACCGGACGGCGCGACAGCACCCCGCCGATCCGCGTCATCACGGTCACTTGCGGCACGCGGCCCTCGGCCCGGATCACGGTCGCGATGCGCCCGGACTTGCCGAGCTGGCGGGCGATCGCGTCGGGAACCTCGCCGATCGACCCGCCGAACAGGATCGCGTCATAGGGGGCGCCCGCCGCGTATCCCTGGTCCAGAGGTCCTTCGACCACGCTCGCCTTGGATTGGCCGGGCTCGCCCAGGAGCCGCCGCGCGGTCGCCGCCAACTCGGGATCGGACTCCAACGCAACCACGCCGCGGACCAAACGTGCGAGGATCGCGGCGTCGTAGCCCGTCCCGGAGCCGACGCAGAGCACGTGAGCCTCCGCGCCGACCTCGGCAAGCATGATCAATCGCGCCAGCACCAACGGCTCGATGAGGTGGCGGCCGTTCCCGAGCGGCACGTCCTTGTCCACGTAGGCGGCGCCCCGCAGCGCCTCCGGTACGAAGCGCTCGCGCGGTACGGAAAGGTAAGCGTCCAGCAGCGCCGGATCCGTCACGCCGTTGGTGCGAAGCTGGCCCTCGACCATGTTGAGCCGCGCCGCCGCGTAATCGATCATAGATTGTCCGTCGAGAGTGAGCGCCCGCCGTTTATATCGTCCGGCTTGTGCGGACTCAATGCCGGCTCGCGGCGGACGGGCCTACTTTCTTGACCCACCCCGGCCGGATCGGCATATAGGACCGCCCCACACCCAGGGCCGGATGGCAGAGTGGCTATGCAGGGGACTGCAAATCCCCGTACAGCGGTTCGATTCCGCTTCCGGCCTCCAGCCCATTCCTGGTGGAATTCCGCCAAAACTCAGAGCGGGGACCACGAGTACATCCATGCGCCTTAAGGCAAACTCTCCCCCGTGAGCGGTTCGCATGGCCATTTCGACGCGCTCTATCGCGCCTATCACCGGCTCGGTCCGCCGCTGCAGCCGCATCCGGACGCGATTGCGGCTTATCGACGGCTCATCGCTGGGCATAACGGGCACGTCCTGCTGCTGGGGGTGACGCCGGCCTTGGCGGACATCGGCGCGGAGGTCGATGCCGTCGACAAGAGCGAAGCGGCGATCGCGCGCACGTGGCCGGGCGATACCGAGCGGCGCCGCGCCCATCGGGCGGATTGGGTGGCACTGCCTTTCCCAGGCGGATGCTTCACCGCGGCGGTTGGCGACGGCGCGCTCAACTCGGTGGGGTATCCCCGGGATTACCGTGCCGTGTTGGCGGAGCTTGAGCGGGTGCTGGAGCCCGGCGCACCTTTCGTGACGCGGGTCTATGCGAGGCCCGCGTCCTGCGAGACACCCACGGCGGTGGCGGCGGCGGCGATGGCGGGCGAGATCGCTGTCTTCAACGCGCTCAAATGGCGCCTCGCCATGGCGCTCGCCGCCGAGGCGGGATCGCCGGACATCGAGGTCGCGCGCATCAAGGACGCATTCGATCGCCTGCTGCCGGATCGGGCGGCGCTCGCTGCCGCCGCGCGGTGGGACCGCGAGGACATTGACACGATCGACATCTACGCGGGCTCGCGCACGGTTTACAGCTTCCCGACCGTGGCGGAGCTGCGTGCGACCGTGCCTTCATCCCTAGGCACGATGCAATTGGTTCCCGTCGGCACATACCCGCTGGCCGAGCGATGCCCGCTGATCGTGCTGCGCCGGGATGCGCGGGGATGAATCCGGCAGTCCAGGCGCTTGCGACCCTGGTCGAGCGGCTGATGGCTGCGCAATGGGAGTCCCCCGCGGCGCTCGCGGCCGTCGAAGCGGAGCGGCTCCACCGGCTGGCCGAGCATGTGGCACGACAATCGCCGCTGATCCGCCATCGCATGGAGGGGGCCGGGCTGCGACCCGCGGATCTCGCGACGCCCGCGGGCCTCGCGCGCATGCCATTGCTGCGTCGGCGCGACATACAGGGCTCAGCGGCGAGCCTCTATTGCGCCGAGGTGCCGCGCGAGCATGGCGCGGTTCACGAGATGCGCACCTCCGGCTCGACCGGCGAGCCCGTGGTCGTCCGACGCACCGGATTGACCACTCTCTATTGGCACGCGCTCGCCATGCGCGAACTGCTCTGGCATGAGCGCGATTTCAGCCTGCGCTACGCCTCCATTCGCCCGACCGTGTCGGAGCAGGTGGTGCTGCCGAATTGGGGTGAGCCGGCGAACCTGCTTTATCGCAGCGGCCCTCTCCTGGCGATCCCGATCACGACCGAAATTGGCCAGCAGGCCAAGTGGCTCGCGGAGTTCAGTCCTCACTTTCTTCTGTCGTTTCCGAGCGTCGTCGACGCGATCGGCCGACATTTGCGCTTGGAGGGCCAGCGCTTGCCCGACCTCCGGTGCGTCAAGAGCATCGGCGAGACCTTGAGCCCGCGCCTGCGCGCGGAGATCGAGACGGGCTTTGGTGTGCCCGTCGTTGACGTCTATTCCTCGCACGAGGTCGGCATCATCGCCGTGCAATGCCCCGAGAGCGATCTCTACCACGCGATGTCCGAGAACCTCGTCATAGAGATCGTCGACACCGAGGGCCGAGCGTGCGCGCCCGGTGAGGCCGGGCGCGTCGCGATCACTGACCTCCACAACTACGCGACGCCAATCCTCCGCTACGAGATCGGTGACTGGGCGGAGAGCGGCGAGCCCTGCAAGTGCGGTCGCGGCCTGCCGACGATCCGGCGCATCCTCGGGCGCGAGCGCAATCTCGTACTCATGCCGGACGGCTCGCGTCGCTATCCGCTCGTCGGCTTCGCGCGCTTTCGCGAGGTGGCCCCGGTGGTGCAATATCAAGTCGTCCAGCATGCCGTCGAGGATCTGGAGATGCGCCTCGTCGTCGAAGCGCCGCTCGCCGCGAGCCAGGAGTCCGATCTCGTGGCGATCGTCCGGGAAGCGCTGGGATTCTCCTTCGCGCTGCGCTTCACTTATTTTCCCGATCGCATCCCAACCGCCCGGAGCGGCAAGTTCGAGGAGTTCGTCTGCCGGATCTGAGGCCTCTATTCAGGCCTGGGCCCAGCCGCGGAGTGTCGTAGCGGTCTCGTCGTCCATCGGGAAGAAGCATTCGACGCGGAGTTCCTGGACCGTGATGTCCTGCGGCGTGCCCAGGGTCGCGATGGTCGTGAAGAGCCGCAGCGCCGTGTCGCCTTTGCGAAAGCGCATGGGCAGGATCGGGCCGGCGTTGAGCTCGGCGGGTGCCGAGCTCAACGCTGCGCGCACGCCCTCATAGCCAACGAGCCGCTCCAGCAGCGCCGCGGTCTCGGTCGTGCCATCGGCGGCGGCGTCCGCCTCGACGCTGCGGATGAAGTAGCGTACGACCTCGGCCCAGTTCTCGAGATAAGGCCGCAGGATATTGGGTGCTACGAGCGCGTCGGCGAGATTGACGGCGGTACCTGGTGCCAGCGGTCCCACCAGGAACTCGACCAGGCGGCCAGCGCCCGCGTTGGCCTTGAGGAGGTTCCAGCGGCGATCGACCGCGACCGCGGGATAGGGCTCCTGTTGCGCCAGGATGAAGTCGAGGGCCGCGCGGATCTGGGCCAGACCGGGCGCATCGAGACCCGTCTCGCGCCAGACTGGCGCGAAGCCACCGGCGACCAGGAGTGCGTTCTGCTGGCGGAGCGGCACGTCGAGCGCGGTCGCGAGGCGCAGCACCATGTCGCGGCTCGGCGACGCGCGTCCCAGCTCGAGGAAGCTCAGATGCCGCTGGGAGATCTCCGCGCGGCCCGCGAGATCGAGCTGGGAGAATCCCCGGCGTGCCCGCCACCAGCGAAGCCTCGAGGCGAACGACTGCTCGCTGACCACGACTACCTCCGAGGTAGTTGCCCCTGCGCTGCCGGACGGGAGGATGGCATATCGCTTTGCACGGAGACAGGAGACGTGGGTGGGCGAAGGTTGGGGCGTGCTGATCGCGATCGTGTCGAGTTCCTTGGGCGGTACCGCCGCGGCGGTGACGCGCTATCTCGCGGCCGATGCCGATCCCATCACCGTCGCGGTGCTGCGCTGGGGGATCGGTTTTCTGGTCGTGCTTCCGGCGGCGCTGCTGCTGCGCGTGAAGTGGCCGCGGCGGAGCGACTGGCTCGGCGTCGCAACGCTGGGCCTCGCCTTCTTCGGCCTCTTCTTCGTGCTCTACAACCTCGCGGTCTCCTACACGACCGCGGCGCGCGCGAGTCTCGCGCTCTCGACGCTGCCGATGCAGACCATGGTGGTGGGGGCACTCCTCGGCATCGAGCGGCTCACGCCGCGCAAATCGATCGGCGTGGGCATCGCGGTGCTGGGGGTCGCGGGGGCGCTGGCGTCGGGTCTCGCTGCCGCGCCCGCGGGCGCCTGGCGTGGCGAGGCGAT
Organism: Allostellaceae bacterium; assembly: GCA_035280245.1. Taxonomy (GTDB): domain Bacteria; phylum Pseudomonadota; class Alphaproteobacteria; order ATCC43930; family CGMCC-115725; genus DASZHJ01. The sequence goes on from DATEGF010000352.1 coordinate 22,108, forward strand.
CATGACGGGCGCCGTGCTCTGCATGGCCTTCTACAACGTGCTATCGCGGCCCTTTATGCAGCGCTCGAGCGCGCTCGGGTTTTTGGCCGTCGGCATGGGCGTCGGCGCGGTGGCGCTGATCGCGGTCGGCGCTGCGACGGGCCGGCTCGCCGTGCTCGGCGGCTTCGGCGTGCCTCAGTGGATCGCTGGCATCTACCTCGGGGTCGGCGGCGGCGCGCTCGCCTTCATCCTGTGGGTCCTGGCGCTCCAGCGGGCGACGCCGACGCGCGTCGCCAACACCATGACCGTCAACCCGCTCGCCGCCGGGCTCTTGGCAACGCAACTCGTGGCCGAGCCCATCACGCTCAATCTGGTCGCCGGCCTCGTCGCGGTCTTCGCGGGGATCTGGATCGCGACCACGGAGGCGAAAAAGGCCTGAGCCCTCCCCGTCCCTTGCCCGAGTCCCCGCCCCATCGATAGGATCGCGGCCGAGCCAGCCGCGAGGGCCGCTTCGGCGCGATGACCGCACCTTATTTCCGCTGGCGGGCGAGCCCGACCTATCTCGCTCACCTCTTCAAGGCGATCTTCAAGCAGCACCACCGGCAGCGCATCCCGCTGTTCCGGCGCCTGATCCCCGAGGACGGTGTCGTGCTCGATGTCGGCGCGCACGCCGGCCAATACGCCAAAATCTTCTCGCGCCTCGCGTCGCGCGGACAGGTCTACGCCTTCGAGCCCGGCAGCTATGCCCGCTCGATCCTGCGCGTCGCGCTCGCGCTCAACCAACGTCGCAATGTGGCCGTCCTGCCCCTCGGCCTCGGAGCGCGCGAGGGTACGGAGATCCTGACGCTGCCGGTCAAACGCCCTGGCAGCTACGGCTTCGGGCTCGCGCATTTCGGGCCCGAGACACGCTTCGCGACCGTCGAGCGCGAGGCGGTGGCGATCAGCACCATCGATCGAATGGTGGAGCTCCTCGGCTTGTCGCGCCTCGATTTCATCAAGGCGGATATCGAGGGTTGGGAGTTGCAGCTGGTGCGCGGTGGCCGTCACGCAATCGAACGCTTCCGGCCCGCCATGCTCCTCGAGCTCAACGCGCCCTCGCTCGCACGCGCGGGCGACGAGCTCGCGACCGCCTTTGCCGAGATCACTGGGCTCGGCTATCGCCCGTTCGTGCCCGACGCGATGGGCTCCCTGCAGCCGGTCGCGGAGCCGCGCAACGCCGACATCTGGTGGCTCCCTAGGGAAAAGAGCTGAGGTCGACGCGGGGTCACGAGGGTTGGTGTGGCGGCTCGTGATCCGTGGAAAACAAGCCTGGCCCGCGGAAGATAAGGCTATAGTGGCGCGCCACTATTGCCTCTGTTACAAGGCCGGCCCCATTCTCTCCCATCGTGGATGGGGCCCTGATCCCCTGGTAGCTCATTAGTAGAGCAAGCGGCTGTTAAACGCTGGGTCGCTTGTTCGAATCCGGCCCGGGGAGCCAATAAAAGCAAGCGGTTAGGTGGTGATCACCTGGCCCCTTCTTCTCAGAAAACGGTCCGGGACAACAGCTGGGACAACACGCGCCAGATTTCGCGGGAGCAAGATGTCGCAGGAGAAGAAGCCCAGCCAGCCAGACCGAGCACCGAGCCGACACGAGATCGGCCGACGCGCGCGAGCGCGAACAACGAGCCCGCGCGCAAGACGGTCCGCGAGCAGCTCAAGGCGATCCCGAACTGCAAGCTGGTGGAGGGTGGGCCGAGCTACGTCATCGGCGGCTTCCCGGCCATGCCGAAGCCCAAGGAGAAATGAGCCGCGCGGGGGAGACGCTGATGTTGACCGAAGATCAAGTTGTCGATGCCGTCGTCGCCCATCTTAGAAAGGTCGGCTGGCATATTCAGCGGACCAGCACGGTCAATGAGCGCGGCTTCGACATCTTGGCCGAACGGAACGGCAAACAATTGGTGGTCGAGGCCAAGGGCGGTGGGTCCGGTACGAAAGGCACCCGGCGATATGGCCACTCGTTCACCCCAAACCAAAAACGAAACCATGTCGCCATGGCACTGCTCACGGCGGCCAAAGTGGTGAGCAAGAGAGGCGGTCGTGCCGCCATCGCGCTGCCCAGTGACGAAGTGTATCGCAAGCTGGTTGCCGGTATCTGTCCAGCCCTCAAAAGGCTCGGCATCATCACGTATCTGGTTGCGCCCAATAGGGCTGTGGAAACCATCGGTGCGGAAGTACAAAGCTAAGGCAAGAACCGCCTCGTGCCCAAAAAAGGACCAATCATGTTTAAGGGCGTGCCTGAGTTTGCCTCAGCCGCTCTTGTCGCTGTTGCCTTGCTTGCCCTTCCAGCTGGTGCAACCAACGTTGCTCAGGATGCGCCATCGACAATCTGTAATGAAGCACGCGAAAGGGCGATCGATGGAGCACTCCGAACGCTCGACAGAATAGAGGCGTGGATTCCACTCGTTCCGCCAGACGAGGCTTCATACTTGTCGAAGGAGCACGACGCTGCCGTTCGGGCACAATCGACTGGGCGTATAGAGGCCGTTATGGCGCAACCGTATTTTCATGCTTGGCGCCTACATAACAGTTTTGAGGCAGCCAGAGAAAGGCTCCAGTTCATAAAAACTCTCCCAATCCGCGGTCTCTCACTCCACGCCAGGATTAGGCTTACAATTAAGGCACTCGCGCTTGCGCCCGGTTCCCTCTCGAATGCTGAGGAAGCTTGGTCCGACTACGTGAGAGCGGACGGTTTAAAAGTTCTCAAAGCCGATCAGGTGAGGGATGGCACCCTCGGCATAGGGCCTCTAATCAGTCGCATCGGAGACTACATTGCGTGTGCGGCTGATCTGATCGAGGACAAGTAGGGGAGAATCGTTCGCAGCGCGCATGCCATCCGCATCGAGGCAATGTCTAGCCTTCAAGAGAACTCCAATTATCCAAATAGGATTTCCATTTTTCTCGCAGTCCCCGAGCCGGCCGATCTTCGCCACTCTGCAACGCATCCAAATGCAGGGTCCAGTGACCAATGTCCTTTCTAAGTCCGCCATCGCGTTTCGGCTGCTTCATGTAGGCAAGGCGATGTAGTCGTATCTGCTGTCGAACGACTTTTGTTGGCACTACCCAAAAGCTGTCATCGTCGCGGCGAGTGCTCATCTGAACGAGGACCGTGTAATCCGAGTCGGGAATAGTGCCGACCGAAATCTCTTCCCCAGGTCGAAAACCGCCGAACTGAAACGACTTAAAACCGGCTCCGCACGTCTTTATCCGAAGATGGATGGTTCGGGCTTTCTTGACTGCAATGATGTCGTAATCGGCAGCATTCTTAATGCTGGCGTTGACGTTGCTCGTCAGCCACCCGCGACGCAACAACTCGGCTTCGACTGTTCTTTCCCCGAAAGCTCCCACGAGTTGATTTTCCCGTCCCACGTTCCGTCTCCTATTACCAAACGTGACGCCTTGCATGTTTTGCGCCGCGCGGTATCGCTGATCGATGTCGCACCATAGCGCTTAATCGTTGCATCCCTTTTGGACCGCATCAATGATCCGCTGGCGGACTTCTTCATCGAAGAAGCAGGTGTGTAGACCCGATGCTCCCGTAAAATCGACCTTCAGGATGTTGACCGCATCGCGGAAGTCCGCATGATCGAGTTCCGCGTAGCGGAACGAGCAACCGTTGAGATCGGCCTCCGAGAAAGCCGGGTAATACACCTGGTCACGCATTGAGTGGCCGTCATCATCCTCACCCTCATCCACGTACCACTCTGACTCGTCGGCCCTGTAATCGGTCCAACTGAGCTTTGCACCTTCAAAGCAAGCGCCATTCAGCTTGGCACCGGAGAAGGCTAGGTTCTTGCCGTTAAGTCCGAGCGCCGCGATCCCGTCGAGACTCTTTGAGAACACGACACCGCGACAATCCACGTGCGAAAAGTCGACGTTCTCAAGCACGGTTGAGTTTGCTGACATCCTATCAATACGCACGCCCAAACTGAAAATGGAGCCTCTCAGGCTCTCGATGTCTTGAGCGTAAAATGAGAAATTGCGAAGTGTGATGCCGCTGAAATCAATATCGGTCTTGCCCAGCTTCGCTAAACGCCTAATGCTCCCGGCGATCCGAAGCCGGGCTTCCTCACTATCCCATTTCTTAAGGTCGTCGATCTCCTCCAGATGGCGCGCACGGCGCTCTCTGCGTGTGAAGATGACAGCGAAGATCGTAAGAATAACGCCGGCGCAAAATATGTCGAAAACAGTTCCCCATGCCGCGATATAGATACCCTTGATTCTCTCATCAAAACCGCTGAATCCGCTCCACAGCGGAAGTAAAATCGCGACCAACACGACGACTACAGCGATAGCTGGCCACGCTGGTCCAATTGAGGTCCAAACCCATTGCAGCGAGTTGGCAAGATTCTGCTTCCCCTGGCGGAATCGTCGGCGCAATCGCCATCGGGTCAACTCGCTTGGCAGCCATCTCATCTGCTCATCATTCCGTACGCGGAGCCGCACCACAAGCACGCCATCTGTGGCTTCATCCGAGAGCTTGCTGGTGCGGGTGATCGGCGCAGTGGCCGCCGAGCCCTCGGAAAGCTCGGGGCTCGGGAGATAGATCATTCACTCCTAAGGAGAAGAGCTGAGGTCTACGTGGGATCACGAGGGTTGGTGTGGCGGCTCGCGATCCGTGGAAAACAAGCCTGACTCGCGGAAGATAAGGCTATAGTGGCGCCCGACTATTGCCTCTGTTATAAGGCCGGCCCCATTCTCTCCTATGGCGGATGGGGCCCTGATCCCCGGTAGCTCAGTGGTAGAGCAAGCGGCTGTTAACCGCTGGGTCGCTGGTTCGAATCCGGCCCGGGGAGCCAATCCAGCGAGGGGCTGGGCCGAGAGGCCTGGCCCCTTTTCCTGTCCGAAACCGAGGGAGCGTCCGATGAAGCAACGCAAATCCAGCATTCAGATCCGCTCGGCGCGCCGCAAGGCGAAGCGCAAGGCCAAGCGACGGCGCCAGCGCGCCCGCGCGACGTCGTAGTTGGCTCCGAGCCGGCTTTACTGCTTGGTGATGGCGATCGAGCCGCTGAGCCCCGAGGACGGCGGCTCCGTGCGGTCATGATCGAGCTTGGCCTTGAGCGCCTCGATGTCGGCAAAGAAGGTGTCCTCGGTCTGTAGCGGCACCAAACGGAATTCCGGCGGCAGCAGGTGCAGCGCCATCCCCTGCCGATCGAAGCCGGTGCGCAGCTCCGATTGATTGAGGAGCTGCACGCCGATCCCGGCGGCGAGCAGCGCGACCACGAGACCCGCCTTGAGCCTGGGCCGTGCCGGTGACACCACGCGCAGGTGCAGGAAGCACACGGCCGCCAGCAGCGACCAGACGCCGACGTACTGGTACGTCGCAAGCTCGTTCAATGAGAGCGAGAAACCGGCAAAGGCCACGAACTCGCGATAGAGCCCGTAGATCAGCATTCCCACAAGCGCGATCAGCAGATTCCGCTCGAAGCGTGCCTGCCCCGAGAAGATCCGCGTGAGCACCGACCAGATCGCGGTCCAGGTCCCAATGAAGACAGTCACGACGAGCACGGAATAAAGATATGGCGAGAGCTTCGGCTCGGTCGTCTCGGCCAGCCAGCTCGATCCCACTTCGAGCGCGATCACCGCCCCGCCGAGCCCCGCGAGCACCGGCAAGAGCCCGTGAGAGCGGGGCTGATCGGGCCGCTCCGGCGCCACGGCATGATCGCTCTCGCGCAGTCGGAGATAGGTGTGCCCAATGCGCATCAGCCGATCGCCGTCGATCTCGGCCCAGCCGAACCGGTCGCGGGTGTGGTCCAAGAAGAGTCCGTTCGCGCTCCCGAGATCCTCGGCGATCCAACCGCCGTTCTCGCTCCGGTGGATACGCAGGTGGTGTGGCGCCACGTAGGGATCGTCTAGCACGACGTCGTTGTCGTACGCGCGCCCGACGCGGATCTCCGGCCCCGCGCAGCGATGTCGCGCGACCACGTCACGCGCGCGCGAGACGACCTCGATCCAGACTACGGCTTCCATTGCACGGCTTCGATGAAGCGCTTCCCGAACGCGATCGCGTTCGGGTAGGTGACGCCCTGCAGGCTTAGCCGCGAGACCAGTGCCTCAGTGCCGCGATCCTGCGTGATGGTCATCACCCAGACGTCATAGAGCCCCTCGAACTCCCGGTAGGCGCGCGCGCACCAAAGCGCGCGCAAGGTCGGCCGCCCGTCGGTCGGCGAGCCGCTCACGAAGTCCTCGTGGCAGCGCTGCTGGGTGTGCCACTTGCGGCTCCAGTTGAAGCCCAAGAGCCATTGCGCAGGGTTCTGCTGCGCGACGAAGGTGGCGAACTGAAACCGGTTGAGGTCGATACTGCTGAAATAGGAATGACTGAGCCGCACGCTGCCGGTGTTGAGATCGCTCGCCACGTAGACCTGAGTATCGCTGCCGCAGTTGGTGGTGTTGCTGCTCGCACGCGGCTTAGGCACCTGTCCCGCATTGGTCTGGGCCCAGCACGTGAACCAGGGCGCGGCGCTTTCCGGCGCCTTATAGGGTCCGAAGGTGACACCGCGGAAAGCCGCATCGCCTAGAGCCTTGTAGAGCCCCTCCTGCCAGACCGTGAGCTGGCGACCGATCTCCGTCTTGATCTGCGTAAGATCCGGCGGACCATCCGCGGGGGCGCTCGCCAGCAGCGTGGCTGCAAAACGCGCCGGCACCAGAAAGCTCACGAGCTCGCCGCCGAGTTGCTTCGCCACGTTGATGCCGACCACGTGACCATCCGCGGTCACGGTGGGGCCACCGCTCATGCCGGGATTGATCGCGCCGGAGAAGTGGATCCGCTCGTTGTAGCTGCGATCCACCAGCCCGTTGTAGGTGCCCTCCACGATGGTGAATCCGAGATCAAGTGGATTGCCCATGGAGTAGAGCCGCTCGCCCTTTGGCACCTCGCCATGCACGGCGCGCTCGTCGAACTCGAAGAATGGCTGGTCCTTGTGATCGACCCGCACGAGCGCGAGGTCGTTGGCAACATCGATCGCCAGCAGCCTTACCTCGCCACGGCTGTGGTCCGCCGCGGCGTACTCAAGTCGGTACGTCGAAGGCTCGAGCGCATACTGCGAGACCACGTGGTAGTTGGTGATGGCGAGGCCGTCGGCGCTCACGAGAAAGCCCGATCCGATGGTGGATTGCCGGTCGGCGGCGATGACGAGTGTGCGGATCTGCAGCAGCCGCGGCCGTGCCGCCGAATAGACTCGCTCTGCCACGGAGGCTGCTTCCGGCGCCGGCGGCATTGCCGGCCCATTGCCCTGCGCCCAGGCGCCGGCGCTTGCCAGGATCGAAGCAACCAACAGCCACGCGAATTTCACGGCAGTCCCCGACGGCTTCGCTCGGCACGATACCGACCCGCTGAGGCGGGAACAAGGCGCGGAAAGGCTATCGACCGCGCAGCAGGGAGGTGAGCCGCTTCACGCGGGCGGAAAGCCCGTGCCGGGTGCGCTCACGGCGCACCACGGCGGAGCTTTCGACCCAGTTGAGCTGGATCACGCGGCGCGGGCCCGTCGTCGGCAGATGGCCGTGCCAAGAGTTGTCGGTCACGCGGAAGGCCAGGAGCGTCCCCGCTTGCGGCGGCACTTCGGCGACGACATCGTCGAGGTTGTCGGGCGAGCGCAGGAGCCGGAGCCGCCCGCCCTCTGCCTCCCAAGCCTCATTCATGTAGACGAGGACGGTGATGAGCTTGGTGCGGCTGTCGTTATGGATCCGGCCGTCGCGCGGGCGCGCATGGCCGCGCACCGTCACCATGGTGGGTCGTCCCGAAAGATCGATTTCGAAGGTGCGCTCGATCGCGGCGCGGAATTCCGATCCCTCGAGCTCCGCGAGGAACGCGCGAAAGCGTGGACCAATCTTGAGATCACCGACCGGGAAGCTGCCAGCCTCACGGATCTCGGGATAGTCCGTCCCGATCGCCGCCTGTCCGGCGGGCAACAGGAAACCCGGCACGATCAGGTGCGGAAAAGGCACATCGACGCGTGTTGTGCGCGCAAGCGCTCCCAAATCCAGATATCGCAGGTTGTCAGCCGTTTCGGCCTCGGCGTGAACCAACACATCCCCTCTTTGCTCAGCGCGGGCGACCATGGCATAGATTGGACAGCGACGGAACCTTGGCCTAGCCAAGGCTGGCCCGAGTTCCTATGGTGTTAAGGAATCGAGCCTTTTTCGAGTGTTTTAGCCAGTCGGGATTGCATCCGTCGAGCGTCCGGATGAAACCGGGCCGAGCCAGGAGTCACTGAGGGAGATAAGCCGGCATGAAATGCCGCGCGATCCTTGGAATGGGCATGCTCTGCGTTGCGCTCGCCGCGTGCCATCAGGCCGCCCCGCCGGCGCGCGAGCCCCCGAGCACGCCGCTCGCGGAAGCCGAGGCGACGCCGCCCCAGCCACCGAAGCC
>DATEGF010000353.1:0-2646 GCA_035280245.1 Allostellaceae bacterium
CATGAGCATGACGTGGCGGTCGGTCGCGACCGGCCCTGGATTGATGCCGACCACGCGCAACCCCGCGTCCGGCGCCGCGGCGCCGAGCGCGCGCGTGAACGCCATCAGCGAGGCGTTCCCGGCGGAGCCCGCGATATAGGATGAATTCATCTTCTCGCCGGCGGCGCCGATGATGTTGACGATGACGCCCTTGCCGCGCGCCTTCATCAGGCGGAAATACTCGCGGGTGAGATTGATATAGCCGAAGACCTTGAGATCCCATGCCGCGCGCCAGCGGCTCTCGTCGACTTCCTCGACCGTGCCGCCGGGAATGGCACCCGCATTGTTCACGAGAATGTCGAGGTCGGGATATTTCTCGGCGAGCGACGAGGCATTCTTGCCGTCGCTCATGTCCCGCGGCTCGACGGTGACGGCGACGTTGCATTCCCTCAGGATGCGCTCGCGCGCGGCCTCGAGATCCGCGGCGGTGCGGGAGACCAACACGACATCGCAGCCCTCTTGCGCGAGGCACCGAGCGGTCGCGTAGCCGATCCCCTTCGAGGCTCCCGTCACCAGCGCCTTGCGGCCGCGCAGATTGAGATCCATGAGGCTTCCTCCTAGGCGAGCTCCGCGATCGTGCTCCGGAGCCAGTCGGTGACATAGGGCGCGAAGGACCGACGCACGAATATCCGGAACCGCGGCGCCCCATCGATCTGTTGCAGAATGACCGGCACGCGCGCAAGCCCGGTCTGCGCGCAGCGGCCGGGGCCGAAGCTGGTCGGGCGCAGATCGAGGCTCAGCTCCTGCGCCAACGCCGCTCGCGCATTGGCACCTTCGAGTTCGAGCACGATGCGGCCCTCGGAGACATCGATCACGGAATGATGCTGCCCCGACAGCGCGGTTTCCAGCTGGTCGACCACATTTTGTTTCTCGGCTGGTGCCGTTGCCAGCCACTCGTTCGGTCCGAGCCAGAGCAGGCTGACATCGCCGCTGCTCGCGACCGTGTTCGGCTCCGTGGGTGGTGCCACGCCCAGCACGCCCTGAACCGCGGACCCGAACGCATCAGCGCCGCCGCGCAGGTTGATCAGCCTGAGCGGAGGGAGCTCGCGGAGCGCCGTCGGCTCAGCCATGGCGGCGCTTCCCCTCGGGATCGTAGAAGGTGGTCGGCGCCATCGTGGCCTCGATCACCTTGCCGGGCAGGGGCGCGAAGACGGTCTCGCCCATGCGGGCGCGGCCGCCCTTCACCATCGCGAGCGCAAACGAGCGGCCGATGCGCGGGCCGTGGTAGCTCGAGGTCACGTGGCCCAGCATCGGCATGGGCGGATTTGGCAGGACCGCCCGCACGAGCTGGGCGCCTTCGGGCAGCACTTCCTCGGGATTCTTCGGCAGCAGGCCCACGAGCTGCTTGCGCTCGGCGCCGAGCATCGCCGCTCGCTTGAGCGAGCGGCGGCCGATGAAATCCTTGCGGGTCGAGATCAGCGACTTCATGCCGAGGTCGTCCGGCGTCACGGTGCCGTCGGTCTCCTGCCCTACCACGATGAACCCCATCTCCGCGCGCAGCACGTGCATCGCCTCGGTGCCGTAGGGCGTGATCCCGTGCGAACGCCCGGCCGCCACGGCGGCTTCCCAGAATTCGCGGCCGCGCCGTGCGGGCACGTTGATCTCGTAGGAGAGCTCGCCGGTGTAGCTCACCCGGAACACGCGCGCCGGCATGCCCGCGACTGTCCCGGTGCGCAGGCTCATGAACGGGAACTCGGTCGGATCGGTCGCGAAGCTCGGCTCGAGGGCCGCCATCACCGCGGCCGATTTGGGCCCCGAGAGGGTGATCGTCGCCCAATCCTCGGTCACGGAGGTGCAGTAGACCTTGAGCTCCGGCCACTCCGTCTGCAGCCACTCCTCGAGCCAGTCGAGGACACGCGCGGCGCCGCCGGTTGTGGTCGTCATGTAGAAGTGGTCGTCAGCGAGCCGCGTGGTGACGCCGTCGTCGAACACCATGCCGTCCTCGCGGCACATCAGGCCGTAGCGGCAGCGGCCGACCGCGAGATTGCGGAAGTTGTTGGTGTAGATACGGTCGAGGAGCTCCGCCGTGTCGGGCCCGCGGAGCTCGATCTTTCCGAGTGTCGATGCATCGAAGATGCCGACGGCGTCGCGCACGGCCAAGCACTCGCGCCGTACCGCGCGCTCCATGTCTTCGCCGGCCTTCGGGTAGTGCCGCGCGCGCTTCCACTGACCGACATCCTCGAAGACCGCGCCCTCGGCGATGTGCCAAGCATTGATCGGCGTCACGCGCACGGGATCGACCAGGCCGCCGCGGGCGCGGCCCGCCAGCGCGCCGAAGGGCACGCCGGTGTAGGGCGGCCGGAACGTGGTGGTGCCGGTCTCGGCGATCGCGCGCCCGACCGCCTGCGAGAGCAAGGCCAGCGCATTGACGTTCGAGGTCTTGCCCTGATCGGTGCCCATGCCGGTGGTGGTGTAACGCTTGACGTGCTCGACGGAGCGGAGCCCCTCGCGCGCCGCCAACGCGATATCCTCGGCGGTGACGTCGTTCTGGAAATCGACGAAGCGCTTGGCGCCGCCTTCGGCCGGTGCAAGCCAAAGCGGCCGCAAGGGCGCGATCTCTCGCGGCTCCGCGGACGGAAGCGGCGCGGCGCGCCCGTCGCCGAAGCC
>DATEGF010000354.1:0-4815 GCA_035280245.1 Allostellaceae bacterium
CCATGGTGAGGATACCGGCGAAGCGCAGAAGCGCGCTTCGCCGGTAGTAGCCCGCGAGCCCGCCCAGCAGATTGCCGATCACCCAGGTGAGGAGCGTCGAGACCGTGAGCAGCCCCGCGGTCCACGGAACCGCCCGCGAGATCAAGACGGAGACCGGCGTCGGGAACGCCGAGAGCGACGGCCCGAAGTCGCCTACTGCCACGCGCTTCCAGAACGCCCAATACTGTTGCAGCGGACCGCCCTCGAGCCCGTAGAGCTCGCGCAGCGACTGCCGCATCTTCGCGATCGCCTCGGGGCTCGTGCTCCCGAAAGAGGTCGCGGCCGAGATGCTCTGCTCGACGGGATCGATCGGCGTCGAGTGCGTCACGACATACGCGATGTTCACGCCGATGAAGACCACCAGGACGAACTGGACCAGCCGTCGAAACAGATAGAGCGAATAGGCCCTCATCGTCCTGGTGCGGGTGTGCCTTCTACTGCTTGGGCTTCAGCTTCACCATCATGTAGCGCGTGTTGCCCCAGTTCGGCACGGGATCCGTATAGGGCGCGCTCTCCGCGCTCGGATATCCCGTCCAATAAGTCTCGTCCATGACGGTGAAGACGTTGTAGGCCATCAGCGGGATGGTCGGCATCTCCCGGACCACCAGCTTCAGGTAGTCCTTGCCGAGCTCGATGCCCTTGGGATCGTCGAAGTCGATCTTGCGGATCTGCTCGATAATCTTGTCGAGCTCGGGGTTCGACCAGCGCTGCCAGTTGCGCGGCGATTGCGGCTTGCCCGGCGGCGACACGAATTGCGAGTGCCAGCTGTCGAGGAAGAACGAGAGATCGGGATGACCACCCCAGGTCTCCACGCTCCAGCTGATCATCGCGTCGAAATCGCCGGAGGCGCGCTTGTCGACGAGCGTGCCCTGCGCCACCACGGTGGAGGCGTCGATGCCGAACTGACGCCATTCCTGCGCGATCATCGTTCCGGCGCGCGTCATCACCGGCCGCGCCTCGCCTTCCACCGTGATCCGCACGGTGAAGGGCTTGCCGTCCGGCGTCATCCACTGGTCGCCGTTCTTCTTGAAGCCGGCTTTCTCCAGGAGCTCCTGGGCCGCCTGCGGATCGGGCTTCCACCAGCCACGGCCGAAGGCCTTGGCGATCTCGATGGCATCCGTCGGGATCTGCTCACCCATGCTGGGCCGCAGCATCTCGGCGATCTGCTTTCCGACCGTGGAGTCATAGGGCTTGATCTTGCGCTTGCCGGTGTCGAGCTCGAAGCTCGAGAGCCAGCTCTCGAGCGGCACGTCGTAGGTCTCGGGATAGCTGCCCGTCGGCGGCACGCCGATCGCGGAGATCGTGGCGGCGCCGCGGTAGGACGCCATCGACACCTGCTTCATGTCGATGAGCAGCGCCAGCGCCCAGCGCACGTCGCGGTTCTGGAACAGCGGATTCTCGTCGTTGAAGATCACCGCGGCGAGCGTCGGGTCGGGATGCGCGAAGGGGAAGCCCTTGAACCAGCCGTGTGACGTCTTCGCCTGCTTCGCGAGCGTGAACATGCCCTCGGGCGAGGTGTCGTGGATGATGTCGAGCTGATGGTTGAGCTGCGCGATCACGCGCTTGTCGGGCGGGCCGGGATCGATGTAGGCGACGTATTTGGGTCCGGGCGTGCCGAACCTCGCGACCGTGGTGCGCTGCCAGTCGTCGCGCAGCTGCCAGATGAACCAGCCGCCGTTGGGGTCGAAGCTGTGGAGCGTATAGGCGCCCAGCGAGATCGGCGGATTGAACGGGAATTTGAGCGGATCGCCCGCCTTCTCGAAAACGTGCTTGGGCATGATCCACATGGCGTTCCAGCGCACCGTGAAGAGCGCGTGGAAGCGCGAGTTCGGCTTCTTGAGCTTGAAGACGACAGTCGAGGCATCCGGCGCCGAGATGCTGTCGACATTGACCTGGATCGGCGCGCTCCAGCGCATGCCGTTGGTCTTGAGGTGGGTCTCGATGGTGTAGACGACGTCGTCCGCGCTGAACTCGACGCCGTCGCTCCAGAAGATGCCCTTGCGGAGCTTGACGGTCATCTCGGTGAAGTCGGCGTTGTAATGCGGCTTCTCGGCGGCGAGCGAGTTCTCCCAAACGCCGTCGACGCCGCGCTCGGGATCGATGTACCAGAGCGTGTCCATGGCGAGCTGATGCAGGCCAGTCGACTGGCCGCCCGCGTTGATGGCCCAGACATTGAACCATCCGGCGTTCTTGATCGTGCCTTCGGGATTCTCGACGATCAGCGTCTGGTTGCGCGGCAGGTTCGAGATCTGCGCGAAGGCGGGCGCGGCCAACAGCCACGCGATCGCCATGACCGCAATCGAGCGCGAGAAACGCATCGGATTCCTCCCCAGGATGTCGGCGACGAGCGTGCTTGACGCACTGTTCGAGCGCGAGGCTATCGCGCGCGTCTACGACGGTCAAACATCAGTTTGATATATATCAGCGATTCTGATTCGAACCGTGGTGCTCAGCGCCGCAGATGCAGCCGCATCACGATGTCCTGGTCGTGATTGCCGAAGCCGCGGCCGAAGATGTTGAGGCCGCCGGGGCGCGCCGCCTTCTCGTCGATACCGATCTTGAGCCGGATCGAGTGGTGCGCGGCGAGGTCGAGCTCGCCCAGCGTGACCCGCGACACGCGCTTGCCGTCGACGAAGCAGCCGCGCGGCGAGACGGTCCAGCTGGTGAGCGTGCCGTATTGCGATCCCTCGAGCTTCCACCAGCGCGGCGTGAACTTGCCGCGTCGGTCGCCGAAATCGCCGGGCGAGGTCCAAGTGCCGATCCGCACGTCGTTCACCCAGAGGCTGATGTCCGAGGGCCATTCGGCATTGGTGCCGGGCACCTCGGAGGAGATCTCCATGCTGAACTCGATCGCCTCGATCTCGGCGCCGGCGATCTTCGCGTTGTTGGGAAATTTGTACTCGACGTAGCCACGCCCGAACCAGATGAGCGCCGCGCGCATGCGGCTCGGGTCCAGGAAGAAATCGGGCACGTCGAGGAGCCCGATCACGCCCTCGGTCGAGCAGAGGCCGCAGGGCGCGCTCACCTGATAGCTCGTGTAGAGCCCGAGGGGCATCGCCACCTCGATCCGGTTGTCCTGCTGCTGCGCGGGCGCGCCATCGAGCCGGATCACCACCTCATCGAACCTGGCGGAGCAGATCTTCTGCTGCCCTTTGCTCGCTTTGCTGGTCTCGGTCCGGATCAACTCGGCGCCCTCGAGCACCTGGACGTTGGTCGCGACCGTCGATTGCGGCAGCCGCAGCGCCGCGCTGATCTCGTTGACGTTCATCGGGCCGTTGGCGTGCAGGAGACGCAGGATCTTGATCCGCACGGGGGACGACAGCCCCTTCAACAGGCCGATGTTGTCCTCGGGGTCGACAGTCAGGAAATTCCGGTGGGCGCGGCCGGGCATCGCTCTCGAGAAATCCTCAGAAACGAGGTCGCGAGGCGCGACCGTATCAGAATGCGGGGACCTGTCCATCGCGGGGCGCCTGCTCTCTATTCGCGAATTGCAAGCGCGCCGGTATTGTCTTTTCGAGCGAGTGGCGTTTTCGAATGCCGCGTCGCATTTCACGTAACATATTGATACAGGCTACAGTTTTGTGCGTTCTGGTTAATCGCGGAACCTTTAGGCCCCGGCAAAAGCCTGCAATTTGCCATCTGCGGACGCGCGTCGACTCCTTACCCTACCCTGAGGGCGGTCCGAGAAGGGTTGAGGACATGACAGCGCTCAATCAAGAGATCGCGATGCTTTTGCCAAGCCTGCGCCGGTATGCCCGCGCCGTCACCGGCGATCGGCTGAGCGGCGATCGGTACGTCCGGATCGCCCTCGAGATCCTGGCCGAGGAGCCATGGCGCGTCCACTCGGGCGGCGACGTTAAATTCCGTCTCTACAGGCTGTTCGATGACGTCCTCTCGATCTTCGAGCCACTACCGGTCGATGACGATATCGACCGGGCGGACCCCTATCATCGCTTGAAGCACGGCGTGCTGGATCTGCCGCTCATGAGCCGCAAGCTCATGTTGCTGGTGACCGTCGAGCGCTTCCCGCTTCGCCGCGCCGCGGAGCTGATCCACATGCCTGAGCAAGAAGCCGAGGTGCACTTGGCGGGTGCTCGCGCTCGGTTGAGCGGCCTCATCGCGACTTCCCGCCATAGAGCGCATTTCACAGGAGCAGGCGGCTTAGCCGCCTGAAGGAGCCATGATCGCAGTGTCACCGCAGACTGTTTCCTCCAATCCCGCGACGGTCGGGCCGCCCCCGGCGCTGCCGCGCGTGCGTGTCCTGGTGGTGGACGACGATGACGAGTTCCGGGAGTCGCTGAGCCTCAACCTGATGGACGAGGGCTTTGCCGTTACGTCCTTCGCGAACGGGCCCTCGGCGCTGGAGCATGTGGCAAGCGGCGAGAGCGCGGATACGATCCTGCTGGACTGGCGGATGCCCGGGATGAACGGGCTCGAGGTGCTGCGCGAGTTGCGTCAGCGGGGCGTCGCGACACCGGTGATTTTCCTGACCGTGCTGAGCGATGACATCTACGAGGAGGCGGCGCTCGCGGGCGGCGCCGTCGACTTCATCGACAAGTCGCGCCGGCTCTCGATCCTGGTGCGGCGGATCGAGCTCATTGCGGAGGGCCAGCGGCCGCTACCGAGTGGATCGCAGCAACAGCCTCCGCCGCAAGTGCGCCTGGGCGCGCTGGAGCTGCGCTTCGACATCAACCGCGCCTTCTGGAAAGGCACCGCCGTTGACCTGACGCTGACCGAGTTCCGCATGGTCTCGCAGCTCGCGCTCAAGCCCGGCGA
>DATEGF010000355.1:0-9343 GCA_035280245.1 Allostellaceae bacterium
CAGCGCGTGGCCTCGGCGGTATTTGTGATCGTCGAGCCTCGGCCACGGGTAGCGGTCGAGCCAGAGCGCGGTGGCGTTCTCATGCGTCGCCGGCTTGATCTCGTCGAGCGCCGCCGCGGGGATGCCGATGTCGGCCACGACCGTCGGGCCGCAGAGACGCCGCCCCGGCAACAATAGGTGGCCCGGCTTCTTGCGGAAGAAGGTGACGCTGAGATCCGCGGCGACCGCGAGGCCGCGCACGCCGCCGGTGCCGCCATCGACGCCGCTGGGAACATCGACGGCGACCACGGAAATTCCACGGGCTGCCAGGGCCGCCAAGGTCTCAGCGGCGAGACCTGCGACGGGGCGCGCGAGGCCCGCGCCGAAGATTGCGTCGACCGCCAGCTCGGCGTCGCCGATCACCGCGGGTGAGAGTGCGGCGACGTCACCGGTCCAGCGCGCGGCATGATGGGCCGCGGCTCCCTTGAGCGCGGTGCGCGCGCCGAGGAGCGCCAGACGGACCGGCCAGCCCGCGTCGCTGAGCGCACGGCCGACCACGAAACCGTCGCCGCCATTATTGCCGGGCCCGCAGAGGACAATCGTCTTGCGCGGCGACCAGCGTGCCGCGATCGCGGCCGCGACGGCCTCGCCGGCGGCCTGCATCAGCGCTTCGGTACCGCGCCCCGACGCCACCGCAAAGGCGTCCGCCCGGCTCATCTCCTCCGGTGTCAGCAGCGCCAGCGCGTCGCGGTCACACGGGAGGGCACGGTCGAGCATGCGAACACTCTACCGTGCCCTGCCCTGGCCCGCGACTAACGACCGGCGGCCTCCGCCGGCGATCCCCCAAAGCTCACCGGTATTTATCTCCTGTCACGGCGGGCACTTCTGCACTTTCGGGTCGCACTTCGCGTTCTTGTTGCCATTCGCATTCGCGTTCGCGTTTGTGTTCGCGCCCGCGTTCTTGTTACCACCCTGTTGCGGCGGCGGCGGTGGCGGCGGCTTGCCCGGGCCGCCGCCGGTCGTGGTGTTCGTATTTGTCGTCGTGTTCGTTTGAGGCGTGAACCCCTTGTTCTGGCCAGGTGCGCCCTGACCCTTGTTGCCGGTATTCGTATTGGTGTTCGTGTTCGTGTTGGTGTTCCCGGTCGCGTTGGGATTCGTGCCGGAGCCGGCTCCCGCTGCGGGCGCAAAGCGATTCTTGGGACCAGGCGCACCCTGGCCCGCGCCGGTATTGGTATTCGTGTTGGTATTGGTGGTCGTGTTGTTGTTGGGATTGGTCCCGGTTCCCGCTCCGGCGGCAGGCTTGAAGCGATCCTTGGGACCAGGCGCACCCTGATTGCCAGGACCGGTATTGGTGTTGTTGTTGCCGGTGGCGTTCGGATTCGTGCCAGTTCCTGCTCCCGCCGCAGGCACGAAAGTCTTGTCCTGGCCGGCCGGGCCGGTCCCCTTGTTCCCCGCGTTGGTGTTCGTGTTCGTGTTCGTGTTGGCATTCGGATTGGTGCCGGTGCCCGCACCCGCCGCCGGGATGAAGGTTTTGTTCGAGCCAGGCGCCGTGCCCGGGCTCGTCACCAGCGGCTTGACCAGCGTCACCGGCAGCGGCTTCGCTTCCACCTTCGGGCCTGGCGCTTTTTCGCGCCTGCGATCCTCGGTGACGTTGCCGCCCAGCGTCTTCACGACGGTCGGCCCGGCGCCCACGGTCGCCAGGGTCGGCTTCACCGGCGCCTGGGTGGTCACGGTCGCCGCTCGAAGCGCCGTCGGGGGCACCTGCACCACGGCCTTCGAGATGCTCGCCGAGCGCGTCATGGCGTCGGATCGCACCACGGTCGCGGAGGAGGCGTTCACGAATGTGGTGGTGTTCCGGTTGACCGTGATGTTGTTGATCGTGATGTTGTTGACGTTGGTCACGTTCGTGCGGTTGACGCTGCGCACGTACTCGATGCTGCCGCCGTAGGGTGGCACATAGACCTCGCGAGGCCCGAGCGGGACCCAACCCACCGCCGAGCTACCCGACCCAATCCCGATGGCAACCGAGAGCCCACCGCCGCCGACGAAGGCGACCAGCGCCGGCGCATAGACGGGCCGCTCCACCCGTTCGCCCGGGACCCACGCCCAACGAGGCCCGATCTCGACCCACCGTCCATAGTGGAACGGCGCGAAGCCCCAGGACGCGTCATCGACCCAGGTCCAACCCCAGGGCGGCACAAAGGCCCAGTGTCCGTAGCGGTAGGGTGCCCAGCCGACTTGGACCGGTGGATACCAGACGTTGCCATAATCGGGCGTGCGATCCCAATTGCCTTGGCCCGCGAGATCGTCGACGCCTGGCATATCCGGCGAGACGTAATTCGGAGTCTGCGCGACCTGCTGTTCCTGTTGATCGCTCCAGTAGTCGATGTCCTGGGGCTGAGCCTGCGGGCCGCTGCTGATCATCATGCCGAAATTGTCACCGACCGGCTGGGCGCTGCCCTGGAAGATCGTGATCCCGGCGGGTCCGCCATTGCTGCCCGCGTCGATGCGGTACCGACCGGGCGCGGTCAGCGCCACGGTGCCGGAGGGCGTCGTCACCTGATAGGTCTCGCCGGGCGCGAGCCGGCGCAGACGGAAATTGGTGGAGCCCTGGGGGATATTGACCTGCACCACCTGGTCGTCGAACTGCTGGACGTCGACCTCGGTCGAGCCGTCGAGCCGCACCACGCCGTGCCCCAGCTGCAGGGACGCGCGCGAGTCCGGCTCGGTCCAGAAGGACAGACCTTCGGTGACGGGATAGTTGATGACCGCTGGCTCCCACTGGTCCTCGTCGAGGGTGCGGAACGAGACGGTGCCAGAGATGTAGCTGAGCCGTCCGACCCGCGACGGCGGATCGCCGCCGTTGTCGAGCTGTCCCGCGTCGCCGGGCATCGGCGGTGGGCCCACCTGCGCCAGCGCAATCGGCGCGGGCAGCACCAGCGCGAGGGCAAGTAGCGAAAGCGCCACGGAGCGCCCCACGCGCAGAGCGTTGCGAAGCGTATCGGGGATTGATCGGGTCATGGTCCTGGCGTCCTCGTTGATCCCGCTTGGCCGGTGCGCGAGAGAATAGAGAGGGTCGAAACCGCCCGCTAGAGCGGGCCGGCAAACCGCCTCACCGCCACGGGCAGCCGCACATCGGCCGGTGGGAGAACGCGCTCGGGTCGGAAGAAAGTCCGGGAGCGCGCGCGCGCTCCAGAATGGTCACGCGCGGACGCGGCTCGCGGGAAACACCACGGTGGCGAGCGTCCCCTTGCCCTCTTCGCTCTCGAGCTCGAGGGTCCCATCGTGTAGCTCGATCAGGGACTTGACGAGGGGAAGACCGAGCCCGGTGCCTTCGTAGCGGCGCGTGAGTGCGCTATCGACCTGGCTGAAGGGGGCCAAAGCCCGCGGAATATTCTCGGGCGCGATGCCGATCCCCGTGTCCTCGACCGAGACGGCGAGCGAACCATCGCCGCGCAAGCACGCCGAGACCGTGACCCGGCCGCCATCGGGCGTGAACTTCACGGCGTTCGACAGCAGGTTCAGCAGCATCTGCTTCACCCCGCGCTCGTCGGCGAGAAGGCGCGGCGTCTCGTCGCGCGCGATCTCGTTCAGCAGACGAACGCCGCTGTCGTCGGCTCGGCCGTGCACCAGGCGTAGTGCCGATTCCGCGGCCTCGTGCAGGTCGATCGCGCTCTCGGTCAGCTCGCGCCGGCCGGCCTCGATCTTGGAGAGGTCCAGGATGTCGCTGATGATCGACAGCAGGTGGATGCCGCTCGCGTGGATGTCGCGTGCGTATTCGACGTATCGCTTGCCGCCGATCGGCCCGAAGAGCTCGCCCGCCACGATCTCGGAGAAGCCGATGATGGCGTTGAGCGGCGTACGCAGCTCATGGCTCATGTTGGCCAGGAACTCGCTCTTCGAGCGATTGGCGAGCTCCGCCTGCTCCTTGGCCGCGACCAGCTCGTCCTCGCTCGCTTTGCGGGCGGTGATGTCGATGATCTGCGTCAGCATCTGCACGGTGCGGCCGCTCGCGTCGCGCACCGCGCCAACGCGGGTCAGCGCGTGCACGGTGTGGCCGTCCTTGGCGATATAGCGCTTTTCCGTCTCGACGCGATCGATCTCCCCCTTGCGCAGCTGCTCGATCCTCGCCTGTGCGACCTTCCGGTAGCTCGGATGGGTGACCTCGAGAAGGCTCCGCCCTTTGAGCTCATCCTCCGAATAGCCGAACAGACTACACAGCGCCGGATTGACCCGCCGGTATCTTCCATCGGTGTCGATGATCGCCATGCCGATGGGGGCGGCGTCGAAAGTGACCCGGAATTGCTCCTCGCTCTTCTGAAGTGCCTCCTCGCGCTGCTTGAGCGCGGTGATATCCGAGAAGATCGAGATCGTCCGGCCATCGCGCGTGCGCTGCTCCAGGGCCTGGAGCCATTGCCCGTTGCGGTATCGGATCTCGAGGGGCTCTTGCGGATTGCGATGATGGGCGAGCCGCGCGGCGATCCAGGCTTCAGGATCGCGCGTGACGATCGCTCCCGCCGCAACGCGCGCGCGTAACATCGCCTCGAAGCTCATGCCGATCTCGAGCGTGTCCTGCTCCTGCGGCTCGAAAGTCTGGCGATAGCGAGAATTGCAGAGCACCAACCGGTCCATCTGATCGAAGAGCGCGAAGGCCCAGGGGCTACCCTCGATGGCTTCCGCGAGTTGTCGCTCCGCCATGTTGGCTCTGAGCGCGCTTTCGATCTCGGCGGTGATCCCGGTCCCGGTGCCTCGATAACCGGCGAAGCGCCCCTCATCCGTGAAGATCGGGCGGCCGCTCACCTTGATCCACTGCTGCGCTCCGTCGGCGCCGCGCAAGCGATAGACGAAATCGCGGAAGGGCTCGCGCCCGGCCACCGCCGCCAGATGGGCCTCGCGGGAGCCTGGTTCCAGCGTGTGCTCGATCAAGTCCGCGCGCCTGCGGCCAAGGGTGACGTGCGCCCAGTCGCTGGTCTCGGCGCCACTCGAAAAATAGGTGAAGTGGTCGTCGGCGTCCGTCTCCCAGATCCAGCTGGAGCCCATCTCCGCAAATTCTCGGTAACGCAGATCGTGCACGGCACGCGCCGAGACTGCGGCCTCGCGCGCCACCACCCGGCGATGGATCGACAGCGAGACCAGCCAGACAAGCGCGCTCGCGAGCGTCCCCGTGAACGCGAAGACCGCGATCTCGGGCATTGTCGCTCCGGTGTCCGGCTCGACAAGCGCCACATAGGTGCCGATCGCGACGAGCGCCGCCCCGACGGCCAGGGTGGGTTTCACGAGCGCGCCTTGCCACCGGGACGACGCTTTGGCGGCGACCGATGCCCAGTGAGGGCGGAAAGCAACCGGGCCCAGGCGCTCCGAGGAATCCGACGGCAACAGCGATCTCCCGCGTGGCAGAGCGGGATTGACCCCGCCTCCCGAGGCTAAGCCTGAGAGGGTGTAACCCCCGTTAATCCGGCCTGGGGTGCCGCGAGAGGCCCCAGTTGCTTGACGGTCTCGCCCGGACGGGTTAGGACCTCGCCTTCCCACTAGTGGCGGGCGTAGCTCAGTTGGTTAGAGCGCCAGATTGTGATTCTGGATGTCGCCGGTTCGAATCCGGTCGCTCGCCCCACTTCCTCAATTAGTTAGCCCAATGTTCGGGGCTCACCATTCTCCCCGCGGAATGGTCAGACGTTTCATGACCGGACTCCCCTCCCCGAGGCACGGAAGACGGTCCCGGACGCCGCCGCCACCTTCAAGCAATCGGGCTCGGCTCGCATCTCGATCGATGGCTACACCGACCTCGCCGTCAGCGCGCTCCATAATCTGAAGCTCTCTCGGCGCCGCGCGGACACCGTTCGTGCCTACCTCGTGATCGCCGGGAGCTGGCACGGCAAGGAGAACCCGGCGGCACCAACGCCGGATGGCGCTCGCGAGCCGCGCAACCGCCGAGTGGAAATCCTGCTGCAGCGCTCTGAGGCGAATGCACCAAGGCGCTTGGCGCGGCGACATACATCCGTCATAACAGCGCCTCCCCTATCGCCAGCTCGAGACCGCCCATGCTTGCTCTTGCAAACCGGATGTCGCTCCTCGGCACCGAGACCGCGTTCGAGGTGTTGGCGCGCGCCAAGGCGCTCGAGGCCGAAGGCCGCTCGATCATCAATCTGGGCATCGGCCAGCCGGATTTCCCGACGCCGGCGCACATCGTCGAGGCGGGCCGTAAGGCCCTCGCCGATGGGCATCACGGTTATACGCCCGCGAATGGGATCCTGCCGCTCCGCGAGGCGGTCGTGGCCGACCTCCATCGGCGCTACAAGGTCGAGGTCTCGCCCGCTCAGGTGCTCGTGGTGCCCGGCGGCAAGGTCACCATGTTCTTCGCGATCCTGATGTTCGGCGAGCCCGGCGCGGAGATCCTCTATCCCAATCCCGGTTTCCCCATCTACGAGAGCGTGATCCGCTTCTCGGGCGCGACGCCCGTGCCGATCGAGCTCCACGAGAGCCGGGGATTCTCCTTCAGCGCCGAGGAGGTGCTGGCGAAGCTCACGCCGAGGACGCGGCTCCTGATCGTGAACAGCCCCGCCAACCCCACGGGCGGCGTGGTGCCGCGCGCGGAGTTCGACAAGCTCGTGATGGGTCTCGAGAAGTTCCCGCAGGTCGCGGTGATGAGCGACGAGATCTACAGCGAGATGGTCTACGACGGCGCCGAGCATGTGAGCCTGCTGACCTATCCTGAGCTGCGCGACCGGCTGATCCTGCTCGACGGTTGGAGCAAAACCTACGCGATGACCGGCTGGCGTATGGGCTTCGGCATCTGGCCAAAGCAGGTCTTCGCGCACGCCGAGCGGCTCGCGATCAACTGCCACTCCTGCGTCAACGCAGCCGTGCAGTACGCGGGCATCGCGGCCCTCACCGGCCCTCAGGAGCCCGCGCGGCAGATGGTCAAGGCCTTCGCGGAGCGGCGGCGATACATCATCAAGGCGCTCAACGGGCTCCCGGGCTTCCGCTGCGTCAATCCCGGCGGTGCCTTCTATGCATTCCCCAATGTGAGCGGCACCGGGCTCGATGCCCGCTCGATGCAGAACGTGCTCCTCGAGGAGGCGGGTGTGGCGACGCTCTCAGGCACCAGTTTCGGCCGGTTCGGGGAGGGCTACCTGCGCTTTTCCTATGCCGCGAGCCTGCCGCAGCTCCAGGAAGCGATCGAGCGCATCCACGGCTGCCTCTCCAAGCGGCAGATGCCGGGTCGGGCGTCGTCGGCGTATTAAAACGCCCGTTTCAGGATTGCACCGCGGTTCTGCCTAATTATTAGGCGACGCTGCCCTCTTTTTCATCGATTCGGGCTCGGGATCGGCAGCAACCGGCCACCATCCCCGGAACTGCGCCGGTCGAGTCTGGCACGGCTTGTGCTTAATCCCCCGGTAAGGAGTTTTCGCGCGACCGGGACCGGCCGGCGCCCACTTTTTGCGGCAGAGGAAGCGATGAAAAAGATCGAAGCCATCATCAAGCCTTTCAAGCTCGACGAGGTGAAGGAGGCGCTGCACGAGGTCGGCATCCAGGGCATCACAGTGACCGAGGCCAAGGGCTTCGGGCGGCAGAAGGGTCACACCGAGCTCTATCGCGGCGCCGAGTACGTCGTCGACTTCCTCCCCAAGGTAAAGATCGAGGTGGTGATGGAGGACGGCATGGTCGATCGCGCCGTCGAGGCGATCCAGAAGGCCGCCCACACCGGGCGCATCGGCGACGGCAAGATCTTCGTCACCACCATCGACGAGGCGATCCGCATCCGCACCGGCGAGCGGGGCGCGGACGCGATCTAGCGGAGCAAGGTCCGGGCGGCCGAGGCGGTCGGGCGGCCGCTCCTCGTCCGTCGGTTCATTCACACGGCCACCCACAACAACGGGAAACCAGCGATGTCTGACACGAAGAAAGTGATGGATACGATCAAGGAGCACGACGTCAAATACGTCGACTTCCGCTTCACCGATCCGCGCGGCAAGTGGCAGCACTTGGCGCATCATATCCGCACCATCAGCGAGGACTTCCTCACCAACGGCGTGATGTTCGACGGCTCCTCGATCGCGGGCTGGAAGGCGATCAACGAGTCCGACATGGTGCTGATGCCCGATTGCGCGACCGCGGTGCTCGATCCCTTCGCGGCGCAGACCTCGCTCATCATCTTCTGCGACGTCTTCGAGCCCGGCACCGGCCAGCCCTATGCGCGCGACCCTCGCTCGATCTCGAAGAAGGCCGAGAAGTACCTGGCCTCCACCGGTATCGGCGACAGGGCGTTCTTCGGGCCCGAGGCCGAGTTCTTCGTGTTCGACGACGTCCGCTACAAGGCCGGCATGAGCGGGGCGATGTACGAGATCGACGCCGAGGAGGCGCCCTGGGTCACCGACAAAAAATTCCCCGACGGAAACACCGGCCATCGTCCCCCGATCAAGGGCGGCTATTTCCCGGTACCGCCGGTGGACGGCGCCTCGGACCTCCGCGCCGAGATGCTCTCGACCATGGCCGAGATGGGCCTCAAGGTCGAGAAGCACCACCACGAGGTGGCGCCCTCGCAGCACGAGCTCGGCTGCGAGTATGACACGCTCGTTCGTAGCGCCGATGGCATGCAGATTTACAAATACTGCGTCCACAACGTGGCGCATCAGTACGGCAAGACCGCGACCTTCATGCCGAAGCCGATCAAGGGCGACAATGGCTCCGGCATGCACGTGCACCAGTCGGTCTGGAAGGGCGAGAAGCCGCTCTTCGCGGGCTCAGGCTATGCCGACCTCTCGGACACCGCGCTCTACTACATCGGCGGCATCATCAAGCACGCGAAGGCGATCAACGCCTTCACCAACCCGACCACGAACAGCTACAAGCGTCTCATTCCCGGCTTCGAGGCGCCGGTGCTGCTCGCCTACTCCTCGCGGAACCGCTCGGCCTCCTGCCGCATCCCCTATGTCGCGAGCCCCAAGGGCAAGCGCGTCGAGGTGCGCTTCCCGGATCCCGCCGCGAACCCCTACCTGGGCTACGCCGCGATGCTGATGGCCGGGCTCGACGGCATCCAGAACCGGATCCATCCCGGCGATCCCATGGACAAGAACCTCTATGACCTGCCGCCAGAGGAATTGAAGGACGTGCCCACCGTCTGCGGCTCGCTGCGCGAGGCGGTGGAGAACCTGCGCGCCGATCACGCCTTCCTGATGAAGGGCGACGTGTTCACCCGCGATCAGATCGAGGCCTACATCGAGCTCAAGTGGGAAGAGATCTACGCCTTCGAGCACACGCCGCACCCGATCGAGTTCCAGATGTACTACAGCGTCTAGACCGCGACCTTTATTGCTTCCGCGACGAGCGCCTCCGCCGGTCATCCCGGCGGAGGCGTTTCAGCGGC
>DATEGF010000356.1:0-34431 GCA_035280245.1 Allostellaceae bacterium
AGACCTGCGCCGTCTGCTCGCGCGAGAGCAATTGGCGATCGGCATTCCGAAGCATGAACGGAAAGATGGTGGGACTCTCATCCCAACCGCCGGCATCCACGAGCGGGCGCCGATCGGGCGCCGGGACGGGCAGAGGCTCGAAAGCCGGATCCGTCGCGAGACGCGTCGAGACGGCCTCGGTGAAGCGCGCGAGAAACGCGGCGGTCTCGTGGTCGGGAACGCTGCGGAACGCGCGCAGCTCATCGAGCGCCGCTTCCCAACGCAGCAGCAGGCCACGGTTGGCAACGTCGGGCAGCGATCGCGCCGCGGTCCAGCCGCGCGGCCAATCGGCGCGCGCCGAATAGGCGCCGAGCGCTGGCGGCAGCGGCTGCCGCCGCAGGTTCCGCGCGAGGCTCCGCGGTACCAGTAGCGCGCCGGAGAAGGTCGGGCCGGTCAGGAATTTGGAGCCGGTCAGCGCCACCATGAACCCGTGCTCGAGATAAGCGCGGAGGCTCGCTCGGCTCAGCCGGAATTGGCAGGCATCGACCAGCACGGTGACCATCTCAGGGAAACGCCGCCGGATCGTGAGCGCGCATCTCGGGCTCGGTGCGATCATGCCGGTCTTGGTGACATCGACCAGCGTCAACAGCACGGGGCGCCCAGTGGTGGTGGCCGCGGCCGCGACCCGCGTCCCGACGTCGGCATCGACCAGCTCTGTCGGTCGCGGCACTCCGTCGGGGCCGCGGATCGAGATCGCGGCGAGCTCGATCTCAACGGCCGGGTCGACACCGGCGCCGTCGATCACGCTCTCGCCTAGCGCCGTGCGCGTGCTGAAATGGCGGCCCCCGAGCGCCGCGGGAACGCCGCTCCCGGTCTCCGCGGCTTCCATCATTGTGGCGAGGAGAGGCGTGCGGGCTCCACCCGCGGCCAACTGGGCCGCGAGCAGATGGAGGTCCGTCCCCGACGCCGCGAAGACGATCTCGAGGTCTGGCAGATCGGCGACACCACAGAGGTCGGCGAGCTCGGCGCGCATGCGATCAAGCTCGCGCGCGTAGGTGAGGGCGGCACTCTCGTGGCCAGCCGCGTCCGCCAGGCGGGCGCGCAGACGATCGGCGGCGGCGTAACCGGTGCTCGATATGGTCGATGCGGTCGAGGAGCCGAAGGCGGCGAGATCGAGGTCCGGCAGCGGAGCGCAGCCGTATTTGCTCAGGCCGCGCACGGGATCGGGGGCGATGCGTGTGTCGCCGCCACGGGTCAGGAGCTCGGTCGTGGGCGGAAGCGCGTGCTCGCTCGGGCGGTCGCACGACGGCGATGCCTGGCTTGGTACCGGCTGGGCCATCGCGATCATGATCCGGACACTCTGGCGGCTCGGCTCTTCGGAGCCATTCTTCGGGCCTCACGGCGACCAGGATGATCGCGACGAGCCCGATCCTAGGGGGCAGGGATTTAAGAGAAATTAATCACGATGACGCGGACACCGATCAATGGGCTGGTGCCCATCTGGTCGGGGCTCGCCGTCGTTGCAGCAGGCCGGGTCTTCCGCCAGGATCGGGAGATCAAACGGGCCGGATGAGCCCGGCGGCAGGGAGGACTCCATGGGGAAGATCAGGTCATGGCTTTGGGCTGGGATCGCGGCGCTCGCGATCGCGCAGGCGGCGCCTGCGCTGGCCGACACCGTCAAGGTCGGGCTGATCCTGCCCTATAGCGGGCCGTTCGCGAGCCTTGCCACCATCATGGACGACGCCGTCAAACTCTGGATGAAGCAGAACGGCGATAGCGTCGGCTCCACGAAGATCGAGATCATCCGCCGCGACACCACCGGGCCCAATCCGGACGTTGCCAAGCGCCTGGCGCAGGAGTTGATCACCCGCGACGGCGTGCAGATCCTGACCGGCTTCGTCTTCACGCCGAACGCGCTCGCGGTGGCACCGCTCGCGACCGAGGCGAAGATCCCGACCGTGATCATGAATGCGGCGACCGCCGTCATCACGACCAAATCGCCCTATTTCGCACGCGTGTCGCTGACGCTGCCGCAGACCACGGAGATCTTCGGCCGCTGGGCCGCGACCAAAGGCGGGCTCAAGCGCGTTTTCACCTCGGTCTCCGACTATGGGCCCGGCATCGACGCCGAGGACAGCTTCACCCGAGGCTTCACCGAGGCCGGCGGCACCGTGGTCGACAAGCTGCGCGTGCCGCTCGCCAATCCCGACGTGGTGCCGTTCCTGCAGCGCGTGCTCGATGCCAAGCCGGACGGGCTCTACGCGTTCATCCCCGGCGGAACGCAGCCGCCAGCTTTCGTCAAGGCCTTCAACGAGGTCGGCCTCGCCAAGGCCGGCATCAAGCTGATGCCGAGCGAGGAGGCGACCGACGAAGCGACGCTTCAGGATCTCGGTGACCTCGCGGTCGGGCTAGTGACCGCGATGCACTACACGGCCCAGCATCAATCAGCCGCCAACAAGGCCTTCGTCAGCGCCTGGCACGCCGCTTACGGCGAGTCCAAGGACCCCGACTTCTTCGCAGTCGGCGCCTGGGACGGTATGGCGCTCATCTATGACATCGTGAAGAAGCTCGACGGCAAGATCGACGGCGACAAGGCGATGGAGATCGTCAAGGGCTGGAAATACGAGAGCCCCCGCGGCCCCATCAGCATCGACCCCGAGACCCGCGACATCGTGCAGAACATCTACATCTGCAAGGTCGAGAAGGTGAACGGCCGCCTCGCCAACGTGCCGTTCGAGACCTACGAGGCGGTGAAGGATCCGTGGAAGCAGCGAAACAAGTAGAAGCCGCCCTCAGCCTCGTACCAGCGTGACGCCGCGCTCGGCGAAAGCGAGCGCGACCTTGGCGCGCACCTCGCGCAAGGTCGGCGCGCCGCGCTCGATCACGAAGATGTCACCGAGCGCCGTCGCCACCGTGTACTCCATGTGGGTCCCGAGATAGGCGACTTTCGCGATGGTGCCGGGAAGACCGCCCTCCGTGCGGAACAACAGCGATTCCGGTCGGACTGCGATCTTCGCGGGTCCGGCGTCGATCCCGCGGCGGCGTAGTCGCAGAGTCATCGGTCCCACCGACACCTCCGCAAGCCCGCCGTCGATCGGCCGAACCATGACGTCGATCAGGTTGGCGTCGCCGATGAAATCGGCGACGAATAGGCTCGCGGGCTCCTCGTAGAGCTCGCGCGGCGTGCCGGATTGCGCGACCACCGCGTGGTCCATGACGATGACGCGGTCGGAGACCGCCAGCGCCTCCTGCTGGTCGTGGGTGACATAAACCACGGTGAGGCCCAGGCGCTGCTGCAGGTCGCGGATGTCCTCGCGCACGCGGCGGCGCAGCTTGGCATCGAGGTTCGAGAGCGGCTCGTCGAAGAGCAGCACCCGGGGCTCAAGCACCAGTGCTCGGGCGACCGCCACGCGCTGTTGCTGCCCGCCTGAAAGCTCCGCAGGCAGCCGTTCGCCGAGCTTCTCGAGACCGACGAGCGCGAGCTTCTCGTCGGCCAGTGCCTGGGCCTCGCGCTTGCTGGCGCCCCGCACGCTCGGTCCATAGGCGGCGTTCTCGAGGACCGTCATGTGCGGGAACAGCGCATAAGATTGGAACACCATGCTGACGTCGCGGTCGGCGGACGAGAGCGTGGTCACGTCGTTGCCGCCGATGAGGAGCTGACCCGAGGTTGCGGTCTCGAGCCCGGCGATGAGGCGGAGCGTCGTTGTCTTGCCGCAGCCGGAGGGGCCGAGCAGGGTCACCAGCGTGCCCGCCGCGATCGTGAAGGAGACGTCGTTCACGGCCGTGACGGGACCGTACCGCTTCACGATATGCCGGAGCTCGACCGAGGCGGCGCCGCGATGGGTGGTCGCCATCAGCCGGCCCCCTCGATCGCGAGCTCGCCCGCGCCGAGTGCGCGCCGACCCAGGCGCCGCTCGCCGACCAGCAGCTGGATGAGCGCGATCGCCGCCAGCATGATCACGATGAGCGCGGAGGAGTAGGCGATCGCAAGGCCGAACTCGCCGGCCTCGGCGCGGCCGACGATATAGGCGGTCGCCATGTTGTGCTGGGCGCTCACCAGGAAGATGACCGCGCTCACGGCGGTCATGGCGCGGACGAAACTATAGACCAGCGCCGTGACCATAGCAGGCTTGAGCAGCGGCAGCACCACGCGGCGAAGCGTCGTGCCGGTACGCGCGCCGAGCGTCAACGAGGCCTCGTCGAGGCTCTGGTCGATCTGCGCCAGCATCGCCATGCCCGCGCGCACGCCCACGGGCATGTTCCGGAACACGAAACAGATGACCAGGATGAGCGCGGTGCCCGTGAGTTCCACCGGCGGCACGTTGAACGCAAGGATGTAGCTCACGCCGACGACGGTGCCGGGGATCGCGAAGCTCAGCATGGTCCCGAACTCGAAGAGTCGCTGGCCCGCGAAGCGTTGGCGGGTCAGGAGGTAGGCAGTGACGAGGCCGATCGCCGCGGTGAGGGGGGCGGAGACGGCGGAAACGCCGAGGGTGGTCCAGAGCGAATCCCACGCGGACCCAGTGAGCAGGAGCCCGCGCGGCCCCCATTCAGCGGAGAAGCCCGTCAGGTAGTGATCGAAGGTGAACGTGTAGTCTCGCCCAAGCGCGCGGACGAACCCGCCAAGCAATATCGTCGCGTAGATCGCGAGCGTCAGCAGCGTCCAGAGCGCGGCAACGCCATAGCAAGCCGCGCGCACGCCTGTGGGCAGCGGGATCGGAAGACCGCTGTCACCTTTGCCGGTAACGGTCGTGTAGACACGCCGACCGAGCCATCGATGCTGCGCGTAGAAGGCGCCGAGCGTAAACGCCAGGAGTACGATCGCCAGCACCGCGGCCTGGCCCTGGTCGTGCGAGGCGCCGACCACCGCGAAGAACACCTTGGTCGAAAGCACCTCGTAATTGCCGCCGAGTACGAGCGGGTTGCCGAAATCCGCCATGCTCTCGACGAAGCCGAGAAGGAACGCGTTGGCGACGCCGGGCCGGATCAACGGCCACGTCACTCGCCGGAAGCTGGTCCAGCGCGAGGCGCCGAGGGTCTCGGATGCCTCCTCGAGAGAAGGTGCGACACCTTGAACGACGCCGATCAAGACCATGAACGCGATGGGCGCGAAGGCGAGGAGCTGCGCCAGCAGCACGCCGGGCAAGCCGTAGACCCAGCGCGAGCGCGGGATATCGAACCAGTCAGAAAGCAGCGCGGTAATCGCGCCCGCCCGCCCGAACAGGAGAATGATCGCGAGGCCGATGACGAAGGGTGGCGTGATGATCGGGAGGATCGTGAGCAGGCGGAGCAGGCGTTTCCATTGAAAGCCCGTGCGCACCGTGAGAAGAGCGAAGGCAAGGCCGAGGGCGGTCGCGCCGGCGCCCGCGACGATGGCCAAGAAAATGGTATTCCAGGCGACGCCGCAGCTGACGCCTCTCGCGATGCATCCGACGCCCCAGATCGCCGCGCTCAAGAGCTTGTCGATGAAGACGCTAGGGGCCCAGGCTCCATTATTGTTCTGGCCCGCGCTCGCGAGCATCGTGAGGATCGGGAAGAACACAAAGAGCGCGATCAGCGAGACGACCAGCGCGATCGCGCTGACCGTGAAGGCGTCGCCCTTGCAAAAACCTCGCGCCGCGAAGCCACGCGAGCCCAGCATGAGGTAGGAGAGCCCGAGCAGCGCGCCGCCATAGCCAAGGCCCGGCTGTTTCGCATCCGACGACAGCAGCGCCGCGAGCCAAGGCCAGGCTGGTCCGGAATGGATGATCGCGAAGCCCTCCACGAGCAGGAGGGTCATGCCGAGTCCCGCCCAGGTGACGAATGCTCGCTCGCCGCGGGTCGCGGCGACACCCGCGAGGCCGAGCCAGGGCAGCACGGGCAAGAGTAGCCACGATCGACCGGCCGCGGCGATCTGATAGAGGGCAGGGCCGGTCGATGCGTCGGGATAGGATCGAAGCCAATCCGAGCTCAGGAGGCCGTCGCCCTCGAGCCCATACCACGGCAGGAGCGCGATCGCGATCCCACCGAGGCTGAGCCAGAGCACTGACGCGCGCGTCACGGGCGCGCCGAGGCCGCCGTTATTTCGGCAGCGACTTCACTTCCTTATCCCACTTCGCCAAGAGCCGCGTGCGCTCGGCTGACGAGCCGTATTTTGCGAAGTCGTAGTTGATCAGCTTGATCTCGCTGAACTTCGGCGCCTGCGGCGGCACCGGCGTGCTCTTGTTCGACGGCACCTGATAGGACTTCGCCTTGGCGGCGAGCCCCTGTGCGTCGGCGGTCAGCGCCCAGTCGTACCATTTCTTCGCGGCATCGGGGTTCTTTGCACTTTTGATGATGGACTCGGCGCCGATCTCGTAGCCGGTGCCCTCGCAGGGCGCGACCACCTTGATCGGCGCGCCCTGCACCGCGAAGGTCACCATGTCGTGCATGAAGGTTATGCCGATCGTGGTCTCGCCCTGCGCTGCCGCCTGTGCCGGCGCGGCGCCCGACTTCGTGTACTGATTGATGTTCTTGTGCAGCTTCTTGAGGTAATCGAAGCCCGCGTCCTCGCCCATGATCTGCACGATCGTCGCCAGCATGGTCCAGGACGTGCCGGAAGAGTTGGGATCGGCGACCTGAACCTCGTCCTTGAAGCGGGGATCGAGCAGGTCGGCCCAGCACTTGGGCTCCGGCCCGCCCTTCTTCTTCATGAGGTCGGTATTGTAGCCGAAGCCGAGTGCGCCCGAGTAAATGCCGACCGTGCGGTGCTTCGAGGCCTCGGCGTACTTGACCGCCCAATCCTGCAGTTGGCCGAGCATCGGCGATGTGTACTCGAGGGTCAGGCCTTCCTCCGCCGCCTGCTGATGCGGATCGCCGGTGCCGCCCCACCAGATGTCGCCCTTGGGATTGGCCGCCTCGGCCTTGATCTGCGCGTAGGTCTCGCCCGCGCTCTTGCGCGTCATCGCGACCTTGATGCCGGTGTCCCGCTCGAAAGCGGTCACCATCTCGCGGCACCACTCCTCCTGCACGCTACAATAGACGGTGAGCGTGCCCTCGGCCCGGGCAGGCGTGGTCATGCCCGCCGCGAGCAGCAGCATCGACGCGGCGCCCGCGCCAATGGCTAGCGATCGGAGTTTTCCAGTCATGGCTGCATCCCCCCTCGTCGTGTTCTTGGCTTGGTCCGACTCGCCTCGCCCGCGGGCCGTGTCAGCTTCTGCAGCATAGCCCTGAGTCCAGGTGTGCAAGCAAGAACCGCGTTGCCCTGCCGGAGCGCGTCCCCGGCCAGGAAGTCATTTGCCCAGCCACCGGCCTCGCGCACCATCACGAGGCCGGCGAGCGCATCCCAGGCGTTGATGTGTGCCTCGAAATAACCGTCGTTGCGGCCATCGGCGACATAGGCGATCCCGAGCGCGCCGGAGCCAGAGCGGTGAAAGCCACCACCCGCGGCGAGGATCCGCTGCACGGTTCCGGTGTAGGCCTCGGCCGGCCGCCGCGTCGACCAGCCGACCTCGATCGTGCAGCGGCGGATGTCGGTGGCACCGCTCACGCGCATTGGCCGGCCGTTGACGGTGGCGCCGCCACCGCGGCGCGCCGCGAAGAGCTCGTCGGCGATCGGATCGTAGATCACGCCGATCACGGGCTTTCCCACCTCGACGAGGGCGATCGACGTACAGAAATGCGGCATGCCGCGGGCGAAGTTGCTCGTGCCGTCGATGGGATCGATCACCCAAGTGCGGGCCCCGTATGAGCCGCCACCCTCCTCACCGACAAAGCGGTCGGTCGGGAAGGCTCGACCCAGCCGATCGATGATGAGCCGCTCAACGGCGCCGTCGACAACGGTGAGGAAATCCTGCGGGCCCTTGAAAGAGATCTTCCCGGCGCTCCGCTCCCGGTAGTGTCGGCGCATGAGCAAGCCCGCCTCGCGGGCGACGCCGCAGGCCGCGAGATACCGCTGCTCGAGCTCGCGCTTGCTCATTGGCGAGCTGCGGTTGGCAGAACACCTGCCTCGGGCGTGCACGTGTGTCCAGTCGGCATCCTGACCGTCGAGTCGGTGTGGAAATTAAGCACGGCGAGGTTTATGGGGATGACATGCGCGACGAGACCTCATCGTAGCACAAGGACGGGACCGACTCGGTAGGCCGGCATGGCAGCGCCAACGGACGTGCTCCATCAAGCGGGCGCCATTCCCTATTCCGTGATCGACGGGAAGGTCCACGTTCTCCTGGTGACGTCGCGCGGCTCGGGGCGTTGGCTGATTCCGAAAGGCAATATCGACGCCGGCCTCACGCCCGCCGAGGCGGCCGCGAAGGAGACCTACGAAGAGGCCGGCATCCGCGGAAAGATCGCCGCGGATACGCCGCTGGGCTTCTTCACCGCTTTCAAGACGCTGAAATCGGGAGAGGAAAGGCCGGTGACGGTCGAGGTCTATGCGCTCCTGGTGGATCGGCAGCTCAAGCGATGGCCTGAGGCCGGGGAGCGAGAGGCCTGCTGGATGTCGGCGGAAGACGCCGCCAGGTCGGTTAGGGAACCCGGCCTTGCCCGCCTCCTCCTGCGGCTCAAGGAGATCATGGAATCGGGAGACGTCGCGGGCACGGGCAGGCCGGCCGGCGACGACGGCTCCGCTGCCGACGCCCGACCCCCCGGCCGGCGCGGATGAAAACCCGTCCTCCTGTCTCCCGATTGTAGCCTGCAATACTCACGGGGCTCTTCGTCGGAGCTGGCATGAGCTCTTTCGTCGCGAACTCGCTCGACGCGGCCTTTGCGCATGCTCCGGCGGTCATCGGCCTCTTGGCCGGCGTCGGCGCTTCCTGCTGGTGTTCTTTCACTGAGCCAATCGCGCTGCCCCTGGGTTCACGCGCTATTGGAAGATCTCGTTGAAGCGCGCCTTGACGTCGCCCTCGGATTTCTCGATCGCGGCGTAGTCGACCGGCATCAGCGTGAGCGAGGCGAGGCTCGGGCTGCCCTCCGGTGCCGGCAGGTCGACGCGCGCGCCGTAGTAGCCGGTCGCTGGGAACATCTTCTGTACCGTGTCGCCGATCATGAACTCGGCGAAGGCCTTGGCGGCGTTGAGATGCGGCGTGCCCTTGACGATCGCGGTCGGCGACGCGATCGCGAAGGCGCCCTCGGTCGGATAGATCGTCACGATGTCGTGGCCAGCACGCCGGTCCTCGACCGCGTAGGAATCGAGGCCTTCGGCCGCGATCAACCGCTCGCCGCGCTTCAGCATGTCCTCGACCTGCTGATGGCCTTGTACGATCAGGATGTCGTTCGCCTTGAGCTTTTCGTAGAAGCCCCAGCCGAGCTTTTGTGAGAGCGTCGCCACCGCGACCAGTTGGAGCGCCGTGAAGGACGGGTCTGGCATCACCAGCTTGCCCTTGTATTTGGGATCGGTGAGGTCGCTCCAGGTCTTCGGCCGCTCCGCCTCCGATACCTTGTCGCCGCGCACGAAGATGCCGAGCATGTTGAGGCGCTGGGCGATGTGGGCGCCGTTCGGGTCCTTGGCGGCGTCCGGCACCTTGTCAAAGTTCTTGGGCTTGAACTCGACGAAGGTGCCCTTGCGCGCGAGCGCGGCGGTGGCCGCGGGGTCCGAGGTCGTGAGCACGTCGGCGCCGATATTGCCGGCCTGGGCCTCCTGCAGGAAGCGCCGCATCACCGCGGAGCCGCCGGAGCGGAACAGCTCCACCTTGATGCCGGTCTCCTGCTCGAAGAGGGTCGCGATCTTCTGCGCGGCCTCGACGGGCGTCGAGGTGTACCAGCTGACCGTGCCCTCGCTCTTGGCGGCCGACATGTTGACGGCAGCAGGCGCGAAATCGGTGGCGAGCGCGTCGCCCATAGGTGCGACCAGCGGCAAGGTCGCGATTGCGAGAAGGCTGAGCCCGCGCGCGACGGCGTCTCTCCGGGTCATCTCATTCCTCTTTGCGCTCATGGTCAGTGACCTCGATAGATCGGTGCCGGCTGAGTGAAGAACGAATACAGGATGTGATAGACGAGCTGGTAGTTCTTCTGCTGGAACGACGCGTGCGCGATCCCCGGCATGACCGTGAATTGCTTGTCGGGATTGGGCAGCCGGTCGAAGAAGGCGATCAGGTCCTGCATGCTCGCGATGCCGTCGTACTCGCCGCGCATGACGATGGTGGGTGCGGCGATCTTGGTGGGGTCGACCACCGGCAGCTTCGAGCACATGTCGACGTAGGTGCCGGTCGGCATCGAGCTGTCGAGCGCGAGGATCGCGTCGGCGAAGGCCTCGATCACCTTGTCCTCGGCGGTGCTGGGATGGTCGCGATTGAAGATGCTGTGCACGAAGGTGCGGTCGATGGGCCGCCGCGTCTTGGCGAGGAACTCCGGCAGCCGCTTCTTGCGCTCGGCCAAGGTCGGGCTGCCTTCGCCGGTCCAGACGAAGGCATCAAGCGCCAGGCGCTTCACCCGCTTCGGATGACGCTCCGCGAAGAGCGCCGCCCGCAGCGCGCCCGAGGAGATGCCGTAGACCAGCAGTGGCCCCGCGCCGCGAGTCTTCTCGATGTAGTCCGTGGCCGCCGCGAGGTCGTCGGCGCCGTTGGCGATGTCGCTGTTGATGGGCCGCGACTTGTCGGAGCGTCCGTAGCCCTCCATGTCGACGCACCAGGTCGCGAAGCCGCGCCGGGCGAACCAATCCATCACCGAGGAGTCCGGCCGGCCTGGTACGGTCAGATCGAAGGTCGGCTGCGAGGCCATGGAGGAGCCGTGAACGAACAGCACCGTGCCGCGCTTGCCCGTGGGCGAGCCCACGTATTTCTCCCAGAGGAAGAGTCGGACGTCGCCCTTCTTCGTCCAATGCTCCTGGCCGGTCACTTCTGTGTCAGCATGCTCCGTCATCGGGACTCCCTTTCACGCTCACTCATGTCGTCCACTTGCGGGTGAGCGCGGTTTCCGCGTCGAGTACGATGCCGGC
The DNA here is from genome assembly GCA_035280245.1 of Allostellaceae bacterium. Classification (GTDB taxonomy): domain Bacteria; phylum Pseudomonadota; class Alphaproteobacteria; order ATCC43930; family CGMCC-115725; genus DASZHJ01. Next base: position 10,868 of record DATEGF010000356.1, read on the forward strand.
GAGGATCTCGCCGGCGGGCTCGATCCGGTGGATCAGGTCCACACCCTCGCCGGCAAAGACCACGGCGACCTCGACGTCATTGGCTTCCGCCGCCCGCGCATAGCGTGCCGCCTCCGTGGGAATCGCTTTCTCGAGCTCGGCCTCGCGCCCGTGCCATTGCTTGGAGAACTCGTTCCGCAGCGCTCTGCCGGTATAGGGCGCGGGCCAGTCGTAGCGCCGGGCAATGTCGAATACCCGCGTGCGAATGGTCTCGTCACCGCGCGCGGCGACGACCCGCGCCTTGGCTTGTGGCGAGGACAGTGACTCGTTGGACGCCAGAAAGCGGGTGCCGATCAGGACGCCGTCGGTGCCGAGCATCAGTGCGGCGGCGAGACCGCGGCCGTCGGCGATCCCGCCGGCGGCGAGGACGATGACGTGCTCATGGCGCGCCCGGACCGCATCGACCACCGCCGGCACCAGCGCCAACGTGGAACGGGACGCGCCGTGGCCGCCCGCCTCCGTCCCTTGCGCCACGATGATGTCGGCGCCGACCTCGGCGGCCTCGACCGCCTGCGTGACACTCTGGACTTGGCAGATCAGGCTTGCGCCCGTCCGCTTGATCGCAGCGGTGAACGGCTGTGGGTCGCCGAACGAGAGCATGACCACGGCGGGCTTGTGATCGAGCGCGCGGTCGAGCAGCTCGGGGCGCTGAGCGAGCGACCAGGTGATGAACCCGCAGCCGATCCGGGCGTTGCCCGCGGCGCGGAATTCCCGCTCGAGCCATTCCGCTTGCCCGTAACCCAGCCCGATCAGGCCGAGCCCCCCGGCCTCTGTGACCGCCCGCGCGAGCGCGCCCCCGGCGACCGAGCCCATCGGTGCCAGGAGGATCGGATGCGTGATACCCAGTTTCTCAGTCAGTCGGGTGCGAAGCGTCATCGTTGAGACTCCCTGTTCAACGCGCGCGATCAAGCCGAAGCGTAATCATTCGACAGGCGGCTCCGCTCTCGCGCTCGCCGGAAAGGCCGTGCACTGCTCTGCGTCCACGGCGATCCGCACCGCGCTGCCGACGGGAAAATCGGCGAGCGAGGGGGCCTGCACGCGGAGCCGGAGGCCGCCGTCGATCACCACATGATATTCGCTGAGGTTCCCGAGGTAGCTGCGCTCTTCGACGCGGGCGGAGACCACGCCCTCGGCCGCGCCGTTTGGCGCGCTGATGCGGATGCTCTCGGGACGGATCGCGAGATCGACGCGATCGCGGGCGCTCGCCTCCGTCGGCAGGCCGACGCGGAGCCTGAGCGCGCCGGCGGCCACGACGCCCGCGCCGCCGTGCGCTTCGAGCACGGTCGCCGGCAGCAGGTTCACGAGCCCCATGAAGTCCGCGACCACGCGGTTAGCGGGCCGCGCGTAGACCTCGCGGGGTGTGCCGTATTGCTGCAGCCGGCCCTTGCTCAGCACCGCGATCCGGTCGGAGAGCGCCAGCGCCTCGCCCTGGTCGTGCGTCACGTAGACGAAGGTGATGTGCGTGCGGCGCTGCAGCGCCTTGAGCTCGATGCGCATGCGCTCGCGCAGCTTCGCGTCGAGGTTCGAGAGCGGCTCGTCGAGCAGCAGGATCTCCGGCTCGACCACGAGGCTGCGCGCCAGCGCCACGCGTTGTTGCTGGCCGCCGGAGAGCTCGTTCGGGAACCGGCTCTCGAGGCCCGAGAGATGCACGAGATCGAGCATGCGCTCGACCCGCTCGCGGGCCTCGCGCGCCGCTACTTTGCGCACGCGCAAGCCGAAGACGATGTTCTCGAACACGGTCTTGTGCGGCCAGACCGCGTAGTTCTGGAACACCATTCCCATGTTGCGCTCTTCGGGCGGCACCACGCCCTCGGGCGCGGAGAGCAGGCGGTCGCGAACGCGGATCGAGCCCGCGTCCGGTACGAGGTATCCCGCGATCAGCCGGAGCGTCGTGGTCTTGCCGCAGCCGGAAGGTCCCAGCAGCGTCACGAACTCGTTGTCGGGAATATCGAGGCTGAGGTCGATGAGCGCGCCCTGTGCCGCCTCCGTGCCCGTGTAGCGCTTGGAGAGGTGCTCGATCCGGATGCCGGCCATCAGGCGAGCGCTCCGGTGCCGCCGCCCGCGCGGCCCGCGCCGAGACGCCGGGCGAGCCAGATCGCCGCGCCGATGATCGCGGTGTTCACGAGCGCCAGCGCGGCCACCGGCTCGATATAGCCGTTCTCATAGAGATTGTAGACGGCGACTGCGAGGGTGATGGATTTCGAGCTGAACAAGAGGATCGAGGCGCTCAATTCCTGGATCGCCGGCACGAAGACCAGGATCCAGCCGGCGATCAGGCCGGGCCGGATCAGGGGCAGCGTCACCTCGCGCCAGGTGTAGCCCCAGGACGCGCCCAGGATGCGCGCGCTCTCCTCGAGCGACGGATCGACTTGCCGGAGCGCGGAATTGGCGGCCCGCACGCCGAGCGGAATGTAGCGCGCGGTGTAGGCGAGCAGCAGGATCGCGAGCGTGCCGTAGAGCGGCACCGGCAGCTTGAGCCAGAACTGGAGGAGGGCCACCGCCATCACGATACCCGGCAGGCCCAGCGGCACCAGCGAGACGTAGTCGAGGAACCGTCGGCCCGGCATGCGCGTCCGCAGGTCGATCCAGCCGACGAGCGCGCCGATGAGCGCGGCGAGGCTCGCGGCTAGGATCGCGAGGACGAGGCTGTTCAGGATGGCGCGGCGCGTCACGTCGTAGTCGACGAGCACGAACCGGAAGTTCGCGAGCGTCAGGTTCTGCCAGAAGGCGAGGCCCCAGGACTTGCTGAGGGAGACCGCGATCAGCGCGCCGTAGGGCAGCAGGATCGCGATCCCGAACACCGCGACGCAGAATCCGAGCAGCAGCCAGCGCCAGCCACCGAGATCGATCAACTGGGGGCGGACGCCTTTGCCTGCCAGCGTCACATAAGAGCGCCGCGCGAGATAGGCGCGCTGCAGGTAGAGCGCTGCGACGGTGATCGCGACCAGGATCAGGGACAGCGCCGAGGCGAGACCGTATTGGGGCGGAAAATCGAACAGCGCGTAGATTCGCGTCGGCAGAGTGAAGAGCCGAGCCGGCAATCCCACGATCGCCTGCGAGCCGAAGAGCGCGATCGCATTGACGAAGGCGATGAGCGCGCCCGAGAGGATCGAGGGCGCCACCAGCGGCCCCGTGATCGCGAGCGCGGTGCGGAGCTTGCCCGCGCCGAGGATCTGCGCGGACTCCTCGAACGACGCATCGACCGAGCTGAGCGCGCTCACCGCCAGCAGATAGACGAACGGAAAGGTGTGCGGCACCGTCACCAGCACCAGCCCTGCCATAGAGAACACGTTGAACGTGAGGCCTGGCGCGCCCACGACGTCGCGGAGGAAGCTATTGATCAGGCCGGCGTTGGGGCTGAACAGGTTCACGTAGGCGATCGCGATCAGGAACGGCGGCGAGATGTAGGCGAGGCTCGCGGTCAGGCGCACGAAACCCTTGGCGGGCAGGTTGGTGCGCGCGACCGCCCAGGCCAGGGGCACACCGATCGCGATGCTCAGCAGCGCGACCCAAGCGCCCAGCACCAGGGAGTTCACCAGCGCCTGCACGTAGAGCCGGCTCGAGACCGCGCGCACGAAATAGCTGAAGGTAAGTCCGCCCTCGCCGGCGATGCTGCCCCAGAGTAGCGAGAGCAGCGGCAGCACGATCAGCACGACCAGCGCCAGCACGGCGCCGCCAGTGACCAGATGCTCGAGGCGCAGCCGCGGCGCGCCGAGGGAGGCTGCGCGTCCGCTCGATCGCGCCGCCGCCGTGGTCAAAGCCCGAGCCGCTTCATCATCGCCTCGGGGTAGCGGTCGCCTTGCGCCGCGTTGCGCGGGAACGCGCGGTCGAGCGCCGCCAGCGTCTCCTTCTCGGGCGCGAGGCTTGCCGCCGCGGCGTTCTCCTCGAGCCAGCGCCGCTGCTTGGTGCCGGGAAGCGGCACGATGAAGTCGCGTCGGCTCAGTAGCCACGCGAGCGCCAGCTGGGCCGGCGTGCAGCGCTCGGACGCCGCGAGCTCCTTGAGGGTCGCGACCAGGTTGAGATTATGGCCGATGTTTTTGGCCTGGAAACGCGGCATGGCGCGGCGCCGGTCGCTGGTGCCGAGCTTCTCCACGTCGGTCACCGTGCCGGTAAGAAAGCCGCGGCCCAAGGGGCTATAGGCGACATAGCCGATGCCGAGCTCCCTGCAGGTGTCGAGGAGCTCGCCCTCGGCGTCGCGGGTCCAGAGCGAATACTCGGTCTGCAGCGCCGCGATCGGATGCGTCGCATGGGCCCGGCGCAGCGTCTTGGGTGCGGCCTCGGAGATGCCGAGGTGCCGCACCTTGCCTTGCTGCACCAGCCGCGCCAGCGCGCCGACGGTATCCTCGATCGGCACGCTCGGGTCGACGCGATGGATGTAGAAGAGATCGATCGTGTCGACGCCGAGCCGCTTGAGGCTTCCCTCGCAGCATTGCGCGACGTATTCGGGCTTGCCGTTGGCGCCGGGACTCCCGTCGGGCAAACGGATGTTGCCGAACTTTGTGGCCAACACGACCTGGTCGCGCCGGCCCTTGATCGCGCGGCCCACCAGCGCCTCGTTCGAGCCGTTGGTGCCATAGGCGTCAGAGGTGTCGATCAGGTCGACGCCGAGCTCGACCGCCCGATGGATCGTGGCGATGGCCTCGGGCTCGCTGGGCTCGCCGTAAATCGGCGTCATGCTCATGCAGCCGAGACCGATGGCTCCCACCTCGAGCTTGCCCAGATGGCGGCGTTTCATGCGAGGTCTCCCACGGCCTGATGACGGACCACCCAGTCTTAGCACCGCTCAGCGAGGCCGTCGCGGCCTCCGCTCGGCATTGCAGGCGTGCCGCAAAAACCCTTCTGGATGGCTACGGTCAGGCTCTATTCTCGCCCGGCAGTTTCGGCGGAGTTGCATCACATGGACGCGATCGAAGCGCTGATGAGCCGGGTGTCGCCCGCGCAGCTAGTGGAGCCCGGCCCAAGCCCGGCCCAGCTCCAGACCCTCCTCGGCGTTGCCGCGCGCGCCCCCGACCATGGCCGCATGCAGCCCTGGCGCTTCGTGCTGATTGAAGGCGAGGCCCGCAACCGTTTCGGCGAGGTGATGGCGCAGTCGCTGAAGCGCCGCGAGCCTGATGCGCCCGAAGGCAAGCTCGATGCCGAGCGCAAGAAGCCGCTGCGCGCGCCGCTGGTGGTGGTCATCGCCGCCGCCGTCAAGCAGAACCCGAAGGTGCCCGACATCGAGCAAGTGGTGGCGGCGGGCGCTGCCGCGGAGAACATGCTGGTGGCGGCTCACGCGCTGGGCCTGGGCGGCTTCTGGCGTACCGGCGCCGCGGCCTACGATGTCGAGGTGAAGCGCGCGCTCGGCCTCGCCGAGCACGACACGATCGTCGGGTTCATCTATCTCGGCAGCGTCGGGGTCGCCGGCAAAGCCGTGGCGGCCGAGACCGCGGCGGTGACGCGCCGCTGGTAGGGCGATCACTCCGCAGGGAGGGGCTTCGCCACCGGTACGCGGGTCGTCGACACCGTCAGCAGCGAGACCAGCGTGATAACGACCACCGCGATGAAGATCGCGCGCGGCTCGCCGCGATCCATGAGCCAACCGAAGAACAGCGGGCCCACCACGTTGCCGACGTTGAACCCGGTGGTCACGAAGCCGAACACCTTGCCGAAGGAGCCCGCAGGCGTCACCGCGCGGACGATCATGTCGCGCGAGGGCTGGATGATCCCGCTGAGGAGGCCACCGATCGCCATCAGCGCGATCAGCGGCGCCGCTCCGAGCGCCACCGTGCCGATCACCAGGACCACGCTTGCGCTGAACGCGAAGCCAATGGCAGCCACTCGCGTGTGATGGCGCGTGCGGTCGGCGATGACGCCACCCACCAGCACGCCGAGCGCGCCCAGTAACAGATAGGCCGAGAGCCCCGTGTTAGCGACCCAGAGGGGCGTGTCGTAGAGCGCGCCCAGCGCCACGATCGAGAAGTTGGAGATGCCGCCGCCGGCCAGCGCCAGCATCGTGAAAAAGGCGAGGTTCTTGAGGATCGCGGGTGTCAGCAGGAGCCGCAAGCCGGCTCTGGCCGCGCGGTGCTGGTGCTGCGCCGGCGCGGCCGGCGTGATCACGAGCACATGCCGCTGGGCCAGCAGTACCAGCGCGACGGCCAGCCCAACGGCGGCCGCGATCAGAAGGGCGCCGTGCCAGCCCAGGTAGCGCGAGGAGATCAGCATCAGCGGCGGTGCCGCGGCAAAGCCGAGGAGACCGCTGAACGTGTGGATCGAGAACGCCTGACCGATCCGCTTCTGCGCGACCGAGTGCGAGAGGATCGCATAGTCCGCGGGGTGGTAGACGGTGTTGGCAAGGCCCGCGACGCCGAAGCAGATCACCAGCGCCCAATAAGTCGGAATGAGTGCCGCAGCCGCAATGGCCGCGGACCCCAGTAGCAGCCCCGCGATCAGCAGGCGGCTGGCGCCGAGCCGATCGACCAGAAAGCCGGTCGGCGTCTGTAAGAGCGCCGACACCAAGTTGTAGCTCGCCAGCACGGCGGCGAGCTCGCCGTAGCTGAGCCCGCTCTCGCTGTGGACGAGGGCGAAGACCGGCGGCAGGAGCAGGCCATAGAGGTGGCTCACGAAATGCGCCGCGCTCACGAGCCCAATCACCCGTGTATCGCTCGCCCGCCGCTCTCCGGCGGCTATCGCCGTCATCGTCACCATGGTGCCATTCTAGGGTCTTGAATTTCCGGCACTCTTGCAAGAACGCGGACACCCCGGCAAGGGATGCCTCGGCAGGGCAGGGCTGCGTCGGGGAAGTGACGGGCGAGAGCGAGGGGAATGATTGATTTCGCGGCCCGTTCAACAATCATAAGGTGATGTGGATACGCGCTTAATTTTAGTTGGTGCACAATAGGGTTTAATGCGGAATTAATGGGTCGCCGTCGATAGTTGGGGTGGCGTGGCGGTTTTCGGTGCCCGCGGTTTTGCCGACTCGTCATCGGCTGCGTAGGCGCCTCATCGAGGAAGGGGTTCGATGATCAGGATCAGGAAGTTCGGGATCGGCGCGCTGAGCTTGGCCGCCGCGGTTCTGCTGGTGGGCGTGAGCGGCGGCTTCGAGCCCGCGCGCAGCGCCGGATGCGTGGTCACCAACACCAGCGATCCCTGGTACCAGGGCTGCACCAACGAGGCGAACTGGAACTACAGCATCGCCCAGATCAAGGCGCAGGCCGCCTGGAATCGCGGCTATACGGGCCAGGGCACCATCACGGCGGTGTTCGATTCTGGCCTCGATGAAAGCGACAATCAGTTCATCGGCCGGATTGCGGGCCCCGGCTTCAACGCGATCACGGGCACGGTCGGCGTCACCACCGACGACATGTGGCATGGCACGTTCGTGTCCGGAATCATCGCGGCTGATCGCGATGGCATCGGCATGGTTGGCGTCGCCTACGGGACCCAGCTGCTGCCAGTCCAGATCGTCAATCCCGATGGCAGCATCACTCTCTCCGACGGCCAGCTCGCGGCCGGCATCACCTACGCCACGTCCTTCATCCAGAGTGCGTACGGAACGACGGGTCCGAAGGCGTTTGTCTTCAATAACAGCTGGAACTCCTCGACGCCCATCACGCGGCTCTCGGCCTCGTACCTCTCGTCCTACATGCCGCAGACGCTGAGCGCCTACAATGCCGCCGTGAAGGCCGGCGCGATCGTGGTGTTCGCCGCCGGCAACGACAGCGCGAGCCAGCCCGGCTTCTACGCCGCCCTGCCGGCGGATTTCCCTGCTCTCAAGGCTGGGTGGGTCGCGGCGGTCGCGACCGGCTCCAACGGCGCGATCGCGAGCTACAGCGACCGCTGTGGCTCGGCGGCGGCGTGGTGCATCGCGGCTCCCGGGACCAACCTCATCTCGGTCTATCAAGGCGGCTATGGGCAGGCGAGCGGCACGTCATTCGCGGCGCCAAACGTCTCGGCGGCTGCGGACGTCCTGATCCAGGAATACCCCTATCTCACCAATGCTCAGATCCTGCAGATCCTGTTCCAGAGCGCCACCAAGTCCGGCATCTACGCGAACAAATCCATCTACGGGCAGGGCCTGCTCAATCTCGACGCGGCGACCAAGCCGATCGGGACCCTCAGCGTGCCGCATGGCGCCAGCGTGGCCGGTCCGTCGGGCGGGATCACGAATACGGGCTTCATCGCGGGCTCGGCCTTCGGTTCGAGCTTCTCGAACGCGCTCGCGAGCCAGCAGATGCTCGTGCTCGACAGCTTCAACCGCGGCTACACCGTCAGCATGTCGAACGTCGTGCACAGCGGCGCGGACACGTTCTTCGACGCGGTCCGCACTCTCGACTCTTTCGGCGGCCGCGACCTCGACGTGATGCAGGACGGGGCGACGACCGTCAGCTACGCCTTCGCCGTGCAGCAGCAGTCGGGCGGCGCCGATAGCCGCGTGATCCCCGGAAAGTTCTATCTCACCAGCAAGATCGACGATGCGCACACGCTCAACGTCGGTTACAACATGAGCCCGGCGTTGGCCTTCGGCGTCTACGGGCAGGGCGTGATCGGCCATGCCGATCTCCTGATGACGGACGCGGCGTCGATCCCCTATCTCGATTTCTCCGACAAGGCCTATAGCGTCGCCTATTCGAGCGACGTCCGCGGCCTCGGCACGCTGAAGTTCGGCGCCTTCGCCGGACAGGCGAGATCCTCGCCCTATGAGGATCCCAGCTACTTCGACCCGACGCGTGATCCCGACATGAGCGGCGTCTACGGGACCGTCGCCGAGCTCGACGTAGCCGTGAGCGAACACGTGAAGCTCGGCTTCGACGGCGGCATGGTGATCGAGCAGGGCACGCTCCTCGGCAGCATGGCCGACGGCGTGCTCGCCTTCGGCACCAACACGCCGACCTATTTCGGCGGCATCACCGGCACCGCCAAGCTGGGCGCTGGCTATTCCGTCTTCGGCAGCATGCACTTCGGCATCACCACGCCCTCGGGCAACGCCAGCACGCTGATCCAGAGCGCGAGCGCGGTCGCGACCCAGAGCTTCAGCCTTGGTGTCACCAAGGATCAGGTGTTCGGCAAGCAGGACCAGGCGGGGTTCGTGTTCAGCCAGCCGCTCCGCGCCGTGAGCGGCAGCGCCGATATCTCGGTGCCGGTTGCCCGCGATTATTTCGGCAACATCGCCTACACCTCGACCAAGGCCTCGTTGGCGGCGGACGGGCGCGAGCTCGATTTCCAGGGTTTCTACAAGACGCCGGTGGCCGAGGGTGCCTCGCTCAATCTCGGTGCGATGCTCCGTCTGCAGCCCGACAACGTGCGCTCGGCGGCGCCCGACGTCGTCGGCATGGCGCAATTCCGGATGAAGTTCTAGGGCTGGATCAGGTCGGGCTCTCACCCGACCTGGAGTACGAGATTGCCCCCGAGGCCGGCCTGACGCTAGCCTCGGGGGCAATGTCTTTCTGCATCGTCTCTGCCGCCGATTCCCGCTACGCCGAATATCTCCAGGGACTGCTCGACTCCCTGCAGGCGCTTGCTGCACCGATCGCGGTGATCGATCTCGGCCTCAGCGCGGAGCAGCGCACGAAGCTGGAGGCGGACGGGGTTACCCTCCTGGGATTCTCATACCCCTTCGACTATCCCGCCCGGCGCCAAGTCGACACATCCTTTCCGGGCTTCGGCGGCATGCTGTGCCGCCCTTACCTCAATGAGATCATCCAGGGCTACGAGGTCATCGTCTGGATCGACGCCGATGCCTGGGCGCAGCATCCGACCGCCGTGCTCGAGCTCGTCGAAGAGGCGCGGCGACATGGCATCGCCGCCGTGCCCGAGGTAGACCGCGGATACTTCAAGTTCACCGAGGGGACTCACGCCTGGCATGTCGAGGCTGAAGGCGTGCGCCGCCTGTTCGGCGCGGAGATCAGTGCGCGCATGGTGCACGTGCCGGTGGTGAACGGCGGGGTCTGGGCGGCGCGCGCGCAATCGCCGCTCTGGGGCGCGTGGCGGCGATTTCTGCAAGACGGTCTCGGGCGGATCGAGGTGATCGACGATCTCACGCGGACCGTCGAGCAAGGCGCGCTCAACATCGCGATCCGGCTCGAGAACCTTCCGGTGCGACGCTTCCCGGCCACCTACAACTGGCTCGCCTGCCTTGCGCTGCCCGCATGGCACGCCGGGAAGCACGCGCTTGTCGATCCGAACCCGCCGCACGATCGCATCCGGATCTTGCACGTCTCTGCGCATCTCATCGGCAAGAGCGTCGTCCTGCCGATGCTCGGCGCCCGAGTGGACCGCATCGGGCCGCTGATGCTCACGCGTTCGGTGATCGAGGACCTGAAATCCAACCCCCGGTAGGCTCGAGGCTCAGTCGGGCTCGCTTGGCTTGCGCTTGGCGAGCCGTTTCCGCATGCCCTCGGTGTTCTCCCGTCGGAAGGCCTCGGTCGCGCTCGCGCCGGCCGCGTCGAGCCGAAGGTCGGGGTAGTCGGGCACCGGGAAGCCGGCGTCGCGGAGCGCGGCGAGGCGTGCGGTGATCGCCTGCTTCTTGCGGACCTGGTGCGGCTGGACGGCGTCGAAGTCCCGAAAATCCATGTCGGCCACGAGCTTGAGCGCGCCCGATTCCGCGCTGCGGCGCAAGAGACCGGCGCCGCGCTCGGTGCGCGCGATGAAGTCGTTGAAGCCGGCATCCTCGCCGCTCGGACCGCCACCGGGCCAGGTGTCGGAGATCGCAATGTCGGCGGTCTCGCCGAGAGCATCGCCACAGATCTTGCAGCGGAACAGGATCCGCCACTTGCTTTCATCGGCCCAGAGATCGTTGTAGGTGACCTCGAAGGCTCGGCCGTCCTTGGTCTCGACCCGTGTGCGGCCGGGATTGCCGTAGCCGCGATAGCGCAGCAGGCTCACCTCGGACTCGCGAACGCCGAAACGCTCGACCAGATCGAGGCTCAGGCCGAAGGCCGAGGCGCCGCCGCACACGATGGCAATGCGATACCGGATGAGCGCATCGACGCGCGGATCGTGACGCGACAGGTTCTGGATCGCGCTGATGTCGCAGGGCTTGCCGATCACCGCGAAGGTCCGGCCGCGATCGAGGAGCTGCATCAGGTCCACCAGCGGTGCCGCGGGTCCATAGCGCGAACCCGCACCCTCCAGGACCTCCGCCTTGGTCGCGCTCAGCTGCGCCTCCGATCGCATCGGTTCCGATCGCGAGGCGCGGACGTGCAGAATGAAATCGACTTCGCGGGATTCGAGCAGATGAATGCCGAGCGCGCTGGTGCCGCCGCCGGCGGAGCACCGGAAGCGCACCTCCGGGTCGGCGGCATAGCCCTTGGCCATGGCGAGTGCCGGGCCCCAGATCGTGTCCCAGCGCGCCGTTGCCGGCATCTCGTCTCGCCGACGGCCTTCGACATGCAAGCCCGGACAGATCTGATTGACGAGCGCGAGCTCGGCCTCGGTGAGCGGAGTTTGGACCTTCGGGATCTCCGCCCCTTGCGGGCTCATCTCGATGCGGATCGCGTCCGGCGCGACGCTGCGGCAGAGGCCACAGCCGATGCACAAACCGGCATCGACGATCGCTTCGATGGAGAGTGGTGCGTCGGGCGGCATGCGGCCCGGTCATTAGCGCCGCAGCGCCTCGCGATTGCAAGAGCGCGTGGTCCCCGCCGCTCAAAGAGCCAGGGCGCCGCGCGTTGACAGTTTTGCGTCTTTGCCAAACACTCGGTGCGCGCTTTTGGGGCGCCAATCGGAACGGCGAGAGCCGGCACAAAGGATAGGGAGAAGCCATGACGACGTCGCGCAGAACCGTGCTCAAATATTCGGCAGGCCTTGCGGCCGTGGGCCTTATGCCGCGCCCGGCGCTCGCGGAGGTGACCACGCCGATCCGCATCGGCGTGCTCTATGACCTCTCGGGTCCCTTCGCCGCGGCAGGCTCGATCGCCTGCCGGGTCGGTGCCCAGACCGCCGTGGACCTCACCAACGAGCGCGGCGGCGTCATGGGCAAGTACAAAGTCGAGGCCGTCACGGCGGATTCGCAGAGCAAAGCAGATGTGGCCATCAACGAGGCCGACCGCCTGATCTCCCAGGAGAAGCTTGACATCATCCTTGGCGTCTACTCGAGCGCCCATGCGGTGCCGCTCGCCGAGAAGCTCGATCAGCAGAAGAAAATCCTCTGGATCACCACCGCGACCTCCACGGCGGTGCTGAAGGGCAAGAACCGGCAATACACTTTCCGCACCAACGTTCACACGGACCAGTACGGCGGGGCGAGCTCGGGTTTCGTCGGCAACAACGCCAAGGCAAAGCTCGGCATGGAGCCAAAGGACGTCAAGGTCGCGATCATTCACGAGGACGGACCTTACGGCACCGGGTGCGGTGACGCCGCCGAGGCGAACTCCAAGAAGCTCGGCATGCAGGTCGTCCTGAAGGAGGCTTACTCCTCGAACGCACCCGACTTGTCGTCGCTCGTGACCAAGCTCCGACGCGCGCGAGCGGATGCGATCCTGCACGCCGGGTACAATCCCGACATCACCCTCTTCCTTCGGCAGGGGCGCGAGGCCGGCCTCCGCTTCAAGGTCTTGATCGGGCACGGGGCGGGCTATAGCCAGCTCGACAAGCTCCGCGACACCTTCAAATCGGATATCGATTACTTCTGCAACGTCGACCCGGCCGGCGGTCAGCTCATCAACCCCGGCGCCTTCCAGCCAGGCGTCTCCGACCTCATCAAGATCATGGTCGAGCGGTTCATCAAGCAGACCAACATCAAGGATGTGCCGCCGCATTGCTCCATGGGGTTCGGCTCCACATGGACACTCCTCAACAGCGTGATGCCGATTGCGATCCAGAAATTCGGCGGCGTCGACGCGGAGGCGATCCGCAAGGCCGCACTCGAGGTCGACATCCCGCCGGGCGGCACCGTGCAGGGCTTCGGGGTGAAGTTCGCGGCGCCAGGCAGCGAGCTCGCCGGGCAGAACGAGCGCTCCGTCATTGCCGTGATGCAGTACTTCCCGACCGCGCCCGAGGAGCGCGTGGTCGGTCCGGACAGCTTCAAGACCAACGATCCGGTTGTGCCGTTGCCGAACTCGTCACCCTACGCGATGACTTGAGGTGCTGGCGGTCTCGGGGCTGACCAAGCGCTTCGACGGATTTCTGGCGGTCAACCAGGTTTCGTTCGAGGTTCGCGAGGGCGAGATTCTGGGCTTGATCGGCCCCAACGGGTCCGGCAAGAGCACGACCTTCAACCTGATCTCGGGTGCGCTCAAGCCGAGCGAGGGGTCGATCCGCTTTCGGAACCAGGAGATCGCAGGGACGCCCGCGCATGCGGTCTGCCGCATGGGGATCGGGCGCACCTTCCAGATTCCACGTCCGTTCCGAAAGCTGTCGATCCTCGAGAACGTCTCCCTCGCGGCCACCTACGCCCAGGGCGGCGGCATCGGTCGGGGCGAGGCGGAGCGACGCGCCGTGGAGGCGTTGGACCTCGTGGGGCTGCCAGGCGGCGCCGACGCGACCACCCTCGGTCTCGGTGCGGCCGCGCTCAAGAAGCTGGAGCTGGCCCGCGCGCTCGCCGGTGGGCCGAAACTGTTGCTCGCCGACGAGAGTCTTGGCGGCCTCGACACCGCCGAGATGGAACGCGCGGCCCGCATGCTCAAAGGCATTCGCGACCGTCTGGGCATCACCATCATCTGGGTCGAGCATATCATGGGCGTGCTGATGCCGGTGGTCGACCGCGTCATCGTCCTCGATCACGGCGAGAAGATCTTCGAGGGGGAGCCCCAGGCCGCCGCGTGCGATGCCCGCGTGATTGAGGTCTATCTCGGCAAGCCGAGGCATTGAGCAAGATGCTCGCGGTCTCCCAACTCTCCGCCGACTACGGCTCGTTCCGCGCGCTCTTCGAAGTGTCGCTCGCGGTCGAGGCCGGCGAGACCGTTGCCGTGATTGGCCCCAATGGCGCCGGCAAGACCACGCTGATGCGCGTCATCTCCGGCTTGCTGTTGCCGCACTCGGGCGCACTTACCTTCGAGGACCAGTCGATTGCGGGGCTCTCGGCGCATCGGATCGTCGAGCTCGGCATCGCCCACGTGCCGGAGAATCGCCGTCTCTTCCCGCGGCTCACGGTCGAAGACAACCTGCGGATGGGCGCTTACCTCCCCGCGGCGCGCACCTCCTTCGCCGAGCGCTTGGGTTGGGCATACGAGCATTTCCCGCGCCTTCGGGAGCGCCGCACCCAACTCGCGGGCACGCTGTCGGGCGGCGAGCAGCAGATGTGCGCGATCGCGCGCGCGTTGATGTCAAAGCCGAAGCTCCTGCTGCTCGATGAGCCCTCCGCGGGCCTGGCGCCGTTGGTGGTGCAGCAGGTGTTCGATCTCGTGCGCACCATCGCCGAGGAAGGCTACACCGTGCTGATCGTCGAGCAGAACGTGCAGCAGGTCCTCGACCTCGTCGACCGCGCCTATCTGCTGGAGGTCGGCCGCATCGCGCTCACGGGCTCAGCCGGCGAGCTCAAAGAGAGCGACGTGATCCGCCGCTCGTATTTGGGACTCTGAGGAGAGTAGCGAGATGGACATCTACCTCCTCGAAGCTGTGATGAATGGCATCATGCTGGGCGGACTGCTGGCGCTGCTCGCACTCGGCTTGAACCTGATCTTCGGTGTGATCGACGTGGTGTGGATCTGCTACGCCGAGCTGGTCATGGGCGGCATGTATGCGATCTATTGGCTGCACGCGGTCTATGCTTGGCCGTTCCTGCTCGCGTGCGTTGCGGCGATCGCGCTGGTGGCGCTCTTCGGTCTGCTCATGCATCGGCTGATCATCGAGCCCATCCTGGGCTCGGCGCCGATCAACCAGCTGCTGGCGACTGGCGGGATGCTGTTCTTCCTGCAAAGTGTCGCGACGCTGCTTTTCGGCACCGACTTCCGCAACGTCGGCATCCGCCTCCCGATCATTGAGCTCGGCGATATCGATTTGAGCTTCGCGAGGTTGCTCGCTTTTATCGCCGCGATCGTGGGTGCGGCCGGGCTCTATCTCTTCCTGGCGAAGACCTATCTCGGCACGGCGATCCGCGCCATCGCGCAAGACCGTGAGATCATGGGCCTGATGGGTGTCGATCCGCGGCGGATCTACCTGATCACATCCACCATCGGCGGCGGCCTCGCGGGCCTCGCGGCTTGCCTCCTGGTGCTGCAATACGACGTGCATCCCTTCATCGGCCTCACCTTCGGCCCGATCACCTTCATGATCTGCGTGCTGGGCGGCCTCGGGAACATGTTCGGCGGCGTGATCGCGGCCTTCATCATGAGCCAGATCATCGCGATCGTCGGGTACTACTTTTCGGTCGAGATCTCCTACGTGCTCGCCTTCGTGCTGTTCATCGTGCTGATCGTGATCCGACCGCAGGGGATCCTCGGACGATGATCGACGCACGCATCGCGGCGGGGATCGGGCTCGCGGCGCTGATCGCGTTGCCATTCCTGCTGCCCACATATTTCCTCCACATCGTGATCCAAGCGCTGCTCCTCGGCCTGATCAACACCGCCTGGAGCTTCATGGGTCGGTTCGGTCTCGTCTCGATCGGGCACGGCGCTTTCATGGGCGTCGGCGCTTATACCTCGGCGCTGCTCTGGAATCTCTATGGCGTTACGCCCTGGCTCGGCATCCCCGCGGGGATGGTGCTCGCCGTGCTCCTGGCGCTCGTGATCGGCTATCCCTGTTTCCACCTGAAGATCGTCGGTCACTATTTCGCACTCGTCACCTTGGCGCTGGGCCAGGTGGTGGCACTGCTCATCATCGCCGCGCGCGACATCACCGGCGGGTCGCTGGGTATGACGCCGCGCGCGGTGGGCACATCCGTGCTTGCCCTTCAGTTCCAGGACCGCACGCAGTTCTATTTCGTCGCCGTGTTGCTCTGGCTCGTCGTGCTGGGCATCCGAGCGTGGATGAGCCGTGGCATGCGCCGCGCGGCGCTCGAGGCGATCGGCGAGGACGAGACCGCAGCCGAGGCCGCCGGGATCAACGTGCTTCGCGAGAAGCTCTGGGTCTTCGTGATGAGCGCCGCGGTCACCGCGGCCGGCGGCTCGGTCTTCGCGCAGTACATCATGTATTTGAACCCCGAGACCGTCTCGGGCGTCGGCGTCTCGCTCCAGATCGTCTTCGCGGCGATTGCGGGCGGCATGTACAGCGCCTTGGGGCCGACCGTCGGCGCGCTCCTGACCCTGTCGCTCACCGAGGGGCTCCGCGTCCTCTTCGGCACCATGCTGATCGGCGCCGCCAACACGATCTACGGCATTCTCCTGATCCTCTTCATCATCTTCATGCCGCGCGGCATCCTGGGTGTCGTCGACGGCTGGCTGCGCCGCCGCCCGCAGCCGCAGGCAGCGCCTGCGGAGTAAGCCCGGTGCGCCTCGGTTTGATCGGCTTGGGCGCGATTGGCGGCGAGGTGCTTGCGGCGGCCGATCGTGGCGAGTTGCCGGGTGTCGAGCTCACGGCGGTGCTGGTGCGCAGGCCGAGGGCGCCGTCCTCCGCCCGTCTCCTGACGGCCGATGCCGATCGGTTCTTCCACGGGCGTTTCGACGCCGTCCTCGAGTGCGCGGGCCATGAGGCCGTGCGCGATCACGGTGCACGGGTGCTCGGCGCCGGGAGCGACCTCCTGGTGACCTCCGCGGGCGCGCTTACCGACGAGGCGCTACTGACGTCGCTACTCGCTGCCGCGGAGCGAAGTGGCGGTCGGTTGATCGTGCCTTCCGCCGGTATCGGGGCTCTCGACATTCTCGCCGGCGCTGCCCAAGGGGGGCTCGACGAGGTCACGGTCACCGTCCGCAAGGACCCCTTGAGCTGGAAGGGCACACTCGCGGAGACTCAATGCGATCTGGATCGTCTCGAGACGCCCGTCACACTCTACGACGGCCCTGTGCGCGAGGGCGCACGGCGCTACCCGCAGAACGTCAACATCTCCGCGGCGGCGGCGCTCGCGGGCATCGGTCTCGACCGCACGCGCCTCGTCATCGTCGCCGATCCCGGAATTACCACGCATGTGGTCGAGATCGCGGCGCGCGGCCGGTTCGGCAGCTTCTCCTTCCGCGAGGATGTGATCCCGACCGAGAGCAACCCAAAGACCGGCCGCCTGGTCGCGATGGCCGTGATCAAGACCGTGCGGCAGCTCGCGAGCCGGTTTGTCGTGGGTGGCTGACTGGTCAGCAGACCGTCCGGTAGCGCTCGACGCAGGCGCGCAGCACCTCATCCATCGGGCGCTGCCACCAGTTGCGTTGTGAGAAGATCTCGACTTCGCATAGGCCCTGGAAGCCTGTCGCCTCGACCCAGCGACGAATGCGCCGGAGGTCGATGACGCCGTCGCCCATCATGCCGCGATCAAGCAGCAGATCGGTGGTCGGCACCAGCCAGTCACTCAGGTGGAAGGCGAAGATGCGCTTGGCGCCGGCGCGGGCGATCTCGCGCTCGAGGCTCGGATCCCACCAGGTGTGATAGACGTCGACCACGACGCCGACGCCCTCGCCGAGCGCGTCGCAGATGTCGTTCGCCTGTGCGAGCGTGTTGATGCAGGCGCGATCGGCCGCATACATGGGATGTAGCGGCTCGATCGCCAGCGGCAGGCGAGCCGCTCGCGCGTACGGCAGGAGAGCCGCGAGCCCCTCGGTGAAGAGCGCGCGAGACTCCGCGATGTCGCGCGAGCCAGGGATGAGGCCGCCGCCGATCATCACGAGACATCGCGCACCGATGCCGGCGGACTCGTCGACCGCACGGCGGTTGTCGTCCAACACCGCCTGTAGGCCCCCGCGGCCTTTTGCGGTGAAGACCCCGGCGCGCGAGACGCCGCTCACGGTAAGGTCGTGATCGCCGATCAGCTTCGCCGCCGCCTTGATGCCGACGGCCTGGATCTGCTCGCGCCAGGGCCCGATGCCGGGGATATCGGCCTTCGCCAGCGCCGCCGCGACCTCCGCGAGCGGCCGCTCTCTGCGAAGCGTCGCGGCGTTGATCGAGAGAAAGCGGTTGTCGCGCGAGAGGTCGCGCATCGCGGGGGTCAGGCGGCGATGCCGTGGGTGTGCAGCACGGTCGTCATGCGGCGTGCCGCGAGGTCGGGATCGACGAGCAGCCCGGCAGCGTCCGCCCACCGGAACAGTTCAGCGAGATGCACCATCGAGCGCGCGCTCTCCTGGCCACCGATCATGACGAAGTGCTGTTGATGGCCATTGAGATAAGCCATGAACACGATGCCCGTCTTGTAGAAGCGGGTCGGCGCCTTGAAGATGTGGCGCGAGAGCGGCACCGTCGGTTGCAGGATGTCGTGGAACTCGTTGCGGCTGCCCCGTGCCAGTGCGGCGAGTGCCGCAGAGGCCGCGGGCGCGATGGCGTCGAGGATGCCCAGAAGCGCGTCGCTATGGCCCCGTTCGTCGCCGGCGATCAGCTCGGCAAAATTGAAATCGTCGCCGGTATACATCCGCACGCCCTTGGGCAGGCGCCGGCGCATCGTGAGCTCGCGGTCCTTGTCGAGGAGGGAGACTTTGATCCCTTCGACTTTCGAGGCATTGCGCTGGATCAGGTCGAGCGCCACCTCGGTCGCGGCGTCAAGATCCTTGTGGCCCCAATAGCCCGCAAGCGCGGGGTCGAACATATCGCCGAGCCAATGGATGATCGCAGGCTCGCGGAGCTGCCCAAGAATGCGGTCGTAGACCTTGCCGTAATCGTCGGGCGAGCGCGCGAAGGCCGGCAGCGCGCGGCTCGCCATCAGGATCACCCGTCCACCTAGCTTCTCGATCGCCGCAATCTGCTCTTCGTAGGCGCGAATGACAGTATCGATCCCATGCGGTCCCGCTGGCAGCTGGTCGGTGCCGGCGCCGGAGAACACCACGGCGCCGCCCTCGCTCTTGGCCGCCTCGATTGAGCGCCGGATCAGCTCCAGCGAGGTCTGCCAGTCGAGACCCATGCCGCGCTGTGCGGTATCCATGGCCTCGGCGACGCCGAGCCCGAGCCGCCAGAGATGCCGGCGATATTCGATGGTGGCGTCCCAGTCGACGGGCGCGTCCAGCCAGGGATCGCACTCCGCGAGCGGGTCCGCGACCACATGGGCCGCCGCGATCGCCGAGCGATTGAAGGCGTTGGCGGGTGCGGCGGGCCAGGCGCGCGGCGCGCGTGTCTTGTAGGTCTCGAGGCGGTGATCGGCGGTCGGCAGCGCGAGCGTCGCCATCTCAGGCCTCGAGATCGGGAATATCGCACCAGCGCCGCTCGACGGAGCTTTTGATGGCGAGCTCTGCGAGCTGCACTCCGCGCGCGCCCGCGAGCAGGTCCCAAGGGAAGGGTGCCTCCTCGTAGAGGTGCCGGATGAACTTCTCCCACTGCGTGCGGAAGCCGTTGGGGTAGGTCTCGTTGTTCGGCACCTCCTGCCACTGCGCGAAGAAGTCGTCGGTGCGCGGCTCGTCGGGATTCCAGACCGGTTTCGGGGTCGCATTCCGTGGTTGGATCACGCAGCGCTGCAGCCCCGCCACCGCGGAGCCGTGGGTCCCGTCGACCTGGAAGGTCACGAGGTCGTCGCGGCGCACCCGCGTCGTCCAGCTGCTGTTCATCTGCGCGATGATACCGTTCTCGATCTCGATGGTGGCGAAGCAGGCGTCGTCGGCGTCCGCGCGATAGCGCCGGCCCTGCTCGTCGATCCGCTCCGGGATGAAATTCGCTGCGCGGCAGGAGACCGCGCGCATCGGCCCGAAGAGGCCGTCGAGCACGTAGCGCCAGTGGCAGAGCATATCGAGAACGATGCCGCCGCCCTCCGACTTGCGATAGTTCCAGGACGGCCGCTGTGCCGCCTGCCAATCGCCCTCGAACACCCAATAGCCGAAGTCGCCCTTGACCGAGAGGATGCGGCCGAAGAAGCCGCTGTCGATGAGCCGCCGGAGTTTCACCAGGCCCGGCAGGAAGAGCTTGTCCTGCACCACGCCGTGCTTGACGCCGGCGGCGCGAGCGCGGCGCACGAGATCGAGCGCATCGGCGAGGGTCACCGCGGTCGGCTTCTCGCAGTAGATATGCTTCCCCGCGGCGATCGCGAGATCGAGGTTGTGCTTGCGCTGCCCCGTAGTGACCGCATCGAAATAAACCGTGTCCTCGCGTGCGGCGAGCGCGCGGTCGAGATCGGTCGTGGTGCGCGCGATGCCGTGCGCCTTCGCCAGCGCCGCCAGCTTCTCGGCATTGCGCCCCACCAGGACCGGATCGGGCACCACGCGGTCGCCATTCGCGAGCTTGAGCCCACCCTCGGCCCGGATCGCCAGCACCGAGCGGACGAGATGCTGGATCGTCCCCATCCGCCCGGTGACGCCGTTCATGATGATGCCCAGCCGCCGCTCGCTCATCCCGTGTGTCCCTCGGTTGAATTGCTCCGGCGAGGATACGCAGGCCGCGGCCATTCGACCAGGGCCGCCTCTTTGTCTCAAAGCGGTCACCGGCGGCAGGCGGAAATCGCGCGAGCCGACGCGTATCCGCTGGAATGCGCAGGGGATGGCCGCGTTGTCTCTACATCACTGAACGGGAGACGGAGACATCGCATGATGACTCGTCGTGGAGTCCTCGGTTTACTTGCTTCGGCGAGCGTTTTCGCCACGTCCGGCGTGGCTCTCGCCAAGCAAGAGCATCACAAGAATGGGCATAGCCTCCTTGGCGCCAAACTGAAGCAGAACGGGAAGCACCAGATCGACAAGGTCGGAAACGCGACCGTCTCGGCCGAAGTCAACAACGGCAAGGTGCTTGCCATGACTGCGACCGATCCTCAGAAGGGTCCGCTGCCGGTCCGCAAGGTCAAGTCGCGCAAGAAGATGGCCGCGCTCGATCGGCAGGGCATCGTTGAAGCCTCAGCCGATGGCACCATCGATCTCGCGCAAGACGGCACGATCTACTACGCATGGTGCTTCGACGATGGCGTCGACCTCTGGTGCTACTGGTACCCCGCCGACGTCGTGATCGTGGACGCAGGCTGGACAGAGTACGGGCCGGTGTGAGGTCTGATCGGCACCCGTTTGAAATCCTAGAGCCTGATTCACCGCTCGCATCGAATTCGATGCGAGCGGCTCAGGCTCTAGGAGAGCCACCCTTCCGCGGTGGTCCGCGCGAGCGCGCGATCCACCAGCTCGGGCGCGAGGCCGACATAGGTGGTGGGATCGAGAATGCCCGCGAGTTCAGCTGAGGTCGCAACCGACGTCACGCGGACATCGCGGGCGAGCGCGGCCTCGAGCGTGAGCCCCTGCTCCTGCGCCGCCATCGCGGCCTCGTAGACCACCTCGTGCGCGGTTTGCTTGCCGAGCTTCTCGCCCAGGAAGAACATCACGCGCTCAGAGAGCAGAAGGCCGCCGAGGCAGTCGAGGTTCTCGCGCATGCGCGCGGGTTTCACCACGAGGTGCTCGAGGACGTTTCGGCCAATCGACAGCATGAGGCCGAGGCCCATGCAGATCTCCGGCAGCGCCTTCCATTCCATCTTCCAGATGGCGCTCGAGCGCTCGTGGGTCTGCACCAGCGCTTCCTGCATGATCGCGACGTCGTAGCGCAGCGTCGAGCCCACCGTGATCATGGTTTCGCAGAGACTGGGGTTGCGCTTGTGCGGCATGGTCGAGGAGCCGACCTTGCCGGGGTTGAAGGGCTCCTCGACCTCGTCGACCTCGGTCGCCTGCAGATGGGACACCTCGTTCGCGATCTTGGTGAGCGTGCCCGCGACGAGGCCGAGGATGCTCGCATACTCCGCAAACCGATCGCGCGCGGGGTGCCAGGAGATGTCGGCTTGCGCGAGGCCCAGGCGCTTCATCACGCCAGCCTCCAGCTCGACCGCCTTGGGCCCGAAGGAGGCCATGGTTCCGACAGCGCCCACCAGGCATCCGACGAACACCCGCTTCTCCACTTCCGCCAGCCGCTCGCGGTGGCGTGACATCTCGCGGAGCCAGATCGCGCATTTGTGGCCGAAGGTGATGGGCAGCGCCTGCACGCCGTGGGTCCGGCCGGCCATGGGTGTCGCGCGGTGACGCTCGGCGAGGCCGTAGAGTACGCGGCCGACGGCGCGGAGGTCGCGCAGGGTGATCGCATGCGATTCTTTCAGCTGGAGCACCATCCCGGTGTCGAGGATGTCCTGTGTGGTGGGACCGTAGTGCAGCCACTCGCCGAGCTCGGGCTTGCAGAGTTTCTGCAGCGCGCGGAGCGCGGGCACCAGCGGGTGCTTGGCATCCGCCATGGCGCGGGCGATCTCGGCGAGGTCGACGTTCGCGATCTTCGCCTTCCGCATGATCTCGCCCGCGGCCTCGCGCGGCACGATCCCGAACGCGGCCTGCTCTGAGGCGAGCGTCGCCTCGATGTCGTACCACTTCTGCACGCGGTTCTCGTCGGAGAACACGCCACGCAACTCCTCGGTGCTCCAGGAGTTCTTGAGCAGGATTGAATCGAAGACGCCGGATGGCATGGGACTCTCCTCTCGGTCGGAGAGAGCCAGTGGAGCAAAAATCGCGAGACTCAGAAAGTGGAATGCGGCACGGAATGCGTGGTCAATGCGCGCCGAGCTCGCGGAGATTGCCGTGCCGTTCCAGCGACTGCAGTCCCTCGAACAGCATGCGGGCGCCGTTCTCCTGCAGCGTGGTCCCCGCGCAATCCCGGAATTTCTCCCAGAGCTCCTCGGCGCGGAGCGGCAATGCCCAGTGTCCGCGCGCGTGATGGATCTCGGGGCTCACGAGATGCTTGCCATCCGTGAGTGTGATGTCGACCTTGTCGAAGGCGGCGAAGATCGGGTCGTCCTCGGCCGTGGTGTCGGTGGTGGCGATCGAGACCTTGCCCATGGCGCTCTGGACCTCAGGCCGCCGGACGAACCCGTCCGTGAGCTCGGAGAGGCCGGCGCGGCCCGCGGTCAAGACCGAAGCCATGGCGAATTCCATGCTGAATTTTGCCTCGAGGCCGGTCTGCGGCCGGTGATTGCGCAGCATGGTCGCCTGGGTCTTGCCGATGGTGACCGCGACTTCTTTGACGGCCGCGGGCTTCAGCTTGTGATCGCGCACGAGGTCGAGCATGCCGTCGAGCGCGCGATGGACGCCGTAGCACATCGGGTATTTCTTGACGTTGAGGCCCTTCTCGGTGATGCGCCAGGTCTTGCTGAGCGTGTCGAGGGGCGTCTCGGTGTCGACGCGGCCCTGGGGCGAGAGCGCGCGCATGAGTCCGACCGAATGCTCGAGCGCGTCCGCGGACGCGGTCATCCCCGCGGCGGCGAGGCGTGCCGCGGTGACACCCGACTGCGCGGCGCGGCCCGCATGAAACGGCTTGGTCATGGTGCCGAAATTCGCCACCACGCCGGCTGACATCGAGGCCGCGATGGCGATCGCCATGGCGGCCTTCTCGGCGTCGAGGCGGCGCAGGTTGGCGATCGCCGCCGCGGCCGCCACCGGACCCATCACCGCGGTCGGGTGCCAGCCCTTGCGGTGATAGGGGTCTGGGTCGCGCTCGATCAGATGCGCCCAGGTCTCGTAGCCCGCGACATAGGCCGTGACCGCCGCGCGGCCGTCGGCGCCCAGCGCCTCGGCCTCGGCGAGCACCGCCGGCACCAGCACGGTGCTCGG
>DATEGF010000357.1:0-8013 GCA_035280245.1 Allostellaceae bacterium
GGGCATCAGCCTCGAGCCCATGGATACAGGCGCTGCGTGCCGGACCTACAATGTGCTGCTCGGAGAAGATCGCCGCGTCGCAGCGGCCCTGTTGCCAGCGACCTGAAAAAGAAAAAAGGCGGGCCGAGGCCCGCCTTTTGAGATCTCACTGAATCCGTCTCACCCCGTGATCGCGAAGTAGTGCGAAGCGGAGGCCATGCAGTAGAGCATGGGGATCGACAGCATCGTATTCGTTCGCGAGGCGAGGCCCGCCGTGCGGCCGGCCGCCTTCTTCTCGTCGGGCGTCGCGTTGACGATGCCGAGCACCTTCTTCTGGTTCGGCCAGATGATGAACCAGACGTTGAACCACATGATCGTGCCGAGCCACATGCCGAGGCCGATCGCGGTGTTCTTGCCGACGTGATCGCCGATGCCGAGCTTGATCGCGCTGAGCAGGTAGCCGCTCATCGCCGCGAGGATCAGGCCGGTGATGATCGTCGCCATCGCGCCCCAGCGGAACCAGAACAGCGCTGCCGGCGCGATCACCTTGGAGATCGCGGGCTTATGCTCGTCCGGAATCTTGGGCATCGATGGCGTCTGGACGAAGTTGAAGTACCAGAGCAGGCCGATCCACATGACGCCGCTCATGATGTGGAGCCAGCGGAACGCGAACTCCCACCACATGTGTGTTACGAACATGGCGTTTCCCCCTCTCGCTTCAGGCGGATAAGGCGCTGATGAGGAGATGGGCAACCGCCGCCAGAATGAACCCCAGCAATACGGTCTGCCCCAGCGAGTCCAACGGGTTCTTCATCCCAACCTCTTTCTGTAATTGTGCTGTGAAACGCTCACATCATAGTGATAGGCCGATGCCTCGGCAATCTCCGAGGTCCCTCCGAGTCGCTGCAACGCCGCATGGTGCCAATCTCGCCGCTCGCCAAAACCCTCCGCCGCGACGATCGCGACCGGTATCTGGCCGCGCTCTTCGTGCCCGCGGACCGGCGAGCCGCGGTGATCGCGCTCTACGCCTTCAACCATGAGATCGCCAAGACCCGCGAGGTCGTGAGCGAGCCGCTGCTCGGCCGAATCCGCCTGCAATGGTGGCGCGAGGCAATCGAGGAGGCCTATGGCGGTGGCAGCGTCCGTGCTCATGAGGTGATGACGCCGCTCGCCGCGGCGATCCGCGAGCGCCGCCTCACCCGCGAGCATTTCGACGCCATGATCGAGGCCCGAGAGCTCGATCTCGCCGACGAGCCCCCGGCGACGCTCGCCGCCCTGGAGGACTACGGCGCGGCCACCGCTGGCCGCCTGCAATGCCTCGTCCTGGAGACCCTCGGCGTGCGAGACATGGCCTCGACCGATGCCGCGCGCGAGGTTGGCATCGCCTATGCGCTGGTCGGTCTGATCCGGGCGATCCCCTTCCATGCGCGAGCGCGACGGCACTACGTACCCGCTGAGGTTGCGCGGGAGGTCGGGCTGGAGCCGGACAGACTCTTCGAGCTCGCGCCGTCTCCCACCTTGGCAGCCGCCGTGGATCGCCTCGCCTGGCGAGCGCGCCAGCACCTGGCGGAGGCGCGGGCTCGGCGATCGGAGCTACCGAAGGCCGCGCTCCCGGCCCTGCTGCCGGCGCGCATCGCATCGGGGTATCTCCGCGATATCGAGAGCGTCCGCGGCAATGTCTTCAATCCCCGGCTCGTGGCACGGGGAACCCGGAGCGCGCTCCGGCTCACCTGGGGCGCGGCGACGCGACGCTATTAGGCCGTTAGTTCCCGCCCAGCACCGCGTTCTCGAAGTATCCCGACCACGCGAACCAATACGCGAGGTGCCCCGGAAGACGCGGAAGCGTCTTTCCGTCGGAGTGCACGAGCGCGTCCTCGGTGACGCGCCAGTAGCCGTCGGAAGCGCGGAGCAGATCCGGTGCCGACAGCGTGAACTTGTGGCCTTTGGACTCGTAGGCGCGCACGGTTTCCTGCTCGGCGTTGCCGACCAGCACAACGTCGACCTGACCAACGCGATCGTGGATCACCTTGCCGCTCCCGAAAGCCGAGAGCGGCCAGGCCTTGGTGCCACCCGCCGCGCGAACGCCGAACACGAGGTCCTTCTGCTTCAAGCGGTGGTCCTTCACCGCCTCGGGAAACAGCAGGTCCTTGCTCGCGAAGTAGTCGCGATAGGCCACACCCGGGCCGTAGTCGCGGGAGAATCCCGTGTCGAGCGCCAGTACCTTGGTCGTCGGATGCTTGGCGCGCCAGAGGCGCCAGGGCGTCGTCACCAGCGGCAGCACCTTGAGGGTGATGCCTGAGCCCACCAGCGGGCCCACGACAGGCTGACCCATGAACTGGTCCCAGAGCGAGTCCGTGGCGCGATCGTACATGAGCTTGTTCGAGTGATAGAGCAGGCCCGAGGTGCCGAAGGTGAGGGGCTGGTCGCGCCCAGCGACTTGCGCCTCGTAAAGGATGGCCGCGTTGCAAAGCGTGCAGTAGGCGAGGCTCACCGGCATGCCACCCACGACGTCGTTCACCATCTCGTGCCAATTGACGATGCGGAGCGGATAGGCGCGGGCGTCGCCGCCGATCTCGACCCCAAAGACAAGGTCATCGCCATTGAGGTACTCGGCATCGACCGCCGGGATCATCTTGGGATTGTCGAGGGCAGGGATGGCGTCGACGCGCACGCCGCCCCAGACGATCTCCTCCAGACGAATATCGTGCGCCACACCCTCGTGCACGAAGCGCAAGAACTGCGGATCGAGCGAGACGAGGCTCAGGCTCAGGAAATTGGCGAACCCGTCGTAGGGCGTGTAGTCCGGGTGGTCCTGGAGCCAGACCATCCAGTCGAACCACCTGTCGCCGACATCGTCACCGGTGATCCGTTTCAGGATGTTGCGGAGGATCGGGACATCGTCGGGCTGCCAGCGGAGCAGGTGCACCAGCGACGGGACAGCGCGCTTGTCCGCGTGCTCCCCGAGCCACTTGAGCGCTTGATCGTGCTGAGCCTGCACTTCCGGCGTCGCGTGGATGACGTAATACGCCATCTGCTGGTCGGAGACCGCCGGCGAGTCCGCGCGCGCCAAGCCGCTCGAGCCAAGGACCCAGCCGCAAATCAGGAGAGCAGGGACGAGCAAACGCCATTGCCTAACACACAGGCGCCCGTCCGCTCGCGTCACCGCGCCACCTTTCTTCCGATACACCATCACGCGCGCTTCAGCTTTTTCTGGCCGGTGCGGGTGAGGTAGCTGCGCAGGTATTGACCGGTGTAACTCGCCGGGATCTCGGCGACCTGCTCCGGCGTGCCTTGCGCGACGATGCGGCCGCCGCCGTCGCCGCCCTCGGGGCCGAGGTCGACGATCCAGTCAGCGGTTTTAATCACCTCGAGATTGTGCTCGATCACCACGATGGTGTTGCCCTGCTCGACCAGCGCCTGCAGCACGTCGAGCAGCTTGCGCACGTCCTCGAAGTGCAGGCCCGTCGTGGGCTCATCCAGGATGTAGAGCGTGCGGCCGGTCGCGCGCCGCGAGAGCTCCTTCGCAAGCTTCACTCGCTGCGCCTCGCCCCCCGAGAGCGTGGTGGCGGGCTGTCCGATATGGATGTAGTCGAGACCGACGCGCTGCAGGGTCACCAGCTTCTCGCGGATCGCGGGGACGGCACGAAAAAACTCGGCGCCTTCCTCGACGGTCATGTCGAGAACATCGGCGATGCTCTTGTCCTTGAACAGCACTTCGAGCGTCTCGCGGTTGTAGCGCTTGCCCTTGCAGACATCGCACTGGACATAGACGTCCGGCAGGAAGTGCATCTCGATCTTGAGGACACCATCGCCCTGGCAGGCCTCGCAGCGGCCACCCTTCACATTGAACGAGAAGCGCCCGGGCGCGTAGCCGCGCGCCTTGGCCTCGGGTAGGCCCGCGAACCAGTCGCGGATCGGCGTGAAGGCGCCGGTGTAGGTCGCGGGGTTCGAGCGGGGTGTGCGCCCAATCGGCGACTGGTCGATATCGACGATCTTGTCGAGGTGCTCGGCCCCCTCGATGGCGTCGTGCTCGCCCGGATGCTCGCGCGCGCCCATGAGCTTGCGGGCGAGTGCCTTGTAGAGCGTCTCGATCACCAAGGTCGACTTGCCGCCACCGGACACGCCGGTGACGCAGGTAAAGGTGCCGAGAGGGATCTCGAACGTGATGTTCCGCAGATTGTTGGCCCGCGCACCGATCAAGCGCAGCTTCTGGCCGAGGCGGCCGGGACGGCGTTGCAAGGGCACTTCGATCCGCCGACGGCCCGTCAGATACTGGCCTGTGATGCTGTCGGCGTGGGCCATCACTTCCGGCGGCTTGCCGGCGGCGACGACATGGCCGCCATGGACGCCGGCACCCGGCCCCATGTCGATGAGGTAATCGGCGCTACGGATAGCCTCCTCGTCGTGCTCGACCACGATCACGGTGTTGCCGAGGTCGCGGAGCCGCTTCAGCGTCGCCAGCAGCCGGTCATTGTCGCGCTGGTGCAGGCCGATCGAGGGCTCGTCGAGCACGTAGAGCACGCCGGTGAGGCCCGAGCCGATCTGCGAGGCCAGCCGGATGCGCTGACTCTCGCCGCCCGAGAGCGTACCCGAGGTGCGCGACAGCGTCAGATACTCGAGCCCGACGTTCTTGAGGAACCCGAGGCGCTCGTTGATCTCCTTGAGGATGCGCGCGGCGATCTCGCGATGCTTCGCCGAGAGGTGCTGGTCGAGAGAGCTGAACCAGCCCACCGCCTGCAGGATCGAGAAATCCGCGACCTCGCTGATATTGAGCTTGCCGATCTTGACCGCGAGCGCCTCGGGCTTGAGGCGCTTGCCGTGGCAGACCTCGCACTCGGTCGTGTTCTGGAAGCGGCCGAGCTCCTCCTTGAGCCAGGTGCTGTCGGTCTCCTTCCAGCGGCGCTCCATGTTGGGAAGCACGCCCTCGAACGCCCGCTTGGTCGTATAGGCGCGGAGACCGTCGTCGTAGCGCATGGCGATCTCATCGCCGTCAGAGCCGTTGAGGATCGCATTCCGGACCTTCTCCGGAAGATCCTTCCAGGGCTCGTTGGTGCTGACCTTGTAGTGCCGCGCCAGGCTGTCGAGGGTCTGGGTGTAGTACTGCGAGCTGGAATTGGCCCAGGGCGCGATCGCGCCGTCCTTGAGGCTCAGGTTCTCGTCCGGCACCACGAGCTCGGGATCGAAGAACAGCTTGGTGCCGAGCCCGTCGCAGGCGGGGCAGGCGCCGAAGGGATTGTTGAACGAGAAGAGCCGCGGCTCGATCTCGGGGATCGTGAAACCCGACACCGGGCAGGCGAATTTCGCCGAGAAGATCGTGCGCTCGCCGGTGTCGGAGTTCTCGGCGATCGCGAGGCCCTCGGCGAGATCGAGCGCGGTCTCGAGGGAGTCCGCGAGGCGGTTGCCGAGGCCTTCGCGCACGACCAGCCGGTCGATCACCACCTCGATGTCGTGCTTGAGCTTCTTGTTGAGCGCCGGAACGGCGTCGATCTCAAGCATCTTGCCGTCGACCCTGACGCGCTGGAAGCCGCGCTTCTGGTAATCCGCGAGCTCCTTTCTGTATTCGCCCTTGCGGCCGCGCACCACCGGCGCCAACAGGTAGAGCCGTGTCCCGTCCTTCATGGCGAGGATGCGGTCGACCATCTGGGAGACGGTCTGGCTCTCGATCGGCAAGCCGGTCGCGGGCGAGTAGGGAATGCCGATGCGCGCGAACAGCAGGCGCATATAGTCGTAGATCTCGGTGACCGTGCCCACGGTCGACCGGGGGTTGCGCGAGGTGGTCTTCTGCTCGATCGAGATCGCGGGCGACAGGCCCTCGATCGAGTCGACCTCGGGCTTCTGCATCAACTCCAGGAATTGCCGGGCATAGGCCGAGAGGCTCTCGACGTACCGGCGCTGGCCCTCGGCGTAGATGGTGTCGAAGGCGAGCGACGACTTGCCGGAGCCCGACAGCCCCGTCAGCACGACCAGGCTGTCGCGTGGCATGTCGACATCGACGTTCTTGAGATTGTGCTCGCGCGCGCCGCGAACCCGGATGAGCTGCATGGACCAGGGGGACCGGAGATTATGGAACGGAATTATACCGGCCTCGGCGCGGGGAAAGCGACTCCGAGAAATATCCACAGCATTGAGGGGTTTATTGCAATGTCCGGCGGCGTGACTCGGCCGTGACTCCAGCGGCGATGTTCGTGCTATGGTCCCGTGTCGAGCGATCGATCCGAACACCATGGCATGAGGCGAGGGACGCGATGGCGGGCAGCGTGAACAAGGTCATTCTCGTGGGCAATGTCGGCCGCGACCCCGAGATTCGCAGCACCCAGGACGGAACGAAGGTGGCGAACCTCTCGTTGGCGACCTCGGAGAACTGGCGTGACAAGAACACCGGCGAGCGCAAGGAGCGCACGGAGTGGCACCGCGTCGTGATCTTCAACGAGCGACTCGCCGACGTCGTCGAAAAGTACGTCAAGAAGGGCGCCAAGCTCTACATCGAGGGCGCGCTCCAGACCCGCAAGTGGACCGACAACACCGGCGCCGAGAAGTACACCACCGAGGTGGTGCTACAGCGCTTCCGGGGCGAGCTCACCATGCTCGACAGCCGCGGCGGTGGCGGCGGCATGAGTGCCGGCGCGCCCGATGACATGGGCTCCGGCTCGGGCGGCGGGACGGGTAGCGGGCGGCCCTCGGGCGGCGGCGACCTCGACGACGAGATCCCGTTCTAGGCAGCAGGCCTCGCGGCTCAGGGCATCATCCCAGCCATCTGGGTCAATCCCGACGCAACGGAGAGGAGATCCGAGCCGCCGGCCAGACGGGCGGATGGCGCCGCCCGCGCAATCGCGGCGCGCACGGCCGGTACGCGGCTCGACCCACCCGTGAGAAAGATCGTGTCGATGGCGGCAGGGCTCACACCCGCCGTGGCGATACAATCCCGCGCCGTCTTGTGCAGCCGATCCGCCATGTTCTCGATGGCGAGGCCGAAATCGACACGCGTCGCCGCGACCGTCAGGCCCGCCTCGAGAAAGCTCAGAGGTACATTCGCGTGCTCCTCGGCGCTCAACGCGATCTTGGCGTCCTCAACCGCAAATGCCAGGCGATGGCCGAGCCGCTGGTGCACCAGATGCAGTAGACGCCCCACTTTTTCGGGTTCGCATGCCATCGAGACCAGCTCGGCGAGCTCGCGCTCGTTCTTGTAGGTATAGGCGAAGTTGATCGTCGCCCACGTCGCAAGCTCGCGATAAAGCGCCTTCGGCATCGGCAGATTCTTTTCGATGAGCTGCGTGCCGAGACCCAGCGCCGGCATCACCACCGCGAGGCTCAGCTCGGCGTCGAAGTCAGTACCGCCCACGCGCGCGCCGGCGGTCGAAAGTACGTCTCGGTCGCGATCGGCGCGGTCGCGATGCCGCGGGCCGACACGGATGACGGAAAAGTCGCTCGTGCCGCCGCCGATGTCGGCGATGAGCGCCAGCTCTTCGGCCTGTACGGTCTGCTCATAGTGGTGGGCCGCCGCGATCGGCTCATAGGCGAACGCGACGTGACGAAATCCCGCCCGTCTGGCAATCGCCTCGAGCACCTCCTGCGCCCGCGCATCGGCCTTGTCGTCGTCGTCGAAGCGCACCGGTCGGCCGTGCACGACGGTCGTGATCTCCTGGCCGGCGAAGGCTTCGGCCTTCTGTTTCAGGTGCCGTACGAAAATCTCGACGACTGTCGCAAGCGGCACCTGGCGTCCGCCGACGTTGGTCTTCTCATCGATCAGGGGAGAGCCCAGGATAGACTTGAGCGCGCGCATCAGCCGGCCGTCGGCCTGCCCGACATAGGCCGAGATCGCCTCGCTACCAAACAGGACCCGGTCTTTGGCTTCGTAGTCGAAGAAAACCGCGCTCGGCATCAGCGAGCCGCTGGCTTCGAGTGGTGCGAGCGCGGCCGCCTTGTCGCGCGCGACGCCGATTGCTGAGTTCGATGTCCCGAAATCCAATCCGCAGGCGATCATCATTGTCTCCCCTTCAGAGGCGAAGGGGTTCTCATTTATTGTGATGCCGCGGG
>DATEGF010000358.1:0-4140 GCA_035280245.1 Allostellaceae bacterium
CTTCCCTCGGCCAGCCTGCTCGGGCGGCGGAGTTTCTCGGGGCGGCGTGCGAGGACCAGCGTAATCGCCGCCCTTCTCGAGCTGGACGGCCCAGCCCCGCTTGTACTGAATGATGCGATCGGTGGGCAGACCATGCGCCTCGGCGTACGCGCGGGCACTCTGGTAGTAATCGAAGTAGTAGATGCCCTTGCGAACCTTGGTGCCCGGTGGGGGCGCGGGTGCCGCGGCTTCGGCCTCTGCGGCTGCGGTTCCCGAGACGCCGCGGCGGATGAGCTCGCGGGCCGCGTGATCGGGCTGCCCCTGCTCGTCGACCGGGTGCAAGTCCTCGCCCACCCTGAACCGTTGCCGATTGGCGGGGGAGAGTCGCTCGGCAAGGTCGCTGTAATCCATGCCCCGCGCCTCATCGGGGGAGGGAACCGGCTGGCGCCGTTCCGCGAGCTCGGCCTCCATTGACTCCCGAATGCGCCGACTGCGCTCGGCCACACGACCCTCGGCCATTGGCGTCATCCCGATCACGGGCTCGCCGCTGGGGGTGCGCGTGACCTCCGTGAGCGGCGCCGCCGGCTCGCTCGGATACCACGGGTTGTTGACGTCGTCGGGGCCGGCGTGCCCGGTCGACAAGCTGACCGTCGCCGTCCCGTCCTCCGCGCGCCCGAGTTTGCCGTCCCACTTGTAGGCGCGCCCTTGCCAGTAGACGGTCTCGCCCTGGGTGAAATTGCGTGTCGCCCGCCGGAGCTCGGCGGCTTCCCTGATCCGTGCGTCGGTGTAGAGCAGGCCCCGCGCGCCGGTGCGCAGGGTCTCTTGGAAACCTTCGTACAGGGGCTTCGCCACGGGCCGGGCCACACGAGCGGCGCCCTCCGCACCCTTCAAGAGGCCCTTGAACGCCAACGGCAATCCGCCGCCCAAGAGGGCGCCCGTGCCCGCGCCTTCGCGACCGCGGCGTGCAGCTTCCTCGACGGATTCGCCCTGCAGCGTCGCGAGCCCCTGTTCATACGCGCCGAATTGCGCGGCCGCAGCACTCCCGCGCAGGAGCGTGTTCTTGGCCTCGGCGAGGGCGCGCGCGCCAAAATGTCCGAGCCGGGTGCGAGCGCCCTGTGTCGCCGCAACG
Organism: Allostellaceae bacterium; assembly: GCA_035280245.1. Taxonomy (GTDB): domain Bacteria; phylum Pseudomonadota; class Alphaproteobacteria; order ATCC43930; family CGMCC-115725; genus DASZHJ01. Next base: position 1,109 of record DATEGF010000358.1, read on the forward strand.
ACCGGCGCTTCGGCGCGCAGGATTGAGCCGAGCGGCCCGAGCGCGCGAGTCCCGAGCTCGAACTCGGCCACGCCGCGAATCAAGCCGGTGACGCCCCGCTCGACGGGACCCATGTGCCGTTCCCGCATGACAGCTTCTTCGGCGCGGACCCGGTCAATGCCGGGGTGAGACGCCTCCGCGAGCCAACGGAACGGCGCGCCGGCATAGGGGATTTTGCCGAGCAGATTCTCGACGCCCACCATCGTCTCGTAGCCGGTCTGGTAGGCGCCCATGATGGCGCCGGGCACGCCCTTGTAGCGCAGCACCGCGAGTCGGCGATAGAGATCCGACTCGTTCATGTACGGGTCGTCGAGGTCCTTGGCTTGTTCCTCGGTGAGGAAGCCCCGGCGGGCCGGGAGACGGCTGGGGCGCATCCCGCGCGGCGTGGGGCCGTGGAGTTCCGGCCGGGAGTCTACGGGCTCAAGGACGGTTGGATCGGGGACGCGGGCGAGGCCGGGCTCTAACGCACGGACGTTGCGCGCCGTGTTCGCCTGATACTGGCGGATCGCGTCGTTCTGCGTCTCCAGCTCCCAGGCGGTCTCATCCTTCCACCGCTGCAACTCTTCTTCGACCCGACGCTGGTTCGCCGTGCGCCGCGGCGTGAGCGGCTGGACCGGCGGGCTCAATTACGGCTCCGGTTCTTCGTTGTCTTCGTCGGGAGGCGCGCTCGCTGCCAGCGCGTCTTTCACGCTCATGAGGTAAGCCCGTACTTCCGCCTGGCGGTTGGGGGGCGCATTCTGGATGATCTCGTCGACCGACATGCCGTACGCGAGGAACCGAATAATCTTCTGCTCGGTCTCCGTGCGCGGCGCGTGCCCGCCCGCTCTCACAATCGTCTGAATCCAATTCTTCTTGCGCTCCTCGAAATCGGGATCGCGCTCGGCCGGCGTGCGGCGCCCGCTGACGTCGGCCGCGATTTCCTCCAGACGGTTCTTGTGCTGCTGCGCGAGGAGGGCGTCCGCTTCTTCCTTCGTGTGCGGGTGCCACTCGCCGGGATGGAAATGCTCGGGGTCAAGACCCTTGCCCATGATCTCGAGCATCGCCTCGTCGGGGTTGATCCCCGAGCGGATGGCCGCCTGAATCTGTTGCTCGAGCTGCGAGCCTCGGATGCCTTCCTCCGTCTGCGACAAATCGAAGTAGCGGTCCTCTCCGCCGGGAAGGTCAGGAAGGTCGATCTCCCCGCGATACGGATTGCGGTAGAAGCCCTCGTCACCGACGCGACCACCGGATGGTGCGTTGCGGAAGAAGCCCTCGTCACCCACGCCAGGACCGGATGGTGCCTTGCGGTAGAAGCCTTCGTCGCCGGTACGCCCGAAGCTCGGCTCGTTGTACTGTCCCGTCGCCGGATTGAATGAGCCGGGCGCATTCAGGCCGGTGCGCCCGCCGAGTCCCCCGCGTCCAAAGACGGGGAACTCCGGCTGGCTCCGCTCGCCCTCGAGCCCGTCAGCCATCGACGACCCACCGAGGCCGCCGCGGCCGAACGCGGGGAACGTCGGCTCACGCCGCGCGCCATCGTCGAGGACCGGCCGCCGCGCCCGGTTGCGCACCCCGAGGCGATAGAGGTTGATCTGATTGACGATGTCCGTGTAGTCGTCTTCCTTCTGGCGCCGCCCTTTGCGGTACTTGTACTCCTCCTCGGCGCGGCGGTCGGCTTCAATCTGACGGAACCGCTCGGGGCCTTCGCGCAGCCCCTGCAGGAAAATCGCCTGTGCGGGGTCGATCTCCTCGCTCGGCAGAACGGTCGGCGAGTAGCGCCCCATTAGAACAGTTTCTCCCCGAGTTTCTTCCCGGCAGCCCCGAGCAGCGGCCCGCCGAAGGCGCCGGCAGCCGTGCCGAGCAAGTTCCCGAGGAAGCTGCCCCGCTTGCGCCGCGCGTTCTCTTGTGCCGTCTCGTAGTCGCGCTGCCCGGTGAGGAGATCGAGATAGCGATTCCGCGAGGTCTGATAGGCGTCGTAGGCGTGCGACGAGACGCTGTTGGCGATGTTGCGCTGGAAGGCCGACGCGAGATCGCCCTCGTAGCTCGTGCCGAGATCGCCGCCGGTGATGCCGCGGCGGATCGCGTTCTCGCGGATCGACTGCAATTGCTGGTTGAACTCCGGCAACGCGGACGACGCTTGGGCGCCCACGGTCTGCCGGATGTAGTCGCTCGCGGCTTCGGGATTCTCGTTCCCGATCGCGTCCCGCAACATATCGGCGGTCGACGGAGTGCGCGGGCGACGCAGCCGCTGGAAGATCGCTGGGACCGTCATGCTACGGCGCGGCCGGTTCGAGCGTGTAGACGGCGTCCACGGCCCCACCGACCGGATACTGCGCGGCCGCGGCGGGCGTGACCGTGAGATCCGTACTCCCCATCGTCCCAGGCGGTGGATCGAACAAGCTCAGACGGATGCGCGTGAGCTCCTCGCTCATGTACTCGTGAGAGACCACTCTCCATTTGACGTTCATTCGTCCGCATCCTTCTGCGCCGCGGCGGGCTCCGCGTTTTCCGAGCCGTCGGTGAGCGCGCCAAGGTTGACCAGCACTTCGAGATGGAATGGAGAGAGCGCCGGCCCGAGCAGCCGGTTGCACTCTTTGCAGCGGCCTTTCTTGGCCTTGCCGTCATGTAGTGCGCTGATGTCGACGGGCCACACCTCGATCTCGACTTCCTCGGCCAGGACGGCACGCCATCCTTCGCTGAACGATTTCTGATCGCTCAGTTTGACTTGCCCGGTGCCGTCGATGCGGATGTAGCTCCCGTCGGCGTCCTTCGCCGCGTTCTCCTCGAGGAGCTTTTCCCGGTCGAGCTCGATGTCGTCGTTGGCTTTCCGCACGCTGCGGAAGGACCGCCCGATGCGGAGGGCGACGTTTGGCTCGCCCCACACCGTCCCCGCGAGCTCGTTGAAGGCGGCCATCGCCTCCAAGACGTCGCGGTTTGCGCATTTCACGGTCTGGCTCGCCATAGGTGCTCCTAGTATGTCGTCCGAGCTAACGTCGGGCAAGCTACTTCACGTTGAG
>DATEGF010000359.1:0-4299 GCA_035280245.1 Allostellaceae bacterium
ACGGCGGCGCCGGCCTTCCTGCGCGGCGCGAACCTGCTCAACACCTATCCCAAGACCTTGCGCGACCGCTTCGAGCTCGCCGGCGCCGAGGCGCTCATTCGGACCGGCAATCCCGGCGCCGCGGGCACGTTGCTGGGCATCCTGCGCAAGGACAACCCGTCGCCCGGCGACCTCGCCATGACGCGTTACCTCGAGGGGCTGCAGGCCCAGGCGCGTGGCGACGTGACGCGCTCGCTGGAGATCTGGCAGGGGATCGCGCGCTCCGACGACCGGCCGAGCCGCGCCCGCGCGCTCAAGGACCGGACCATGGCGCTTCTGGAGATCGGCCGCATCTCGCGGGCAGATGCGATCCAGCAGCTCGACGCGCTCCGCTTCGCCTGGCGCGGCGACACCTTCGAGTTCGACCTGCTGCACTCGCTGGGCACGCTCTTGGTCGCCGACGGCGACTATCGCCGCGGCCTCGATGTCCTGCACCAGGCCGCCGTCAACTTCCCGCGTCATCCGGAGACCCCGATGGTGCAGACCCAGATGGCCGATGCCTTCGCGCAGGTCTTCACGGGCAAGAACGGCGACGCCATCTCGCCCATCAGGGCGCTGGCGCTCTACCAGGAATTCAAGGATGTGGCGGCGCCCAACGGCAAGAGCGACGAGATCGTGCGCCACCTGGCGGACCGGCTGATCGCGGTGGACCTGCTGGACCAGGCCGACGGCTTGCTCGAGGACCAGGCGACCAACCGTTTGACCGGCGCCGCCAAGGCGCGGACGGCGACCGAGCTCGCGGCGATCCGGCTGCTCGATCACCGGCCCGATGCCGCGCTCAAGGCGCTCGACATCCCCGTCGGCACCGATGTGACCCCGGAGCTCGCGCGCCAGCGCGCGCAGCTGCGCGCCCACACGCTGGTCGAGCTCAACCGGCCAGCCGATGCGCTGGCGGCCCTGGGCAACGACCAGAGCCGCGGCGCTGATCGCGTTCGCGCCGATGCCTACTGGAAGACCAAGAGCTGGCCCGACGCAGTGCGCGTCTTCGAGCGGCTGGTGGACGTGCCGAAGGACGGCGACAAGCTCTCTCAAAGGGACGCGCAGATCGTGCTCAACTGGGCCGCGGCGCTGACGCTGTCGGGCGACCAGACCGGCCTCGAGAAGCTGCGCGGCCGGTTCGGTGCCACCATGGCGCAGACCCCCTACGCCGCCGGTTTCCGCTTGATCGCCAGCGAGGATGCCGACCCGACCAGCGACAATCCGCGCGAGCGCGCCCGGCAGATCGCCGAGATTAGCGAGCTCAAGGCCTTTGCCGACGAGCTCCGCAAGAACCTCGGCGGCGACAAGGTTGCCGCGGACGCCGGGGCGCCCAAAGCCGGATCGCCGACGGCAACCGCGGCCGCGCCGGCCACCAACTAAGGCGCGGGAAGCCTACTCTCCCGCCGTGTAGATCGCGCGGGCGTCGCGGTGGAGTGTGGCGCGGGATTCCGGCCGCATGTACATCATGTGGCCGCCGGTGTAGAGGGCGATCTTGACGCGGTCGCGCGTCAGGCTGTCCGGTAACTGGCTGATCACGTAGCGGCTGCCGAGATAGGGCGTCTGCAGGTCGGTCATGCCGTGGGCGATCAGGACGTGAAGCCGCGGCTCGAGCGCCAGGCCCTCGCGCAGATCGTCGGTGGCGCTGGCGCCGCCCTGGCCGAATGAGCCTTCGCCCTCGCGCCAGTTCCAGTGCCGCGCGACATCGCCGTTGAGCAGCACATAGCGGCGGTCAGTCTTGAAGTTGAGCTCGTCGCGGGCGTAGCTCACGAAGCCGCTGGTGAGCGGACCGGTGAGGCCGGCCAGAACTGGGTCGCCGCTCTCGCCCGCGTTGTAGCTCGCGGGGTAGGGATCGGGCGCCGCCACGCTGCCGTCGTAGCGGCTCACCAGAGCACGATCACCGTGGCGGGCTTCCTTGATGAAGACCCCGAGCGGCACACGGCCCTGAAAGCGCGCCACGGTCGGCTCGGGGACGCCGATCAGGTCCGAGATGGTCTGATAGAAACGGCCGGCCGCCGTCGGATCGGCCGCGGGCATCACGATCCCCGTCAAATAGTCGCCGAGCGCGAAGTGCTCGGCGTCGGCCAGAGCCGCGGGCGAGAGTTTGCCTTGCGCCTCGAGCATCACGGCGGCGTAGGATGGGAGGCGCGCGACGAAGGGCATCGGATTGAAGTCGCCGCGGCCCAGCATCGAGAACTCGAGGGCGGGAGAGATCAGCACCGCGCCGCGCACCACCAGGCCCTCCTCGGCCGCCAGCAGTCGCGGCAGCCGCGCCGCGCGGAAGCCGCCATAGCTCTCGCCCGCGAGATAGAGCGGCGAGTCCAGCCGGTCGAGCTTCGTCAGCAGCTGGTGGATGATCCGGCCGACGGCGTCCAGGTCGGGTTTCACGCCCAGGAACTCTTTCCGGGTCTCGTCCTCGGAGAGCGTCGATCGGCTATAGCCGCTGTCGACGGGATCGATGAAGACAAGGTCGGTGAAGTCGAGCCAGGTATCGGGATTGTCGATCGCCTTGCCGGAGGTGAAGGGGAGCTCGCGGCCGGTGCCATAGTCGAGAATGCGCGGACCCAGCGCGCCCACCTGCAGATAGGCGGCACCCGCGCCGGGCCCACCGTTGAAGGCGATGGTGATCGGGCGGCTCGCGCGCGACGCGCCGTCGAGGATGTATGCGGCGAAGAAAATCTCGGCGGATTTGTCGCCCTTCTCATTCGCGAGCGCGAGGGCGCCGGCGGTCGCGGTGTAGGGGAGGGTGCGGCCGTCGAGCGTGATCGAGTGCGTGGTGACGGCGTCCGCCGGCAGCGCTGTGGCGGGCTTGTGCTCTTGTGGCTCGCCCTGGCCCGCACCCGGATGCGCCTTCTCGGCCCCTGCCGCAGCCGACGCGGGTTTGGTCTGCTGTGGATGAGCCGGCGGCAGACCGAGGCCGAGCACCAGGAGAGCGGCGAGGAGCGCGATCGCCGACGGGCGACGAGGCATCAGACGGATCTTTCGCTGTGTCATATATAACGAGCTGCACGCGGCGGCTTCGTCGCAGACGCAGCATGCGCCGCCGCTGCGGCCCGAGCAAGAGCCGCGCCCGTCGGGGCCGGGCACAAGCGCGTGAGCGGTGATTAATAAAAGCGATTTCGCCGGAAGCTCGTGTGCGTGGCGGTCGAAATCAGGCGCGCTATCCCCCCGGCCCGAAGCTCTGCACCAGCGAGCCCGCGACCAGGTACCAGCCGTCGACCAGCACAAAGAAGATGATCTTGAACGGGAGCGAGATCGTCACCGGCGGCAGCATCATCATGCCCATCGACATGAGGATCGATGCGACCACCATGTCGATGATCAGGAACGGCAGGAACAGCAGGAAGCCGATCTCAAAGGCGCGACGGAGCTCGCTGATCATGAAGGACGGCACCAGCACGCGGAGCGGGGTGTCCTTGGCGTCGGGAACCTTGTCGATCTTGGCCATGTCCGCGAAGAGCTGAAGATCCTGGGAGCGGACGTGCTGCATCATGAAGGCGTGGAGCGGCACCAGCGCGCGCTCCGCGGCCTCGGTCTCGGAGATCTTGTCCGCCATCAGGGGCGCGAGGCCGTCCTGGTAGGAGGCCTGCAAGGTCGGTGCCATCACGAAGCCCGTAAGGAACAGCGCCAGGCTGATCATCACCACGTTGGGCGGCGTCTGTTGGATGCCGAGCGCGTTCCGCAGGAACGACAGCACCACGATGATGCGCGTGAAGGACGTGACGGTGACCAGGATCGCGGGTGCCAGGCTCAGCACCGTCATCAGCAGGACGAGCTGGACGATGCGCGCGGTCGAGCCGCCCTCGCCGCCGAGATCGACGGTCACGGATTGAGCCAGCGCCGCCACCGGCAACAGGCCGATGGCGGCGCCAGCCGCGGCAGCGAGACCTAGGCGTCGTCCAATCACGCCTCGCTCCCCTCAACCAACGTATGAAATTCCTTGGCGGACGCAAGGCGCGTGCCGCCGCCGCTCTCGATCACGAGATCGCCCGCGATGCCCAGCAGGACGAGATGCTCCACTGTGTCGCGGCGCAGCAGCACCAGCCGGCGCTTGCCGTCGATCGGCAGTACCTCCAGAACCGAGAACCGCTTCTTGCCGGCGGGCGCCACAAACCGGTTCGCCCAGCCGAAACGGCGCACGATCCAGGCGAGCGCGCCGATCATCGCGACCACGAAGACCAGCGCGATCAGGAAACGCAGATAAGTATCGAGACCCATGGAACGGAACGTGGGCTACGTGCGCTCTCAGGATTGCGCGGGCTCGGCCGCATAGGCGCCGCTGGC
>DATEGF010000360.1:0-12506 GCA_035280245.1 Allostellaceae bacterium
GCTAGGCGCCGGCTAGAGCGGTTCCTGTTTAGATCGAAGCGCCCCCTCACCCCAACCCTCTCCCCGAGGGGAGAGGGAGCAATCGCTTGCGCCGTTCTGATCCCTCGCCCCAACGGGGAGAGGGTTGCGGAGGCTTAGCGAGCGAAGCGAGCTTAGCCGTAGCTGAGTGAGGGGGATGATTCCATCTGCTCGGGCTTTGCTCTAGCTCAGATGTGCACGGCTCGCTTCGCGACCGCGAGCGCCGCCTCCTTGACGGCCTCGGGAAGCGTCGGGTGGGCGTGGCAGGTGCGCGCGATGTCCTCGGAGGAGGCGCCATATTCCATCGCGAGCACGAGTTCGGCGATCATCGTGCCGGCATCGGCGCCGATGATGTGCGCGCCCAGCACGCGGTCGGTCTTCGCGTCAGCCAGGATCTTCACGAACCCTTCGGTATCGCCATTGGCACGCGCGCGGCCATTGGCGGTGAACGGGAATTTGCCGACCGTGTAGGCAACGCCCGCGCTTTTGAGGTCCTCCTCGCTCTTGCCGACGGAGGCAACCTCCGGCTGGGTGTAGATCACCGCGGGGATCGCGTCATAATCGATGTGAGGCCTCTGGCCCGCGATGATCTCGGCAACGGCGCTGCCCTCGTCCTCGGCCTTGTGCGCCAGCATGGCGCCCGCGATCACGTCGCCGATCGCGTAGATGCCGGCGACGTTCGTGCGAAATTGCCCATCGACCTTCACGCGCTTCTTCTCGTCGAGCGCCACGCCCACGGTCTCGAGGCCGAGGTCATCGGTGTAGGGACGGCGGCCGACCGCGACCAGCACAACGTCCGCCTTCAGCTCCTCGCGCGCGCCGCCTTGCGCGGGCTCGAGTGCCAGCGCCACTCCGTCGTTGCCCATTTTGGCACCGACCACCTTGGTGCCGAGCTTGAAGGCAAAGCCTTGCTTCTGCAGGGCGCGCTGTAAGTTCCTGGCGATCTCGGCATCCATGCCTGGCGTGATGCGGTCGAGGAACTCGACCACGGCCACCTCCGCGCCGAGCCGGCGCCAAACGGAGCCCATCTCGAGCCCGATATAGCCGCCGCCGATCACCACGAAGCGCTTCGGCACCTCCGAGAGCACAAGGGCGCCCGTCGAGGACACGATCCGCTTCTCGTCGATCTCGATGCCCGGCAGCGTCACGATGTCGGAGCCGGTCGCGATGATGATCGATTTGGCATTGACGGTGTCGCCATTGACACCGATCGAGCCCGCGCCCGCGATGCGCGCCGCGCCCTTGAGCCACGTAACCTCGTTCTTCTTGAAGAGGAACTCGACACCGCGCGTGTTCTCGCCGACCACCTTGTCCTTGCGCGCAAGCATGGTCTTGAGATCGAGGCCGACGCCCTCGACCTTGACGCCGTGCATGGCAAGGGAGTGCCCGGCCTGCGCGAACTTCTCGGAGGACTGCAGGAGCGCCTTCGAGGGAATGCAGCCGATGTTGAGGCAGGTGCCGCCGAGGCTGCCGCGCTTCTCGACGCAGGCGACCTTCATCCCGAGCTGCGCCGCGCGGATCGCCGCGACATACCCGCCGGGCCCGCCTCCGATCACCACGACGTCGTAGGATTCTGGCATGAGGATTCCCCTCCGTTCTTCGGTATCGCCCCTCACCCTCCCAGCGCTTCGCGCTGGGTCCCTCCCTCTCGCATTCTCGTGGGTGAGGGGCAAGAAAACCCCTCTCCCGTGAAGCGGGAGAGGGAGGGACCCATTGCGCGAGCAATGGGAGGGTGAGGGTCGGCGAAATTACATCTCCACCAGCAGCCGATCGGGCTCCTCGATACCTTCTTTGACGCGGACGAGGAAGGTGACGGCTTCGCGGCCGTCGACCATGCGGTGATCGTAGGACAGCGCCAGATACATCATCGGCCGCGCCTCGATCTTGTCGCCGAGCACCACCGGGCGCTTCTGGATCTTGTGCATGCCGAGGATCGCGGACTGCGGCGGGTTGAGGATCGGCGTCGACATCAGCGAGCCGTAGATGCCGCCGTTCGAGATCGTGAAGGTGCCGCCCGAGAGATCCTCGATCGTGAGCTTGCCGTCGCGCGCCTTGCGGCCGAGCTCGCCGATCCTCTTCTCGATATCGGCGAAGCTCATCTGATCGGCATCGCGCAGCACCGGCACCACGAGCCCGTGCTCCGTGCCGACGGCAACGCCGATGTCGTAGTGGTTCTTGTAGATGATGTCGTCGCCCTCGATTTCCGCGTTGACCGCCGGCAGCTCCTTGAGCGCCACGATGCAGGCCTTGACGAAGAACGACATGAAGCCGAGGCGCACACCGTGCTTCTTCTCGAAGCCGTCGCGGTAGCGCTCGCGGAGCGCCATCACCGCCGTCATGTCCGCCTCGTTGAAGGTGGTGAGCATGGCAGCGGTGTTCTGCGCCTCCTTGAGGCGTTCGGCGATCCGCTTGCGGAGCCGCGTCATGCGCACGCGCTCCTCACGGGGGCCGATCTCGCGCGGCGGACGGGCGACTGGCGCGGGCGCGCTCTTCGCGGGCGCCGGCTGAGTGGCAGCGCGCTCCACCGCCGTCATGACATCGGCCTTGGTGACCCGGCCGTCCTTGCCGGTGCCGGCGATCTGCGCGGGCGAGAGGCCAGCCTCCGCCGCGAGCTTGCGCGCGGCCGGACCCGAGCGGTCTAGCGCGGAAGGCTCGGCCTTCGGTGCCGCCGCGGGTGCGGGCGCGAGCTTCGCCGACGGCGCCGGCGTGGCAACGCCTTTGCCGGCGCCATCGATGGTGCCAAGCACCCCGCCGACATTGACGTTGCCGCCTTCGGGCACGCGGATCTCCGAGAGCACGCCCGCGGCCGTCGCGTTCACCTCGAGCGTCACCTTGTCCGTCTCGAGCTCGACCACGGGGTCGTCGACGGCGACGGGCTCGCCGAGCTTCTTGAGCCATTTGGCGACCGTGGCCTCGGTCACGGATTCGCCCAGCGCGGGAACTTTGATCTCGGTCGCCATGGGTTGCCTCGAGCCTCGATTCTCTAAGGGGCGAGCGCCTCGTCCACCAATTTCTGCTGCTCCGCGACGAAGCGGCTGTGAAGGCCGGTCGCGGTCGCGGCCGACGCGGCGCGGCCCACGTAGCGCGGGCGCTTCGCCTTGATCTGGAGCCCGGTCAGCACCTGCTCGATGCGTCGGTCGATGAAGGTCCAGGCGCCCATGTTCTCGGGCTCCTCCTGGCACCACACGAACTCTGCGTTGCGGTAACGCGCCACCGCCTTGCCGAGCACGCTGAACGGGAAGGGGTAGAGCTGCTCGACGCGGACCAGCGCGATATCGTTGATCTTGCGCTCGCGCCGCGCCTTCAGCAGATCGTAATAGACCTTGCCGCTCGAGAGCACGACGCGGCGGATCTTGTCGTCGGGCGCGAGCTCGTCGATCTCCTCGAAGATGCGATGGAAGGACGTGCCGGGCCCCATGTCCGCGAGCTTGGAGGCTACCTCCGGCGCGCGCAGCAGCGACTTCGGCGTCATGATGATGAGCGGCTTGCGGAAGTTGCGGTGGATCTGCCGGCGGAGCGCGTGGAAATAATTCGCGGATGTCGTGAGATTGCAGACCTGGAGATTGTCCTCGCCGCAGAGCTGCAGGAAGCGCTCGGGCCGCGCGGAGGAATGCTCCGGCCCCTGCCCCTCGTAGCCGTGTGGCAGCAGCATCACCAGGCCCGACATGCGCAGCCACTTCGCCTCGCCGGAGCTGATGAACTGATCGATGATGACCTGCGCGCCGTTGGCGAAGTCGCCGAACTGCGCCTCCCAGAGGATGAGCGCGCGCGGCTCGGCGAGGCTGTAGCCATACTCAAATCCGAGTACCGCGGCCTCGGAGAGCGGGCTGTCGATCACCTCGAACTGCGCTTGGCCCGCCTCGATGCCATTGATCGGGACCCAGCGCGCCTCGGTCTCCTGGTCGCAGAGCGAGGCATGACGTTGCGAGAAGGTGCCGCGGCTGGAGTCCTGACCCGAGAGCCGCACGAAGGTGCCCTCGACACAGAGCGTGCCGAAGGCGAGCGCCTCGGCGGTCGACCAGTCGATACCCTCGCCGGTCTCGATCGCGTGCCGCTTTTGATCGAGGAGCCGCACGAGCTTGCGGTTGAGGTCGAAGCCCTCGGGCGCGTGGCAGAGCGCGGCGCCAACGGCTTTGAGCGTCTCCATGGCCACCGCCGTGCTGCCGCGGCGGTCGTCGCCCGAGGCGACCTCGAGCCCGGCCCAGGCGCCCTCGAGCCAATCCGCCTTGTTGGGGCGATAGCTCTTCGCGGCCTCGAACTGCCGCTCGAGCTCGGCCTGGAAGTCCGTCACCATCGCCTCGACTTCCTCGAGCGTCACCACGCCCTCCCCGACGAGGCGCTTGGCGTAGATCTCGCGGGTGGTCGGATGGCTCGCGATCGCCTGATACATCAGCGGCTGGGTGAATGCGGGCTCGTCGGCCTCGTTGTGGCCGTGGCGGCGGTAGCAGAACATGTCGATGACCACGTCGACCTTGAAGCGCGCGCGGAACTCGGTCGCGATGCGGGCGACGTGCACGACGGCCTCGGCGTCGTCGCCGTTCACGTGAAAGATCGGTGCCTGCACGCCCTTGGCGATGTCCGAGGGATAGGGGCCCGAGCGCGACGCGGACGGGTTCGTGGTGAACCCGATCTGGTTGTTGACGATGACGTGGATCGTGCCGCCGGTCCGGTAGCCCTTGAGTTCCGAGAGTGCCAGCGATTCCGGCACCAGGCCCTGACCCGCGAAGGCAGCGTCGCCATGCATGAGCAGCCCGACCACCTGGTCGCGCTCGGCGTCGCCGCGTTGGCGCTGCTTGGCGCGCACCTTGCCGAGCACGACCGGATTGACCGCCTCGAGATGCGAGGGATTGGCGGTCAGCGACATATGCACGACGTTGCCGTCGAACTCGCGGTCTGTGGAGGTGCCGAGGTGATATTTCACGTCGCCGGAGCCCTGGACGTCCTCGGGATTGGCGGCGTGGCCCTGGAACTCCGAGAACAGTGCCGCGTAAGGCTTCAGCATCACGTTGGTCAGCACGTTGAGCCGGCCGCGGTGCGGCATGCCGATGATCAGCTCCTTCATGCCAAGCTGGCCGCCGCGCTTCAGGACTTGCTCCAGTGCCGGGATCAGCGCCTCGCCGCCGTCGAGGCCGAAGCGCTTGGTGCCGGTGTAGCGCTTGTCGAGGAAGCGCTCGAAGATCTCGGCGACGGTGAGACGCTTCAGGATCGCGCGCTTGCCCTCGGGCGTGAACTCGGTGCGATTGCGCTCGGTCTCGACGCGCTCCTGGATCCAGGCCTTCTGGTCGGGATGCGAGATGTGCATGAACTCGACGCCGATCGTGCCGCAGTAGGTCGCGCGCATATGCGCGAGGATCTCGCGGAGCGTCGGACGATCGAGGCCGGGGACATTGGCGACGATGATGGGCCGGTCGTAGTCGGCCTCGGTGAACCCATAGGTCGCGGGATGCAGCTCCGGATGCGGCTCGATCTTCATGAGCCCGAGCGGATCGAGGTTGGCCTCGAGATGGCCGCGCACGCGATAGGAGCGGATCAGCTGCAGCGCGCGAATCGAATCAATGACCGCGCGGCGGATCGCGTCGAAGCTCGCCGTCCCCGCTTCGGGAGCCGCGACCGCGGCGCCATGGCCGTTCGCGCCGGCGGCGTGACCGTTCGTGATGATCCGGCTCCGATCGCGTGACCACGCGGGACCGTTGAGCTGCTTCTCGACCGCCGGCGGCGGATCGGCGAGTTCTCCGAAGAACCGGCGCCAGCTCTCGTCGACCTCGCTGGGGTTCTCGAGGTAGCGCGCGTAGAGCTCCGCGATGAAGACGGCGTTGTTGCCGGAGAGAAAGGTGTTGGGATCGATCTCGGACATGCCTGGTTTCCTGCCGCGGCGACGGGCGGGAAATCGCCTCCCCGCCACCCGTCCTGCGCTATCTACCCAGAAAAATGGGGATGATTCGTTACAAAACTATATTCAGGCGTTTGGGCGACCCCTCCGGCCGGCGCGAATTCCACTTCTAGCAAAGCCTCTTGCCCGGCTGATCGGGGCGCAGAGGCCTATGCAAACCGCGCAAATGCCTAATTCTTGGGCGCTTCCGCCAGGATCTTGCGGGTGACGTCGACCAAGCCCCGCACGGCCGCCACCGACTTGTCGAAGGCCGCCTTCTCGTCGGTGTTGAGGTTGATCTCGACGACGCGCTCGACCCCCTTTGCGCCGATCACCACGGGGACGCCGACATAGAGGGCCTTGACCCCATACTGGCCGGTGAGCCAGGCGGCGCAGGGCACCACTCGGCGCTTGTCGAGGAGGTAGGACTCCGCCATGGCGATCGCTGAGGAGGCCGGCGCATAAAAGGCCGAGCCGGTCTTGAGCAGGTTCACGATCTCGCCGCCGCCGTCGCGGGTGCGCTGGACGATCTTGTCGATACGCTCCTGGGTGCTCCAGCCCATCTTGACGAGGTCGGGGAGCGGAATCCCCGCCACCGTCGAGTAGCGCGTCAGCGGGACCATGCTGTCGCCGTGCCCGCCGAGCACGAAGGCGGTCACGTCCTCGACGGAGACCTTGAACTCGTCCGCGAGGAAATACCGAAAGCGTGCGCTGTCGAGCACACCCGCCATGCCGACCACGCGATTGTGCGGCAGGCCCGAGGCCTCGCGCATCACCCACACCATCACGTCGAGCGGATTGGTGATGGTGATCACGAAGGCGTTGGGGCAATGCTGCTTGATCGCGGCGCCGACCGTGTTGACCACCTTCGCATTGATGCCGATGAGGTCGTCGCGGCTCATGCCGGGCTTGCGCGCGACGCCCGCGGTCACGATCACGATGTCGGCGCCGGCGATCGCGGAGTAATCGTTGGTGCCGACGAGCCGGGCATCGAAGCCCTCGACGGGCGACGCCTGAACGAGATCGAGCGCCTTGCCCTGCGGCACGCCCTCGACGATGTCGCAGAGCACGACGTCGCCAAGCTGCTTCAATCCCGCGAGCAGAGCGAGCGTGCCGCCGATCTGTCCAGCGCCCACCAATGCGATCTTGTTGCGTGCCATGCGCTTCGTGTCCTCACGAGACCTGCGGAAATGCGAGGCGCGTCTTACCTCGTTTCGCCCTCTCGGGCAAGGTCACGGGGCTCGCTGGGGGCGATCACACGATGCCGATCTGCGACCGCAGCGCTCCCGAGAACAGGCTCTTGGGAATCATCGCGTGGACGCCGCGCACGATGTCGACCACCTGGGTCACGCGGAAGCTCACGGCGATGCTGCAGAGCGCGTAGGCATCGAGTTCCGTGAGCTTCGCCCGCGACGCCAGGAATTTGATGGCGTTGCGGGCCGCCAGCGTCATCGCGACATTCAGGTCCTTGTCGAGACCGACGACGATCCAGTGCGTGTGTGTCTCCGCGATCGGCCAATCGAACTTCTTCTGCTTGTGCAGGATGACCTGGATGCGCATCTCCTTCATACGCGTCTCCAGGGCCGACAGGTTGATCTCGCCGTCGCCCTGCACGGCATGAGAGTCGCCGGTGAAAATGAGCGCGCCCGGCTTCCAGACCGGAATGAACAGCGTCGAGCCCTCGGAGAGCTCGCTCAGATCCAGATTGCCGGCATGCGGCCCGGGCGGCACCGAGCTGGTGACGCCGGGACTGAGCGGCGCGTAATAGCCATCGGGCGGCGCCAGGCCGAGGGTGCCCTGGAAGGGTTTCAGCGGCACGCTGATGTCCTTGGCGAATTTGCCCTTCATGGCGTGCAGATCGAGGTCGAGGTATTTCACCTGTCCCTGCGGATAGTCCTGCGGCAGCAGACCGGTACCGAGCGAGCCCGGATTGTTGAGTACGGCGCCCCAGGTGAAGGGCTCGAACTTCTTGTAACGCACCTCCAGCACGTCGCCGGGCTCGGCATCCTTGACCGCGATCGGGCCGATGATCGAATGCGGCCCCTTCCCGGGATTGTCGGTGCGGAGCTTGGCGAGCTTGTCCACCGCGACACCCGGCTGCAGCTCGTTGAGGAAGTGCGACCAGGTGTTCGGGAAGCTGATGGTGTCGCCGGAGTCCACGGTGAGCAGCGGCGCCAGCGTCGTGTCGAAGACGCCGAGGTGCACGCTCTCCTTATTGGAGTCAACCACGTGGACGCGGCCTTGGTCCTTCCGCGCGCTGCCGGTCGCGCCCGTCGCCGGGGCAGCCTGCGCGACCTTGCCGAACCACGGCCCGACCGCCGCCAGCAGGCCCATGAAGCTGCTGGCGCGCATCAGCGCTCTGCGCGAGCGCCCGCGGGTGCTCAGATAGCCGTCCAGCCTCTCCTGATCGACTTCGTCCATGTGCAGGAGACGGTCGGCGGCGCGAGGATCGAAGGCCGCGTCCTTGATGTCCTCGCGGAACACCCCGGTGCCGTTCTCGTCCCCGCACCCGAATAGGCCGCCGCAGCGGTGCAGGTGCTGAGCCGGCTGAGTCACATCGTCATGGTCGTGGGACATCGCGCGCTCCCCCCAAGAAGGCGACTTCCTGAACGAGCATGCACGCGGTCTGAGCCGCCGGCAAGGTCGCCCGTCGCGGGTGTCAGTCGCGGCGCGCGGCGATGTAGTCGGCGCTCTGCATCTCGATGAGGCGCGAGATCGTGCGCTGGAACTCGAAGGTGCCGTCGCCCTGGGGATAGAGCTCCTGGGGCGGCGCATTGGCCGAGCAGATCAAATTTCCGTGCGCCTCATAGAGCGTGTCGATGAAAATATTGAAGCGCTTGGCGGCGTCGCGCTGCTCGCGCCGAAGCTTGGGGATGCCCTCGAGCACGATGGTATGGAACTGACGGCAGATCGCGAGATAGTCGGCGGGGCCCAGCGGCTGCTTGCAGAGCTGCTCGAAAGTGAACCAGGCGACTTCCTTGGCGGTGCGCGGCACCACGACGAAACGGTTCTGCACCAGGAGCGTCGTGCTCCGCGCGGAGGCGTTGTCGGTGAGATCGGCGAAAGCCCGCTCGAGCGCGCGATAGGCCATGTCGTCTGCCGGCGTGAAATAGACCTGGCGGCCCAGCATCCGCGCCAGGCGATAATCGCGGATCGCGTCGAGCTCGAGCATGTCGAGCTTCTGCTTCAGGAGCGCGATGAAGGGCAGGAAGCGGTCGCGCTGCAGGCCGTCCTTGTAGAGATCGTCGGGCGCGCGGTTCGAGGTCGCGACCACCACCACGCCCTCGGCGAAGAGCGCCTCGAAGAGCCGGCTCAGGATCATGGCATCGGCGATGTCGGTCACGTCGAACTCGTCGAAGCAAAGGAGGATCGCCTCCGACGCGATCTGCTTGGCGACCGGCGCGATGGGATCGCCCTTCTCGCGGCGCCGGTTGTGGATGCGCTCATGCACCTCCAGCATGAAGGCATAGAAATGCACGCGCCGCTTCCGCTCGAGGGTCGCCGCATCGAAGAACATGTCCATGACCGTGGTCTTGCCGCGGCCGACGCTGCCGTAGATGTAGAGCCCATGCGGCGGCGGATCGGCCGTGGGCGCCAGGCCCAGCCGCGCGCGCCAGCCATGGGCGCCATTGTTGGGCGTGTAGCTCAAGAGCGCGCGCCAGAGGCTCTGCAGCTTCTCGATCGCGAGCTCCTGGGCGGGATCGGGCAACAGCGTGCCCATCGCCCGGCGCGCGCGGTAGAGCGCGAGCGGACCGTCCGAGGGAGGATCCTTCTGGGGTCTGCGCGAAGGTGCGGCAGCGTGCGGGGACGACATCGGCGCGCTTCTCATAGCGAATATCGGTGGCGCTGGCAAAAAGCTACGTCGGATTGTGCTGGATGAAGTTTATCGAAGGCGCGGAAACGAATCGTGAATTAGCGCCCGCCGGCGACCCGAAGCACCGCGCCGGTGACATAGGACGAGGCATCCGATAGCAGGAACACGATGGTCTCTGCAATCTCCTCGGCAGTGCCGGGGCGGCCCAGCGGGATCGTCGGGCTCATGGCGGCAACCCGGTCGGTGATCCCCGTAGCCTCGTGGATATCGGTGTCGACCAGGCCTGGGGCGACGGCATTGACGCGAATCCCTTCCCGCGCGACTTCGCGGGCGAGGCCGATGGTGAGCGTGTCGACCGCGGCCTTGGAAGCGGCATACCAGATGAAATCGCCGGGACTACCCAGCGTCGCCGCACCCGATGACACATTCACGATGGCGCCACCCTTGCCGCCGTGCTTCGTCGAGAGCCGGCGCACCGCGGCGCGAGCGCAGAGGAACGCGCCCATGACGTTGAGATCGATCACGGACTTGATGGTCGCGGCCTCGGCCTGGTCGAGCCGGCTTGCGGGTCCCACGATGCCGGCATTGTTGACGAGGCCCGCGAGCGGACCGAGCCGGCGCTCGGTCTCAGCGAAGAGCCGCTCAACATGGGCCTCGCGCGCGACGTCGGCCTGAATGGCAACCGCCCGTGCACCCGTTCGCTCGGCATCGGCGACCACCGCCTCGGCCGCCGTTGCGTTCGACGCATAATTCACGGCGATGTCATAGCCACGCGCGGCGGCGAGCCGCGCCGTCGCGGCACCGATGCCGCGGCTCGCCCCGGTGATGAGGAGGACGCGACGTTTGTTTTCCGCGGTCAGTATGCCGCCCGCCAACCCATGCTGACCGCGTAGACGTTTGTTTTCCGCGGTCAGCATGCCGCCCGCCAACCCATGCTGACCGCGTAAGCGACTGAACTCATTCCGCCGCGGGGCGGCGCTCGCGGGCGTACCGGATCAGGCAATCATCCGGCAACATCTCGATCGGCGTGAAATCGCGGTTGGCGATGTGCGTGGGCCGACTGAAGCGGCGGATCGCGTTGTCGCAGCGATTGAGCGAGAGATAGACGATCCAGCGCGACCACGGCGTCAGGTTAGAGCCGGAGGCGTGCACGAGGTTGCAGTGGAAGAGCAGCACCGAGCCCGGCGGGCCTTTGGGTGCGACGATGCCACCCTGGTCCACGAGGCGCGTGATGGTCTCGTTGTCGATGGTCCAGAGCGGATAGCTGGTGGTGGTGACGTCGTGGCCGGCCGCGAGCTTGCCGGTGCGGTGGCTCTTCGGGATGAACATCAGGGGACCGTTGAACTCGTTCGCCTCCGCGAGGAAGAGCGCGATGTTCATGGCCCTGGGCGCCGGCATGTCGTCGTCCTCGAACCAGGTGCCGTAGTCCTGGTGCCACTGCCAGACCGCGCCATCGAAGGCCGCCTTCGCGTTGATCTTGAACTGGTGCATGTAGAGCTTGTCGGCGCCCAGGAGCTGCGTCCCCGGCTCGACCAGCCGCGGATGGCGCGCGAGGCGCGCGAAGACCTCGTTCCAGGTCTGCACGTGGAAGGCCGTGCGGGGCGCCTCGGTGCCCTTTTCGCGCACGACCTCGGGCCGGTCCGCCGTCAGGAGGCCGGGGACCTCCGCGTTCAGGAGGCTCATCTCCTCGGGCGTGAAGAGGCTCGGCAGGAACAGGAAACCCTGCTCCTCGAACTCCGCGATCTGCGCCGGCGTCAGCTTCATGGGTGGTCTCCCCAGTCGCTTGTCTTTGCTAGACTATGGCGATCCCGGCGGGCGGTGCCAAGGGATCGGCGTCGCCCTCAGACAGAGGAGGCCACGAAATGAACGAAGACACCTTCAACATGGAAGTGCGCAAGTTCCTGAAGGTGGTGGGGATCACCTCTCAGCGCGAGATCGAGCTCGCCGTGCGCAAGGCGCTGACCGACGGGAAGCTCAAGGCGAATGCGACGCTCGAGGCCAAGATGGTGCTCAGCATCCCCGCGATCGGCCTCGATCGCCACATCGACGGCAAGATCAAAACTGGCTGAGTCCGTAGACGACGGCGCGGATCGCGCCCACCGCGAGTGCGAGCCAGGTGAGGCTCATGCCGGCGACGCGCCCGAAGGACGTGCCCGATGACTGCGTCAGGCCCCAGATGTGCAGCAGCCGCCCGAGCGTCAGCGCGATGCCCATGCCGTGCAGCAGCCATGGCTTGGAGCCGCAGGCCTCGGCGAGGCCGAGCAGGATCAGGATGATCGGAATGCTCTCGGCGGCATTGCCGTGAATACGGACGGCGCGCTCGAGTACGGAGTCGCCGCCGGTACCGAGTCCGACTTTCGAGATGCCCCGCTGGCGTGCGACGCGGATCGCGAGCACCAGCAGGATGAGACCGTTGATGCCGGCGTAGAGCGCCGTGATCTTGAAAGGCATGCTCCCCTCCCCCGTTTGCGCTCACGGTAGTCGCGGCGGCGGAGGGGATCAACCCACGGGGCCTTGCGCGCCCCTTCTAGGAGTGCAGGTGCGCCTCAAGGAACCAGAGCTGCTTGTCGGTCTCGCGGCTCGCCTCGGTGAAGCGGTCGGCGGTATCGGCATCGCCGAAGCCGGCGGACTCGTCGATCGCCTGGCGCACGGAAGCGCCGAAGGCCGCGAGCGCGCTCGAGAGCGGCTCGAGATGCTGCGGCCCCGAGCTGATGGTGAGGGAATAGGGCGCGAGCGTCGTGCGCGGCCCCACCGCCTGCACCGTCCCCTCGGCGGTGCCGCCGAGGGTGGTGATCCGCTCCGCGA
>DATEGF010000361.1:0-19415 GCA_035280245.1 Allostellaceae bacterium
GGAGGGTGAGGGGTGAGGGTGTTTCGCCAGCGACTTCACTGAGATCCGTCGATGCGGTGCTTGGCTTCCTCGATGAGACTCAGATCGACGTAATCGGGCTCGACCTGGATCGCGCTCGGGAGGATACCGAGCTTGGCGGATTCGTCGATCTCGATCTGGATCGCCTTGACTTCGGGCCTGGCGTCGGGCGAGCGGTACCAGTCGCCCTGCGTGAAGCAATAGGCGAGATTGTCGGGCGGCAGCTTCGTCACGTCGACGGCGATCGCCAGCGCATCCGCGCGGTTGGCGGGATCGAGGAACCAGCGGAGCGCGCGGATGTGGTCCTCGAAGAAATCCACCACCGCGGCACGATGGGCGGCGATGAAATCCGCGCGCATGGCCCAGTGCACGGTCTGCATGTTGCCGAAGGCGTCGTTGATGTGAAAGAGCGCGCGATATTTGCCGCTCGCCTCGATCCGCGGCGCGAACTGCGGCAGCAGCGCGATCAGGTCGACCTTCCCGTCCTCGATCATCGCGGGCATGTTGGCGAAATTCGTCTCTACGCTCGTGATATCGGCGTCGAGCACGCCATGCCGATGCAGCACGATCCGCATGGCGGCGTCGCTGGCGGAGCCGATGGCGTTGGTCGCGATCCGACGGCCTTTCACATCCTCGATCGACTGGATCGGCCCGTCCTTGCGCACCTCATAGGGTTGGCTGAAGTGACCCGCGACGCCGTCCTGGATCACGTCGGCGACGATGCGCACGTCGAGATGCGCGTTGGTGACCGCGAGCGCCAGGGCGCTCGATCCGAACGCCGCCACCTCGAGATCGCCCACCGCCAGTGCCACGATCTGCGGCGTGCTGCCCTGAAACCGGAACGGCTCGGCCACGTAGCTCTCGCCGAAATGCCGGAACACCTCGGGATGGCGGCGCTGCAGCTCGCTGATGAGCGGCGCCAGGTGGCCCGGCGCCTGCGCCCAGCCAATCCGGATCCTCAAGGGGTCGGCATGCGCAAGGCCCGGCGCGAGCGCGAGGAGCAGACCCAGAGCGAGCGCCGATGCGGCCGTTCTCATGGACCGATCTTAGGGGCGCGGTTTGCAGGCGATCAACCCTGTGCGAGGATCGCCCCATGAGCGCCCTTCTCCCGAACGAGCCGATCGGCGCCGCGTTGATCACGGGCTTCCTCGGCAGCGGCAAGACCACGCTGCTCAACCGCCTGCTGCGCCACCCCGGCATGGGCGACACGGCCGTGATCGTGAACGAGTTCGGCGAGATCGGCCTTGACCATCTTCTGATCGAGACCGCACTCGACAACGCGGTGCTGCTGAAGAGCGGCTGCCTCTGCTGCACGCTCCGCGGCGACCTCGTGGACACGCTCGGAAGCCTGTTCGACCGGCGACAGCGCGGCGAGGTGCCGCCGTTCCGCCGCGTGCTCATCGAGACCACCGGGCTCGCCGACCCCGCGCCGATCCTGCACGCGCTCATGGCTGATCCCGGTGTCACCCGGCATTACCGCATGGATCATGTGATCACCACCGTCGACGCCGTGAACGCGCCCGGCCAGCTCGGGGAGCATTACGAATCCGCGAAGCAAGCGGCGATGGCGGATCGCCTGGTGCTGACCAAGAGCGATCTCGCGTCACCGGGCGCCATCGCCACAGTTCGCGAACGGCTCCGCGCGTTCAATGCGACGGCGCCGATCCTCACAGTCGTCCACGGTGCGATCGAGCCGGACGCGCTCTTCGGCTCACCGTCGGAGGGAGGGAGCGCCTCGCTGCCCGAGCTCACGCCGCATGACCACAACCACGGGGCCCACGACGATCACCAGCACGGCATCTCCTCACACTGCCTGGTGCACGAGGGGCTATTGCCCTGGCCCCGGCTCGCGCGCTGGCTCGAGGCTCTAGCCTCGCTACGGGGGTCGGACCTCCTGCGCGTCAAGGGCATCGTCGCCGTCGAAGGCCGTGACGGGCCCGTCGTCCTCCATGCGGTGCAGCACGTGGTACACCCGCCGCGTGAGCTTCAGGATTGGCCGGACACCGACCACCGGTCGCGCATCGTGTTCATCACGCGCAACATCACGCCCTCCGCGCTCGAGATGTCCTTCCGAGCGGCAATCGCGGGCTAGCGCGGCTCTTCACTGCGGATATTGCGCGCGAAGCCGCCTCAGGCGCTGCTGCGCGTCGTGGTCGCCCGCCGCCGCGGCTTTCCCGTACCAGAGCGCCGCCCGCGCGGGATCGCCCCGGAGGCCGCGCACGCCGGTCTGCGCCAGGAAGATCGGATCGTAGGTCTTGGCGACGCCCATCGCGGCGGTCCGGCTTCCGCCGGCCGCCGCGCGCTCGTAGGCGGCGCGTGCCGCCACCACATCGCCGGTCGCCAACAGCTCGTTACCACGCCGGATGAGCGCCTCCGCCTCGCCCACCGGGAGCGGCAGGGACGCCGTCTCGTCGGCCGTCGCAGGCGGTGATGGTGACACGGGCTCGCTGGCGGCGGGAGGGGCGGCATCCTCGACGACCGGAGCATCCGCCGGCGGCAGGATCGCGGTCTGCGCGGGCGGCTCTTGCTGCGGCACCGCTTCACTCTCAGCCTGCGGCGCTGAGGGCGGCGAGCCCGCTTGCGGCTCCACCTCGGGCAGGTTTGCGGTGGCGGCCGGCTCCGGCTCGACGGGAGGCGCCTCCTGGACGACCGGTGGCGGGGACGGCGCGGCGGCGGACGGTTCGGGCTCGGCGGGAAGCGCTTCCTGGACGACCGGTGCCGCAACCGACGCCGCAGCAGCCGGTTCCACAGGCTTGGGCGGCAGCGGGACCGTGACCGCGGGCGACCCCGAGACTGTCGGCCGCGGCGCCGTCAGATTGAACAGCAGCGCTGATCCCACGAGGAACGCGATCAAGAAGAAGGACAGGATCTCGATGGCGAGCGCCGAGCGCCGCGGCAGCAGCGGCGGCTCGAGCGCGGGCGTCGGCGCCGGCACCGCGTGCATCTTGGATTGCGTGAGCGGGATCATGCCGTGAACCTGCCGCCAACTCTGGTCCGCGTCGGCGTCGCCCTCGCTGGTCTCGATCGGCGCTGCCTTCTGCATTGCCCCGCGCCCCCCGAACCCTCGCCCACCGACGATAACCCCAATGTTCGCTTGCCCTCCATCGGGAATCCCCTTTACTCCGCTTCCCGCCTCGGTGCCATCGGGAGGTCGCGACTCCATGGATTTCTGCAGTCGACTCGGGTACTCGAGCGGTCGAGAGCCCGGCGAATCGACCCGAGTCGCGGCTCAAGCCATGGCCTGCCAAGGAGGCATTTTGTGACCGTCGCAGCAGCACCGGACACGCCCGCATCCAGCCCACCCACGCTCGATATCACCCAGGACCGCGCCACCATCCGGCTCAATCGGCCGCGGCACCGCAACCGGATCGAGCGCGGCGATGTCGACGTGCTCCGGGACCTGCTGGCCGCCGTAGAGCGGAACGCGGACGTTCGCGTCCTGGTCCTGACCGGCGCAGGCTCGATGTTCTGCTCGGGGTATGATCTGGGTGCGCTCAAGACGGAGGCGGCCGACGTGGTCGCGACCGAGCCCGGCCCGGACCTCTTCGAGCGCATGGTCGACGAGCTCGAGGACCTCAAGGTCCCCACGATCTGCGCGATCAACGGCGGCGTCTATGGCGGCGCCACGGACCTGGCGCTCGCCTGCGATTTCAGGATCGGGGTCGAGGGGATGGAGCTCGGGATGCCCGCAAGCCGGCTCGGCGTGCATTATTACCTGAGCGGCCTGCGCCGCTACGTGACCCGGCTTGGCCTCGGCGCCGCCAAGCGCCTGTTCCTGACTGGCATGCCCATGGGCGCTCAAGAGCTCCTGAAGATCGGCTACCTCGATGAGATCGTCCGCGCGGACGAGCTCACGGCACGCGTCGATGCGTTCGCGGCCTTGCTCGCTTCGCGGGCGCCGCTGGCGGTGCGAGGGATGAAGCGCGCGCTCAACGCCATCGCCCGCGGCAATCTCGATCCCGCCGAAGTGGATGCCGACGTGCTGCGCTGCATGCGCTCCACCGACCTCGTGGAGGGCCTGGCGGCCTGGAAGGAAAAGCGCGCTCCGGTCTTCCGCGGAGGCTGATGCGGACCTACTGGTCGCCCACGCCCACGGTCACCTTGACCGCCATGGTCTCCGCCGACGCGCCCTTGCGAACGCCCCGGACCGGCGCCGCCGACCAGTAGTCGAGGCCGATGCTGGCGCGGATATAGGACGCGGTCGGGCAGATCCGGTTCGCGGGATCGAAGCCGACCCAGCCGAGATCCGGCACATAGGCCTCGGCCCAGGCGTGGCTCGCGTCGTAATCGCGGCTCTCGGGTCCGGTCCAGAGATAGCCGCCGACATAGCGCGCGGGGACATCGAGGAGCCGGGCCGCCGCGATGAAGACGTGCGCGTGGTCCTGGCAGACGCCAGCACCCTTCTGCAGCGCGTCGGCAGCGGCCGTCTGCACGTCCGTGACGCCGATCTGATAGTCCATGGCATCGCGGACGGCGCTCATGAGGTTGTGGAGGCGCGCCAGCACCGCAGGCGCGCCGGCGACCTCTCCCGCCAATGCCGCGATCGCGGGATGCGCCGCGGTCAGCGCCGTCGCTCGCAGGAAGAACAGCGGCGGCAGCGGCTCGTGGGCGCCGCGCACGACGCCCGCGGTATCGGTGGTCTCGACCTCGCCCTCGACCGAGAGCGTCATCTCCGCGTGCGGTCGCGTCACCGTATGGCAATGCGTCAGATTGCCGAAGCCGTCGATCAGCGACGGCAGCTCCCGCCGCCCCTCGCCCCGCACGCTCCAATTCAGCACCGCGCAGCCCTCATAGGAGCGCGGGCTCACCCGGAGCGTCTGGATCGAATAGGGGATCGGTCTTTCGTAGCGGTAGACGGTCTGGTGATGAACGCGAAGCTTCATAGATTCTTTGAGCGAGGAAAGGTGAACCACCAAGACACCAAGGATGGCAGACCCTTACATAGCGGGCAGCGTAGAAGGCGAATCGATCACGAGTCCAGTGGCGATCATGCGAGAGCTCGATCCCTTGGTGCCTTGGTGGTTCAAGATTCTTAGGTCAAGTACAGCGCCGCGATCTCGTCGCCGAGGACCATGGTGCGGTTGATGAACTCGGTCAGGAACTCGTGGAGTCCCTGCTGGAAGACGTCCTTGACGCGGCCGTAGCGGAGCCGCGCAAAGACCTCGCCCACGAGCCGGTGGCACTCACCGCGTTTCCCCGCATAGGCCTCGGCCAGGAGATCGAGGGTACGCGCGATCTCGTCGTAGCAGCTCACGAGCGAGCGGGGCATCTCCGGCCGCAGGATCAACAGCTCCGCGATGAGCCAGGGCTTCAGCCGGTCGTGATAGACCCAGTGATAGCTGCGCAACCCCGATACCGAGCGCAGAATCGCCTGCCACTGGTAATAATCGAGCGCTCCGCCCACGCCTTCGCTGTGCGGCAGGAGCACGTGATACTTCACGTCGAGGAGCCGCGCGGTGTTGTCCGCGCGCTCGATGAATGTACCGAGCCGCGTGAAATAGTAGGCGTCGTCGCGCAGCATGGTATTGGCATAGGCGCCGTTGAAGAGCTGCGAGCGCTGCTTCACCCACTCCAGCACCTCGCTCACTTGCTCCGGCGCGAAACCGGACGCCAGCTTCTGGCGCGTCTGCTGCCAGGTCTCGTTGAGCGCGTTCCACATGTCGACGGTGAGCGCGGTGCGCACCGCGCGGCCGTTGCGGCGAGCCGTCTCGATGCAGGAGATCAAGCTGGAGGGATTCTCGGGATCGCGCACGAGATAGTCGACCACGTTTGCCGGCGTGATCTCGGCGTACTTCGCGCGAAAGCCGGGCGCGCAGCCGCTGGCGATCAGGGTCGATTCCCATTCGTTGCCGGGGTTGCCGAGCGAGCGCGCCATGCTCGCCATCCAGTGGCCGACAAGCACGGCGCGCGAAATGTTCTCCGCGCGCTCGACGTAGCGGGCGAGCCAATAGAGGCTGTCGGCGGTGCGGCTCAGCATGTCGCGTCAGCCTTCCAGCACCCAGGTGTCCTTCGTGCCGCCGCCCTGGCTCGAGTTCACCACCAGCGAGCCCTCGCGGAGGGCCACACGCGTGAGGCCGCCGGGCACGATCCGGATCTCCTTACCCACGAGGACGAAGGGCCGGAGATCGACGTGCCGCGGCGCCACGCCCTCCGAGACGAAGGTCGGGCACGTCGAGAGCGCGAGGGTCGGCTGCGCGATGTAGTCGGCGGGCCGCGCCTTCAGCTTCTCGGAGAAAGCCGAGAGCTCGGCAGCAGTCGCCCGCGGCCCCACCAGCATGCCGTAGCCGCCGGAGCCGCGGGTTTCCTTCACCACGAGCTCGGCCAGGTGGTCCAGCACGTAGCCCAGATCCTCGGCGCGCCCGCAGCTGTAGGTCGGGACGTTCTGCAGGATCGGCTCCTCGCCGAGATAGAACCGGATCATCGTGGGCACATAGGGATAAATCGCCTTGTCGTCCGAGACGCCAGTGCCAACGGCGTTCGCGAGCGTGACGTTGCCCGCGCGGTAGGCGTTGAGCAGGCCCGCCGTGCCGACCACGGAGTCGGGACGGAACGCGAGCGGATCGATGAAATCGTCGTCGATCCGGCGATAGATCACGTCGACGCGCCGCGGTCCTTCGGTGGTCCGCATGTAGACCACGTTGTCGTCGACCAGGAGGTCGGCGCCCTCGACCAGCTCGATCCCCATCTCGTCCGCCAGGAAAGAGTGCTCGTAGTAGGCGCTGTTGTAGGAGCCGGGGGTCAGCAGGACGACGACGGGATCGCCCGCGCAATTCGCGGGCGCCACGGACTTCAGCGTCTCCAGGAGCTCCTCGGGATAGTGCGAGACAGGCGCCAACCGATGCTGCGCGCAGAGGTCGGGGAAGAGCCGCATCATCGCTTCGCGGTTCTCCAGCATGTAGGAGACGCCAGAGGGCGTGCGACAGTTGTCCTCGAGGACGTAGAACTGATCGGGTCCGGTGCGCACGACGTCGATGCCGGAGATGTGACAATAGACGCCTTGGGGCGTGTCGAGGTCCTGCATCTCCGGCCGGAACCCCTCGTTGTGCAGGATGAGATGCTCCGGGACCTTGCCCGCGCGCAGGATCTCGCGCCCGTGGTAGATGTCGCGCAAAAACGCATTGAGCGCCTGCACGCGCTGCGTGAGGCCGCGCGACAGCGACCGCCATTCCTCGGCATCGAGGACGCGCGGGATGATGTCGAACGGGATCAGCCGCTCGGGGTCACCGCCCTCGGAATAGACCGCGAAGGTAATGCCGATGCGTCGGAACAGCAGCTCGGCCTCGGCGCGCTTCAGCGCAACCGTCCCGGCCGGCGTCCCATCGAGCCAGCGGCGGATCGCTTCGTATTTGGCGTAGCAGCCCTCGGGCCCGCGCATCTCGTCGAAGCCCGCGGCCGGCATCTCCCTATTCGCGTTGGCATCGCTCACGCGAGGCCCCTTCCCCCAATCGGCCGTACACGGGCCGCATCTGCAATCCCTGCGCCACCCCGCTCGCGCCCGGCCGCCCTTCATATCGGGGTGGTCCTCCACGCCACTTGCCGAGTATGTGCTCGCGCCTGCCGAAAGACTAGGCGGTTTTCCCGGCGCGCTAGCGGGAGGAGCCGCCCTCTGAATACTCGATCGGCGACGCTGACCGGAACGAGGATTGGCGCTCGTGCAGCCCGACGACCACCACGGCCACGATCAGAGCCAGACCGATCAGGCCACCTCCGATGGTCACGAGGTCGCTCGACTTTTCCAGAACACCAGCGACCCAACGCACGGGCGTCCGGACTCGGGATCTATTCTCAAGCATGGGTTGAGCTCCACTTCAAAAACCAGTCGCTGAATTTTCTTCTGTACGCCGACGACAGAACGGCGGCGCGGCCGCAGAGTTCCACGGCCGCGCCAACATCTCGGAGCGATCATTAGCGCGCTCCGCGATGGTCTTGCGTCAATTCACCCGGTGATACCGCTCGCCCTGCGGGTTCATTTGGTAGATCACCGGGCCATAGCTCATGGGATGCGACTTGGGCGACCCGCAGCCGGTCTGGTCCGCTGAGTAGAGTTGATAGTCACTCCAGCCGCATCCTGACTTGAAGACGTAGGTCGCCCGCGGAAGGTTGGGCGCCGGCTGATTCCAACCGGGCGGGTAGACGTCATGCGCGGCCGATGCGAGCGGCGACGCGACCGCGAAAGCACCGATCACAAGCACCGCTCCGCTCAGGACTCGTGAAATTTGTTTCATGCAACACTCCTTGAGAGAGACGTTTCAGGCTTCACGCGAGCCCGGATGTAGGCATCGCTGACCGATCGGTCAGGGTGTGCATAGGACCGTTGCGTCGATGCTTTGCGGTTGAGGCCGGCGCGGTCGCATTCGTGGCGAGCGACATCTGCGCCGATGGACAAGAGACATCGCGCCCAACGCGCAGGCGAGATGGTGCCGCAAGCATCACCGCGCTGCGGCGAAATGATGCAGCTGATACGATCGTGCGGTCTTAGTGCCGTCCGGTCCGATGCCGGTTGAGGCGCCGCTCCATGCGGCGCGCGTAG
Organism: Allostellaceae bacterium; assembly: GCA_035280245.1. Lineage (GTDB taxonomy): Bacteria > Pseudomonadota > Alphaproteobacteria > ATCC43930 > CGMCC-115725 > DASZHJ01. The sequence goes on from DATEGF010000361.1 coordinate 8,549, forward strand.
CTCGACATCGCGAAGCAGCAGGCGAAGAACACCACCATCGTGAAGACGTAGCCCTCGTGCGCGAGGCCGAGCCACGCGGGATCCTTGATTGCCTGGTTGACCGCGCCCAGGATGTCGAAGAGACCGATGATCGTGACCAGCGTCGTGTCCTTGAAGAGATCGACGACATTGTTGACGATCCCCGGCATGACGTGGCGCAGCGCCTGTGGCAGCACGACGAAGGCCTGTACCTGCCACCATTTGAGGCCGACCGAGTAAGCCGCCTCCTCCTGCCCGACCTCGACGCCTTGCAAGCCGCCGCGCACAGTCTCGGCCATGTAGGCGGCATTGAAGAGCACGAGCACGACCAGCGCGCGGACCAGGCGATCGATGTGCACGCCGTCCGGCAGGAAGAGCGGCAGCATCACCGCCGACATCGTTATGACGGTCAGCAGCGGCGAGGCGCGCCAGAGCTCGATGAAGCCGACCGAGAGCGTGCGGACGATCGGCAGCTGCGAGCGCCGGCCAAGCGCGAGCAAGACCCCGAACGGAATCGACCCCGCCACGACCACGAAGGCGATCAACACATCGAGCATCAACCCACCCCATTCGGTGGTATCGACATAGGGAAGCCCAGGCAATCCGCCGAGCAGGAGTACGCCCGCAAGAACCGGGAACGCGACCAGGAGCAACAGCAACCACAAGCCGCGCCGCTTCGTGTTGTCGCGCAGCACCGGAATGCTGAAGGCCAGCAGCAACAGACCGGCAACGTTGACCCGCCACATCTGCTCGCTGGGGTAGTGGCCGTAGAAGAATTGCGGGAGGCGCATGCGGATGAAGGTCCAGCAGGCGCCGTCGCCGGTGCACGCAGCCTTGGCACTGCCCGTGATCGTCGCGCCGGTCACGGCCCACTCGACGAAGGGCGGCACGGCCCACGCAAGGACCGCCACCACGGCAAGGGTCAGCACTGTGTTGGGGATCGAACTGAAAAGATTTTGCCGCAGCCAGGAGAGGGCACGCCTCACGGTCCCGGTGACCTTATCCGGGACCAGGCCGCCGGAACCGGTTCCGGGCCTGCTGGCGCCGGTAGCGATGGCTGGGCTCGCGACTTCCATCGATCAAACCCGACGCAAAAGCTTGAGCGCGCGCTGCATGGGTCAGCGCTCCACCAGCGTGACCCGGCGGTTGTACCAGTTCATCAAGCTGGAGCCCGCCAAGTTTATCGCCACGAAGATCGCCCAGACGATCGCCATCGTCTCGATCTCCTTGCCCGCCTGCTGCATCACGGTGCCCGCGAAAATCTGCATGAGCTCCCCGTAGCCGACTGCGGCGCCGAGCGTGGTGCTCTTGATGATGTTGAGGTACTGGCTGGTCAATTGCGGGACCATGATGCGCAGCGCCTGCGGCAGCACCACCAGGAAGAGCCGCTGCATCCCCTTCAATCCGAGGGCCTGCGCGGCCTCGTGCTGGCCCGTCGGGATCGCCTCGATCGATCCGCGCACGATCTCGGCGATGAAAGCCGTGGCGTAGACCGAGAGACCGATCCAGAGCGCCACGAGCTCGGGCGGCACCTGGGTTCCGCCGGCTAGGTTAAATCCTTTGACCTCGGGATATTCGACGTGATCGACCCCTGCGGCGAACAAGGCGGCCGCCAGGAGCGGAAGCAGCAACGCCTTTGCGCCGACGCGGGCGGCACCAACCCGCAGTTTCCAGACGAAAGGCGTCGCCACGAGCAGCGCGAAAGCGACCCAGGCGAGCCATCCGCCGTCCGGACGCATGACCGCGTCCGGCACATAGAGGCCACGGACGTTCAGATTGACGCCGCCAGGCAGGTGGATCCCGTTCCGCGGCGGGGGCAGCGTCTGCAGCACGCCCACGTACCAGAAGATCAACTGCACGAGCTGGGGCGTATTGCGCACGAACTCGATGAACGCGAGCGCGATGTTGCGCACGAGCCAATTGACGGAGAGCCGCATCACACCGACCACCAGGCCGAGCACGCTCGCAGTCACAATCGCCAGCGCCGCGACGAGCGCGGTGTTCAGGATGCAGACGAGGAGGACGCGCCCGTACGTATCGAACAGCGTCCAGGAGATGAGATGGAAGGGGAGGTCGAAGTGCGCAGGCTCTACGAGGAAGCCGAACCCGAAATGCAGGTTCTTCCTGGCGTAGTTCCCCGCGACCATGTCGGCCAAGAGCCAGCCGAAGGCGACCACGCCGGCCAATAAAACCCATTGGCCGATGTAGGCGCGCCGCGACGGGCGCCTGACCATTCCGACAATCCCTTCCTATCTCAGACTGCGATCACCGCCACGGCAGCGGGTACTGCAGGCCACCCTTCGTGTAGAGGTTGTTCCAACCGCGCGGCAGCTCCAGCGGACCAAAATACTTGTCGTAGTTCTCGCCGTAGTTGCCGACCTCCTTCACGATGCGGTAGGCCCAGTCGTTGTCGACGCCAAGCTTCTTGCCGAAGGTCTCCTCGAGACCCAGGAAGCCGCGAACCTCGGGATTGGTCGCGCTCTTCTTGATCTCGTCGACGTTCGCCTGCGTGATGCCGAGCACTTCGGCCTCGAGCATCGCGTAGTGAACCCAGCGCACCAGGATGTTCCAGCGCTCGTCGCCCTGGCGCGTATAGGAGCCCAGGAACTCGCGCGAGATCAGCTCCGGCAGGATCACCCAGTCCTTCGGGTTTTTCATGGAGGACCGTGCCGCCGCGACGCTGCCGCCGTCGTCGGTGTAGCCATCGCACCGGCCGGCCTCGGCCGCCGCGAAAGCCTCCTCCGGACGCTCGAACAGCAAGGTGTTGATCTTGATGTTGTTGGCGCGGCCGTAGTCGGCGATGTTGAGCTCCAGCGTGGTGCCCGTGAGCACGCAGATGGTGGCGCCGTTGAGCTCGGTCGCATGCGCGACATTGAGCGACTTCTTCACCATGAACGCTTCGCCGGTGAAGAAATTGAGCGCGCCGTGCGCCAGGCCGAGCTCGGTATTGCGTGTGAGCGTCAGCGTGGAATCGCGGATCAGCACGTCGATCTCGCCGGACTGCAACACCGAGAAGCGGACCTTCGAGGTGGTCCCGATGTACTTGACCTTGTCGGCGCTGCCGAGCACCGAGGTCGCGATCGCGCGGCAGTATGCGATATCGAGACCTTGCCACTTGCCCGCGGCGTCCTGGTACGCGAATCCGGGAATACCGGTATCGACGCCGCAGATCAGCTCGCCACGCTTCTTGATTGCGTCCATGGTCGGGCTCTTCACGTCTTGAGCCCAGCTTCCGGCTGCGAATCCCATCATGCCCGCCACCACGGCGCAGCATGTCGCCAGTCTTGTCACATAGCGCATTGATTTACCCCCTTGGTTTTGGATGCGTTACGACACTTCGGTACTACCTCCAGGCACTAATCTCAGATGCTAGGGTTCGGCGACAACGCTCCTGCAGAAAACTAAGCGCCGTAGTCGATCGGCGTCGCGTGCCAGCCTTCGGCCCGCTTCGCCCAGAACGTCTCGCGGAGCTTCGACGAGATCGGCCCGGGGCGATCGTTGCCCATGATCCGTCCGTCGATCCGCGAGGCCGGCATGATGCCGCCGGCGGTGGTCGCCAGGAAGATCTCGTCGGCGTCCCTGAACTCCATCGCGGAGATCGGGCGAATTTCCGACTTGATGCCCAGGCCCTGGCAGAGCTCGATCACCGACAGGCGCGTGATGCCCTCCAGCGCGCCGCGGTCAGGCGACGCCACGACGCCATCGGTCACCGAGAACACGTTGAAGCCCGGTCCTTCCGTCACGAATCCCTCGTAGTCGAGGAGCACGCAGGTATCGGCTCCCCGGTCATAGGCCTCCATCAGCCCGCGCGTCAGATCACCCCAATGGAAATTCTTCACCGTGGGATCGATCGACTCCTCGGGGATGCGCGGGGTCTTGGCGATGATGAGATGAGCGCCGCGCTCCTGCACCTCGGGCGAGATCACCCAGACCCACGGCATCGCATAGACCAGCAGGTAGTTCTGGCAGTTCATGGGATGCCGCGGCATCCCGGGCTTCACCTTGCCGCGTAGGCAGTCCATCGCGACATAGGCCTCGCGTAGGCCGGTGCGGCGGACGCACTCGGCGGCAATGGTCCGAATCTCGTCGTCGCTGACGCCGGGATCGAGGCGCAGCGCCGCCATCGATTTGCGGAACCGTCGGAGGTGGTCGTCCAGCCGAAAGAAGGAGCCGCCCCACACGCCCACGACGTCATAGGTCACGTCCGATCGGCGATACGCCAGGTCCGTCACCGGTATTGCCGCTTCCTCCAGCGGCATATAGCGACCGTGCATATAAGCGGCACCGCTCGACCAGATAGTCGTCGACATAGCTCAGTTCCCCTCGTCTTTGGGCATGGATTCATTCAAGCACGAACTCCGGAGGAATGCACGCCGGGCCGGACGGTCTGTCGGGCAGTCCTCTTGCGCTCGCACGATCGGCTCCCCACCTGCGCTCTGTCTTCTCATGACACATCATCCCGAGCGCGATGTCCTGCTGCCGGTCTCGGCCGGCGAGAGCTCGCCCTCAGAGCCTGACGATCCCAGTGGTGATCGCGACGCCGAACTCCTCGATGCCTATTCGCGCGCCGTTGTGGGGGCGGCCGATCTGGTCGGACCGGCGGTGCTGCATATCCAGGTCGAGAACTCCGGACGGTCCGCGGGCAGCGGATCGGGTGTCCTGTTCACGCCCGACGGCTATGCCCTGACGAACAGCCACGTGATATCGGGCGGCACGCGCATCCGCGCGACCGCGCCCGACGGTCGCGTCTCCGCCGCCTCCGTGGTCGGCGACGACCCCGAAACCGACCTCGCCGTGCTGCGCCTCGACGGGCCTGCTCCGGCCTTCGCCCGCCTCGGCAATTCGCGCCAGCTCCGCGTGGGGCAGCTGGTGATCGCGATCGGCAATCCGCTGGGCTTCCAGTGCACGGTGACCGCAGGCGTGGTGAGTGCCCTCGGGCGGTCGATCCGGGCACGCTCGGGCCGGCTGATCGACAGCGTCATCCAGACCGATGCCGCGCTCAACCCCGGCAACTCCGGCGGCCCCCTGGTCAATTCGCGAGGCGAGGTCGTTGGCATCAACACCGCGATCATCGCGGGTGCTCAAGGCATCTGTTTCTCGATCTCGTCCAATACGGTCGAGTTCGTGGCTGCGCGCCTGATCCGCGAGGGCCGCGTCCGACGCTGCTTCATCGGCGTCGGCGGCCAGAACGTGGTGCTGCCGCGCCGGGTCGCGCGCTTCCACGGGCTCGAGCAAGGCTCGGCGGTGCTGGTGCAATCGACGGGTGCGGGCGGGCCCGCGCGCAAGGCCGGCGTGCTCGACGGCGACATCATCATCGCGGCCGACGGCGTCGGGGTCGCCGATATCGACGATCTGCACCGTCTCATGACCGAGGATCGCGTGGGCCGCACCATCCCTCTGGTGGTGCTCCGTCGCGGTCAGCGGCTCGACCTGTCGATCACGCCCGCGGAACTGCCGTCGCAGGCTCCGCGATAGCCGTCGTTTCCTCGGGACCCGCGTAGGCGCTCCGAGGCCAGCGCGCGAGCGCCGCCCTGCCCTCGGTCGTGAGCGCATAGAGTCCGCGCTCGACCCGCGCGAACCAGCCGTAGACATTGTGCAGGAGGATCTTGGGCGCGTCGGGCACGGCGATTTTGAGCTCGCGGGTCGTGCGGGCGCCCGCTTGAAGCGCCGCGGCGCAGATGAGCGAGCGCTGGCGGTAAGCGGTCATGATCGGTGCCCGCGTGCTGCCGCCGGCGGCCGGATCGCCTTGGCGGCGGCGATGCTCTTCCACCAAGGCCGAGCGCCGTTTCGGATCGCGGCGCGGCCGCCATAGACGCGGCTCGACCAGCAACTCGACGTGCCCGCGCGAGAACACACCAAGCAGACCGAAGCCCAAAAGCCGGCAGAGCTTGCGGACGCGCGGATCAGCCTCGCGGCCGCGGCCCCGCGCGGACGCGCGGACCGCAAGCCACACCTCATCACTGGCGGCGGTGCGGTCGACGCCCTGGAGCACCAACTCGAGAGTGAAGCTGAGCTTCAGCTCGCCGATCACCACGACGGGCGGCTCGCCGCCGCGCAGCGCCACCAGGTCGCAGCCGTCGATCTCGCCCTTCACCTCGAAGCCCAGCCGCTCGAGGAAGCGCTTCACCGGCAGATAGAGCGTCGTCTCCAATCGGAATCCCCGCTGCGCCGCACGCGAAGCCCTTGCGTGCGGTTCGATGCATCGTATCTAATCTCTCGAGGGTTCGCATGCTCATCGGCGAATCGGAGGGCGAATGCGATACATCTGCGACGCGCCCGGCGACAAGACCTGGTTCCGATTGGAGACCGTGGAGGAAGCCGCGGCGGAATCGCTGGCGATGCATCATGCGGTCGAGAAGCATTTCTGCCGCGGGATGGAAAAGGCCAAGCGGAGCTATCAGCCGGCTTCCAAGTCCTTCGTCGAGCAGGAGATAGGCCTCAAGGCGCACATCCAGCGCGAAATGCCGTTGTTCCTGACGCTCCGGAATGCCGAGGGCGCGGCGCTGGTCACGGCGATGCTGCCCCCGGGCGGCAAGGAGGACACGGCTTTCCGGACGATCATCGTGGGTCCCGACAACGGCGACCCCTATCCGGAGCAAGGACCCGCCATCGAGGCGCTCGGCCGGCACCTCGGCTTGTCGCTGGAGCGGTCTCGCTGCTTTCCCTATCAGCAGCAATAATCGCACGATGGAGATCCGACTCGATGGCCGCACGGCCCTGATCACCGGCGGCAGCAAGGGCCTTGGCCTTGCGACCGCCATCCGATTTGCCGAGGCCGGCGCCGAGGTCGCGATCCTCGCGCGGAGCGCCGACACGCTCGAGGCCGCCGAGACGGCGATCGGCGCGGCTGGCCGAGGCGCAGTCGCCGGATTTCCCTGCGACGTGACCGACCCGGCGGCGCTCCAGCGCGCCTACGATGCGGTGCTGTCGAGGTTCGGCAAGATCGACATCCTCGTCAACAACGCCGGCACGTCGCAGACCGGCAAGTTCGAGGACATCACCGACTCGATCTGGCAGGCCGACCTCGACCTCAAGCTCTTCGCGGCGATCCGGTTGTCGCGACTCGTGTTGCCGCCGATGAGGGCGCGGCGGTGGGGTCGGATCATCAACGTGCTCGCGACCGCCGCGAAGGCGCCGCGCGCCACGAGCGCGCCCACCTCGGTTTCGCGCGCGGCGGGCATGGCACTCACCAAGGTGCTCGCAAGCGAGTGCGCGAGCGACAATGTGCTGGTCAACGCCCTCCTGGTCGGGCGCATCATCAGCGACCAGATCGCGCGCCGCCATCGCGGGGCGGGAACGAATGTCCCGCTCGCCGCCTATATCCGGGAACAGGGTGCCGGCATTCCACTGGGGCGCATGGGCGAGGCCGAGGAATTCGCGAACCTCGCCTGTTTCCTCGCATCGGACGCTGGTTCTTATGTGACTGGCACGGCGATCAACGTCGACGGTGGGCTGTCACCGGTGGTGTAGGACGCCGCGTTTCTAGTGACGGTTACGCGGGTCCACACGAGATAAGAGCATTCTCTGACATTAATGTCATTTCACTCGTCGCTCCAGCGCTTCGCGAGCATTATGAACCTGTGACGGCCATCCGAGAGACGCGCTGGCGATGAGCGAGAAATTGCCGCCCGATACCGACGCGAAGCCCGCGTCGAGCTTTGACTACCGGGCGATCCTGGCCGAGCTCGGGCAGCTGCTATCCAAGCAGCTCTTCTTTATCGGTGGCGGCATCGGAGCGGGGACGACCTGGCTCCAGGTCCTGCTCGATCAGCATCCGCAGATCAGCTGCCAGGGCGAGGGGCACTTCGTCACCTTCCTCGTGGGGGCGCTGCAGCAAGCCGTAGAGGACTACAACCGCTACCTCATCAAGAAGAATGCGCTGATCTATCGGGAGATCGAGGGGTATCCGCTCTTCGAGACGACCGAGTTCAACGCGCTGCACGCCACCGCGATGCTGCTGATGATGAACAGGCAGATTCGTGGAAAGCCGGTCCTCGCGGTCGGCGAGAAGACGCCGGACAACGTTCGCACCTTCGACGGACTGAGGATCGAGTTCCCCGCCGCGAAGTTCATCCACATGCTGCGCGATCCCCGGGATGCCGCGGTGTCCGGCTGGTATCTCGGCCAGCGCACGGACCCGGAGACGATGAAAGAGAAGTTCGGCGACATGCCCGGCTACTTCCGGTACTACATCAATATCTGGGTCGGGGAGACCACCGCCGGTTTCGAATTCGGAGCCCAGCATCCCGGCCAGTACATCGAAGTGCGCTATGCCGACCTCCTGGGTCGCTCGGAAGCGGCTTTGCAGCCGGTCCTGCGCTTCCTCGGGGTCGACGCCAGTCTGGAGACCGCCCGTACCTGCATGGCCGGCGCCGCGTTCCAGAAGCTGAGCCGCGGCCGCCCGAGCGGGACCGAGGATCGCTCCTCGCATTTCCGCCGCGGCGTGATCGGCGATTGGGCCAACCATTTCGACGCCGAGATGAACGACCATTACTTCGCGAAAGCAGGCGCGCTGATGAAGCGGGTCGGCGTCGGCTGACGCCGCCTCGACCCGGAGATCCAGCCTTAGCCTAGGGCTTCGCTGTCGAGGCCGAGCCGCCCTCGCGCAGCCGGCGCGCGAGAGCCGCATCGAGACTGGCCAGGGTAGTCTCGGCCGCGAGACGCGCCTCCGCGTCCCGGATCCAAGCGGCGGCCGTCTCGCCCGCGGTGCGCTCGATCGGCTTCAAGGCGGAGATCGCGGACGTCAGATCCTCGTTCTTGAGGGCCGCGTCGGCGGCGCCCAGCGCGGCATCAAGAGCGGTCTGATCCGTCGGCGTATTGGGATCGCCACCCTTGCCGATCACGATCTCTTGGAGCTTGTTCATGACGCTGCCGCCCGACGCGTTGTCGCCCGCGCGCTTCGTGGTCTGGTCCCGATGCGCGTCCCGCGCGACGAGGCCGAGGCGGTAGATCAGCGCCGCCATGCTGGGGATGCCACGGGACGCACGCTCGTCCAGCGTGCGGAGCGCCGTGAGCGCCTCGGGCCGTTGCTGAGCGAGCCCCTCGGCAGTCTGCAGCTCCGCGGTAAATGGCCGGGAGGTCGCCAGCGTGGTGCGAAGCGCGTCGACCGCGAACAGCAGGGCGACGTCGGTGCGATCCAGCAGGGCCGTTTTGTCGATCCCTGGCGCTGCCTTGTCCTGGAGTGCAGTCGCGCGGCCTTGGAGGTCCGTGGTGGCCGTCTGCAGAGAGCCCGTGGTCGTCTCGAGGCGATCGAGCCGCGCGCCCTGGTCGGTGAGCTGCGCACCCATCTTGCCCGTGGTTTCCTCGAGGCTCGCCGTGCGCGCAACCTGCGCCGAGGCCGTGACGTTGGTCAGATCGGAATCCGAGGCCGCCTGCAGGCGCTTCTCGAGCAATCCAAGGCGACCGGAATGATCCGCCAGCGCGGCGGCCAGCTTCTTGTTGTCGCCGTCGATGCTGGTTTCTGCGGCACGCGCGGTATTGGCCGCCGCGCCGAGCGTATCGAGGTGCCGGTCCATCAGGTCGAGGCGATTGCCTTGGTCTGCCAGGCTGGCCGCCAACTTCTTGGCGTCGTCACCAAGCGCTGCGGCCGTGGCGCTGACGCTCTCGCTCGCGCCCGTCAGCGCATCGAGGCGCTTGTCGACCGTGGCCAGCTGGTCTCCTTGGGCCGCAAGGGCGCCCCCGAGCTTGCGGGTCTCGTCTTCCAGTGCCGCCGACCGCGTGGACGCCGCCGCCCGCGCGCTGTCGGCCTGCCCGGCAAGGGTTACCAGCTTTTCGCCCTGCTGGGTCACCGTCGCGTCGAGCTTCTGCGCATCATCCGCGAGCTTCGTGGTAGCGACACTGAGTCCGTCCGCCGACTTGGACACCGTATCGAGGCGCTCGCCCTGAGTCTTGAGCGTCGCCTCGAGTCCGCGCGCTCCCTCGTCGAGGCGCGCGGTGGCGGCGTTGGCGCGATCGGCCGAGCCCGAGACCGCGTCGATGCGGCCGGCCTGGTCCTTGAGCGCCGTGTCCACCCGCGCGCCCTCGGCCTTGAGCGCCACGTCTTGCCGGTCGCCTTGTGCTTTCAACGCCGCGTTCAGCTTCTGAGTCTCGTCGCGCAGCGACGCGGCCCCGGCGTTGGCGCTGTCCGTCGAGGCCGAGACCGACTCCAGACGCTGGGACTGGACCTTGAGCGTGGCGGTCAGCTTCTGGGTATCGTCCCGCAAGCTCGCTGCCGACGCATTGGCCGTATCGATCGCGATCGCCAGCGTCTCGAGCCGCGTTCCGACGGCGGCCGCGCGATCGCTCTGCGCGCCCAGGGACGCATTCAACTTCCGCTCCTGGTCCTCCAGAGTGCCAATGCGACCGACTGCGGCGCTGTTGGCGGCTTCGGTGCCCGTGGCGAGGGCCTGAATCCGCTGATCGAGCGCGTCGAGCCGAGTGCGCTGGTCCGCCAGCGCGACCGAGAGCTTCTGCGCCTCTTGCGCCATGTTGCCGCCGCCGGTGGTGAGATCGGCGAGACCTTTGTCGAGCGTCTCGAGATGCCGGCCCTGCGCGCCGAGCTCCGCCTCGAGCTTGCGCGCCTGCTCCTCGATCGCGGTATCGCGGGTTCCGGCCGCCGTCGTAGAGCCGTCGACGCCAGCCGACAACTGCGTCAGCCCCTTGTCGAGCGCGTCGAGATGCTTACCGTTCTGCTCGAGCGTGGCATCGATGCGGTGCGTCGCGTCCTCCGAGCCCGTCGTCTTGGTCGTGAGCTCGGTCAGGCGCTTGTCGAGGCTCTGGTCGAGCGCGTCCAGCCGCGCGTTCATCTCGTTGACCTTCGCCAGCACCACGCCGCTGTCCCCGGGCGCCACCCAGGGCAGATGCCCGGCGA
>DATEGF010000362.1:0-41581 GCA_035280245.1 Allostellaceae bacterium
GGTCGATGGTCGGGTCCATCGCATCGCCCGAGGCAATTTCCTCCGCGGCGAACTCCTGGGCCTCGGTGAAGGCGCGGTCGCCGTTCCGCTGCTCGGCGTGGCCGTGGCTCTCGCGCGGTTCACCGTCACCGCGTCGGCCGCGCCGCCTGCGCCGCCGCCGTCGCCGGCCGTGACTGTCCTCGCCCTCGGGCCGAGGCTCGCGCGGACGACCGTGCTCCTCGCGGTGCCGGTCCTCCCGTGCCTCAGTGACGCCCTCCTCGGCGACCACGTCGGCTTCCACGTCCGCCACGTCGGCGATCTCGTCCTCCTCCTCGTCAAGGTAGGGCGTCTCGGGAACCTCCAGCGGCGGCAGGGCGGCGATCTCGTCGGGCGTCAGCGCGCGCACGCGCTCCAGCCGCATGTTTGGCGGGATCAGCGTGTCGTCGCGCGTGATCGTGACACGGAAGTGGTAGCGCTGCTCGGCCGCTGCCAGCATCGCGCGCTTCTGGTTGAGGATGTAGAGCGCGACGCTGGTTGGCACCGCGACGGAGACATCCGCCGAGCGGCGCCGCATGCCCTCTTCCTCGATGGCGCGCAGCACGTGGAGCGCCGTCGACTCCGTCGAGCGGATATGGCCCGTGCCCCCGCAGTGTGGGCAGGGCTGGGTCGAGGCCTCGACGATCGAGGGACGCAGGCGCTGGCGCGACATCTCCAGGAGGCCGAAGGGGCTGATGCGTCCCACCTGGATGCGTGCACGGTCGTGCCGCATCGCCTCCTTGAGGCGGCGCTCGACTGTCACCTGGTTGCGATGCTCCTCCATGTCGATGAAGTCGATCACGATCAGGCCCGCGAGGTCGCGCAGCCGCAATTGGCGGGCGATCTCGTCCGCCGCCTCGCAGTTGGTCTTGAGCGCGGTCTCCTCGATGTTGCGCTCACGGGTCGCGCGGCCCGAGTTGACGTCGATCGCGACCAGCGCCTCGGTCTGGTTGATCACGACGTAGCCGCCGGACTTGAGCTGCACCACCGGCGAGTGGATGGCGTCGATCTGCCCCTCGATCTGATAACGCTGGAACAACGGCACTGTCGGATCGCGATAGAGACGCACGTGCTTCGCGTGGCTCGGCATCAGCATCCGCATGAAGGATTTCGCGGTGTGGTAACCGTCCTCGCCCTCGACGATCACCTCGTCGATGTCGCGCGCGTAGAGATCGCGGATCGAGCGCTTGATGAGATTGCCTTCCTCATAGATGAGGGCGGGCGCGGTAGACTTGAGCGTGTGGTCGCGGATCTCGTCCCAGAGCCGCAGCAGGTACTCGCAATCGCGCTTGATCTCGGCCTTGGAGCGCTCGCTGCCAGCGGTACGCACGATCACGCCCATACCGTCGGGAATCTGCAGGTCCTCGACCAGGCCCTTGAGGCGCTTGCGGTCGGCCATGTTGGTGATCTTGCGCGAGACGCCGCCGCCGCGGTCGGTGTTCGGCATCAGCACGCAGTAGCGGCCGGCGAGCGAGAGGTATGTGGTGAGTGCCGCGCCCTTGTTGCCGCGCTCCTCTTTGGTCACCTGTACCAGCATGATCTGCCGGCGCTTGATCACCTCCTGGATCTTGTAGGGGCGATAGCGCCGCGCGCGCTGGCGGCTCACGTCCTCGATCTCGTCACCACCGATGGTCTCGATCGGCTCGGCAACTGGCGCCGGCGCGGCCGCCTCCGCGATGGTACCTTCGCCCCCCTCGGCCATCGAGGGTGCCGGCTCGCTCATCGCGATCAAATCCTCGCCGAGGAGCGCTGGCGTCTCCGCGCCCTCGGCGAACGGCACGCCGGCATCGATGCTCGGCGGCTCGTCGCGCAGCGTCGGCGCCTCGATGCGCGCCGGGGCCACCATGGGGAAGGGCGGCTCCTCCTGCGGCGAGATCAGCGGCGCCGTGGGCGCGTCGGGCTCGGGTGCAGGCTCGACTGCCATCGCCTCGCCGGCGCTGAGGGCTGGTGCATCGCCGGAGCCGGGCTCGTGCGAAGGCTCATCTGACGGGTCCGGCGCATCCGGAGCAAAGTCGTCCTCCACGCCGAGGTTGGGCAGAGCCGATTGGTGCAACCCAGCGGTTTCCTCGGCCTCGAGCTCCGCAGTGTCTCCGTGCTCCGGCTCGGGCTCAGGCGTGCGCTCCTGCGGGCGGAAACGATCCGGCGGCCGGTCGCCGACGGGGATCCGGTAATAGTCCGGGTGAATCTCGCTGAACGCGAGGAAGCCGTGGCGATTGCCGCCGTAGTCGACGAATGCGGCTTGGAGCGAAGGCTCTACCCGCGTGACCTTGGCGAGGTAGATGTTGCCTTTGATCTGTCTCTTGGTGGACGTCTCGAAGTCGAACTCATCGAGACGGCTGCCGTTGTTCACGACGACCACCCGGGTCTCCTCGGGGTGGGTCGAGTCGATCAACATACGTTTGGGCATGGCGCATAACTCCGGAGCGCGCCGCGCTTTCCGCGCGAAGGACGGACGACGGCGCTATCTCAGTCTGGGCGAAGCCAGTGCAGTCTCCGGGCACTCCGTCGAGCGGCGCTATTGCTTGAGCGATGGCCATGTCGGATGAGCTGCTTCTTTCGGCTTCGGGGTTCTTGACGACCGGTCGGTCGCGAGCGTCCCGGACGGGAAGCGGCGACGCCCCTCGGGGCGCCGAACTCGAAAATCCCGCCGCGACGCCGTCCGATGGCTCGAAAGCCCTCCCGGACGGACCGCGGTATTTCGCAAGCCCAAGATAAACACGAGATCGGCGGACCACAATCGGTTCTTGTGACCGGGGACCCCCGGGGTGCCCGGGAAGCTAGCCAAATGGTCGCTACAAGGTCTTGGTATTCTTGCCGCACTCACCAAAGCCCGGGGAAATCTGAGCCTTAGAGCGGATTCGGTTTCCAGGTTCGGGATGCTTTTGGGATGCTCCCGTGGGATGCCGGTTGGGCTGGAAATCGCGGTGATGCCAGTGGTGAGGGAATCGTCCGCCACCTAGATTCGCACCGGAGAGAGGTCCATTATGGGCGTAGCGAGACACCGCAACGGTTGGCGAGCGATCGTCTTCCCCACAGGGAATCCGAAAACCCCGATAGCGGATCGAAAGCTCTCAGTGGTGGTGCAATTGTCCGAGCCGGATCGGTATCAAGGTGGAGACCTCCAGCTAGAGCGGTTTGTCCATCCCAATCCGGAAGAACTTCGCTCTCGTGGGGCCATGATCGTATTCCCGAGCATTCTCTTTCATCGCGTCACACCCATCACCAAGGGTGAGCGTTCGTCCCTGGTGGGATGGATGGAGGGCCCACACTGGCGATGACCTTTCGTGAAAATCGTTATCTCCTCGTGAGGGAAATCCTCCCCGAGGAGATTCTGGATTACCTCAAAGGCTATTATCGTCTCCTCATCGCGAAAAATCGATTTACCCGGGGGGACAATCAATGTCCGTCGAGTCTGAGGCTATACGGCGATCTCGGTCTAGATGCCATGTTGGAGTGGATCAAGCCGGAAATGTGCCGTCTCACCGATCTGGATTTGGTCCCGACCTATTCATATACGCGCGTTTATTCCCAAGGTGAAATTTTGAAGCCCCACACGGATCGTCCCGCGTGCGAAATCTCTCTGACTATATCCATTCGGATTCCCCCCGGCTGTCCTCGGAGTGTGTTGTGGTTGAATCCAGGCGTCCCCATAGGAATTGAGATGCAGGAGGGTGACGGACTGATCTATGCGGGATGTGAAATCGAACACTGGCGAGAGCCCATCCCACAACCGGGTTATATCCAACTGTTTTTGCATTTCATCAGGCGTGATGGATCGAATTTCCCCGCTCTTGCTTATGATGGTCGCGGGCATTTCGAAACACTAATCTGATAAACACGGCATGGCGATAACGATTCCAATTGGGGTGAAATCCGTAAATGCGATTGCCATCCCCATGGTATCGGTGGAGATCACCGGGCATGGTTAGAAGACGCATGAAACAGGGATGGCACTTCCCCAACATTTTGAATGGCTTCCCCACCCCTGATTGGGTTGCGTTTTTGGGGTGCTTGCTCTGTGGGATGCCGGCTCTACCACTGCGATTTTTTTCGCCTGATCCGTCAACAGTTTAATTTGCGCCGCTGCCGCACTCAGGCCATAAACCCACTACATTAATGATCGCTGATAGCTTGGAGCGCAGGGGCCAGGCGGCGAAAAGTGGTGAGATTTATCAGGTTTCTGTTCGGACTCGTGGTCCTCGTCGGCCTTGCCGGGGTGGGCTTCGTCGCGCTCACGCTCTGGTACTTCAATCGCGACCTGCCGGACTACACCCAGCTCGGCGACTACCAGCCCCCGGTGGTGACCCGAATCCAGGCGGGCGACGGCCGCCTGCTCGCCGAGTACGCGACCGAGAAGCGGGTGTTCGTACCGGTGAAGGCGATGCCGCCGCTGGTGATCAAGGCCTTCCTCGCGGCCGAGGATAAGAATTTCTACAGTCACCCCGGCGTCGATTTCGAGGCGATGATCCGCGCGGGCCTGATGGATGTGGTGCGGCATTTCGCGGGCCGTCGGCCCGTCGGCGCCTCCACGATCACTCAGCAGGTCGCGAAGAACTTCCTGGTCGGCAACGAGCTCTCGATCCAGCGCAAGATCCGCGAGGCGCTGCTGGCGCTCAAGATGGAAAAGGTCCTCTCGAAGGACCGCATCCTCGAGCTCTACCTCAACGAGATCTATCTGGGCGGCGGCAATTATGGGGTCGCAGTAGCGGCGCTCAACTACTTCAACAAGTCGCTCGACGACCTGAGCCTCAGCGAGATGGCGTTCCTCGCGGCACTCCCGAAGGCGCCCAACAACTACAATCCCGTCCGCAACCCCGAGGGTGCGAAAACCCGGCGCGATTGGGTCCTCGATCGGATGGTCGAGGCCGGCTTCATCACCGCCGACGAGGCGAAGCAGGCGCAAGAGCAGCCGATCACGCTGCACAAGCGGGACGAGACCGAGCTGGTGAAGGCGGATTATTTCGCCGAGGAGGTCCGGCGCGAGCTGGTCGCGCGCTATGGCGACAAGGACCTCTATCAGGCCGGGCTCTCCGTGCGCGTGAGCCTCAATCCCAAGCTCCAGGGCTACGCCGATCGGGCACTGCGCCAAGCCTTGATCTCCTACGACCGCCGCCATGGCTATCGCGGCGCCCTCAGTCATCTCGATATCCGCACGGAGTGGTGGACCAAGCTCGCCGCGCTCGGCGTGCCGCCGGGCGCCGACGAGGTGGGTTGGCGCCTGGCGATGGTGTTGAGCACCGATGCCGAGGGCGCAAGCATCGGCTTCCCCGATCAATCCACCGCGCGCATTCCCTTCAGCGAGCTCACCTGGGCCAAAAAGCCGCTCGAGGAGGCCAAGGTCGGTCCGCCCCCGAAAAACGCCGGCGACGTGCTCTCGCCCGGCGACGTGGTCCTGGTCGAGCCGGTGAAGGCCGAGCCCCCCAAGGACAGCAAGCTGAAGGCGCAGGCGGTCGCGGCGGGCACCGCTGGCACGGCGCCGGCGGCGCCCAAGGAGCCACTCTTCGGCCTGCGCCAGATCCCGGCAGTCTCCGGCGCGATCGTGGCCTTGGATCCGCACACTGGCCGCGTGCTCGCGATGACCGGCGGGTTCAGCTACGAGATGAGCCAGTTCAACCGCGCGGTTCAGGCCAAACGCCAGACCGGTTCGGCGATCAAGCCGTTCATCTACATGTCCGCCTTCGACCACGGTTACACTCCGTCGTCGGTGATCCTCGACGCGCCCATCACCATCGATCTCGGACCCGGCCAGGAGCCATGGACGCCGAAGAACTTCGATAACAAGGTATTCGGCCCCACGACCGTCCGGGTCGGCCTCGAGCAATCGCATGACCTCATGACCGTGCGGCTCGGCCAGGCGATCGGTCTCGACGCCGTCGGCAGCACCGTCGAGAAGTTCGGCATCATGGATCACATGCCGCGGGAGTACTCGATGCTTCTGGGCGCCGGCGAGACCACGGTGCTCAAACTCACCACGGCCTTTGCGATGATCGTCAACGGCGGCAAGCGGATCACGCCGAGCTTCATCGACCGTGTGCAGGACCGCAACGGCGCAACGATCTTCCGCGCGGACCAGCGGCCCTGCGAGGGCTGCACCAAAGTCGCCTGGGCGCATCAGGATCCGCCGGCGCTGCCGGATACGCGCGAGCAGATCGAGGATCCCACCACCTGCTATCAGATCGTGCATATCCTCGAAGGCGTGATCGAGCGCGGCACGGGTCGCGTGATCGCGTCCGTGGGCAAGCCGCTTGCCGGCAAAACCGGCACCAGCAACGGACCGAACGACACCTGGTTCGTGGGCTTCTCGCCGAATCTCGCCGTCGGCGTCTTCGTGGGCTTCGACCAGCCGGTGCCGTTGGGCGGACGGGAGCAGGGCGCCACGGTGGCCGCGCCGGCGTTCCGCGATTTCATGGCGGCGGCGCTGCAGGACACGCCGGGCATCCCGTTCCGCGTGCCACCGGGCATCCGGATGGTGCGCGTCAATGCGACCTCCGGCCGGCTCGCCGAGGTGGGTGACAAGAGCGTGATCTTCGAGGCCTTCAAGCCCGGCAGCGAGCCCACCGGCGACGAGCCCGACGCGATTCTGGGCGACGCGCCGCAATATGGCGGCAGCCCTGACGGTGCGCTAGGACCCGACAGCGGCGACGTCAGCGGCGTCTCGGCCTTGCCGCCGGGAACCGCGCCTCCGGGCGCCACCATCACGCCGACGCTGACGCCGAGGCCGATGCCAACACGAACCGCTCCCGCCGCGGGCACCGGCGGCTTATACTGACGCCATCAGAGTCCACCGTTCTCGGAGTGAAGTCATGCGCGCCGAACATCAGGCGGCTGCCGACGACATCAGGAAGTCGTTGGCGCTGCTGAGGAGGCATCTTTGACTGGGACCAGTCGGTCCGGCGCCTAGCCGAGCTCAATTCCCTCGTCGAGAATCCGAACCTCTGGGAGAAGCCCGCGGCGGCGCAAGCGCTGCTGCGCGAGCGCTCGCGCCTCGAGCGCGGCGTCGAAGGCTATCGCAGGATCGAGCGCGAGCTTGAGGACACGCTCGGTCTGATCGAGCTCGCGGAGGCCGAGGGCGACCAGGCCATGGTGGCCGACGCCGAGGTCACACTCAATCGGCTGCGTGAGGAAGCCGGAAAGCGTGAGCTCGAGAGCCTGCTCTCGGGCGAGGCCGACGGCAACGACGCCTACCTCGAGGTGCACGCCGGCGCGGGCGGCACCGAGGCGCAGGATTGGGCCGAGATGCTGCTGCGCATGTACACGCGCTGGGCCGAGCAGCACGGCTACAAGGTCGAGTGGCTCGAGGAGAGCCCAGGCGAGGAAGCGGGTATCAAGTCGGCGACACTACAGATCAGCGGCGAGAACGCCTATGGCTGGCTCAAGACCGAAAGCGGCGTGCATCGGCTCGTGCGTATCTCGCCCTTCGACGCGAATGCGCGCCGGCACACGAGCTTCGCCTCGGCCTGGGTCTATCCCGTCGTCGACGACAAGATAGAGGTCACGGTCGAGGACAAGTACCTCCGGGTCGACACGTACCGCTCTCAGGGTGCCGGCGGCCAGCACGTCAACAAGACCGACAGCGCCGTGCGGCTCACGTACCTGCCGCCGGGTTTCGAGACGGCGGTGGTAGTGGCATGCCAGAGCGAGCGTTCGCAGCATCAGAACCGGCATCACGCAATGGCGATGCTGAAGGCCCGGCTCTACGAGATCGAGCTTCAGAAGCGCGAGGCCGCGGTCGATGCCATGAATGCCGCCAAGACCGACATCGGCTGGGGCCATCAGATCCGCAGCTACGTGCTGCAGCCTTACCAGATTGTGAAGGACCTGCGCACGGGCGTAGAGACCAGCCAGAGCGACAAGGTGCTCGATGGCGACCTCGACCGCTTCCTCGAGGCCTCACTCGCGCAGCGTATCAAGGGCGTGGACGCCGCGGCGGCTGAGGTGCCGAAGAGCTAACGCGGCCTGCTCGGTTTCGCGGCGTGCTTCGGCGCGCGACGCCGTTTGCCCGACGGCTTCTCCGCAAGCGCGGCGAGCGCGGCCGCTGCGGCGGCCTTCGCCCAGCGGAGCATCTCATCGGGGTCCTCGAGGATGTCCGGCGGGCATTCCATGTAGCCGCGGAGCTCGACCTCGCGTCGCTCGCGGCGATAGGCGAAGACCCGCGAGCCCGCGGCCGCGAAGTCCTGCCGGTTTCGGTCATCGACGCGAAGATAGAACGTGTCGCGGGCGATGAGGCCGAACATCGCGCCCTGGCGAAACAGGCCGTAGCCGCTGAACATGCGCCGGGCGGAGACGCCGCCCCAGTCGCCCAGCATGTCGAGGACGTGGGCAACGAGATCGTCGGGCGACGGACTCAAGCGAGATACCCCAGGCATGCCGCGCCCACTGCAATCACCGCGCAGGCGCTGAGCCGCCGCGCGGTCAGCGGCTCACTGAGGAACATCCGGCCAATGAGTGCCGCGAAGACGATGCTCGTCTCGCGGAGCGCCGAGACTGGACCGATCGGCGCCATGGTAAGCGCCCAGATCACCGTGCCGTAGGTCACGAGCTGAACGACACCGGCGGCGAGCACCGTGCGCGTTTCTGGCGCGCTCCACTGCACGATCAGCCGGCCCCGCGTCGCCATGAAGGCGGCGGGCATCACGACACCGTAGAGCAGGAAGATCCAGCTGACGTAGGTGAAGGAGTTACCGGAGAGCCGCGCGCCGATGCCGTCGGTCACAGTGTAGGTCGCGATGACGAGGCTGTTGGCGAGTGCCGCCGCCACCGCCTTGGGCTGCGCGCGGCCCTTGCCCAGAGCGAGGCTCATGATACCCAGGGAGACCAGCACGATGCCTGAGAGCGCGAGCGCGCTGAGATGCTCGCCCGCGAAGATCGCCGCGCCTAGAGTCACCAGCAGGGGCACCGAGCCGCGTATCATCGGATAGACTTGGCCGAGGTCGGCCAGGCGATACGCGATCACCAGAAACCAGCTGTAGACCACCTGTAGCCCGACGGAGAGCGCGAGATAAGGCCAGCTCGCGGCCGCGGGGAGTGGGAGCACGAAGACCACGGGGATTGCCACCACCGTGGCGGCAAAGCTCATGACCGTCACCGACCAGAGCTTGTCGTCGCGACCGCGCAGCACGGCATTCCAGCTCGCATGCAGGATCGCGGCGCAGAGCACGAGCGTGATGACGAGCGGCGTCATGGTTTCTGAAAGGGAGTTTGATGCATCGACCCCATCCCTCCGCCGGCATGACCCGGATCAGGTTCGAGGGGTCGCTCCGCCTTTCGGAGCCTCTCAGCCGGTTTTCCGGCTCCCCCTGGTGTGACGCTACTCTGCGGCGGATTTCCGCGGTTGGCAAGCGAGCGGCGCGTAGAACGCCGCGGAGAGGCCCGCCCGTTCGCGGGCCGCGTCGTTGAAGGGCGGTTTGAGCGCGCCCTTAAAATAGCGGCGGACACGATCGTGATAGGTCTCGACCGGCGAGAGTCCATGGCGCGCGCAGGCCCAGTCAAACCAGCGCCTGCCGGCCGCGACGTGGGCGATCTCGTCATCGTAGATCCGGCGCAGCACGGCGGCACTCTCGACGTCGCCAGCGCGTTCGAGCCGGCCGATTATCGCCGGTGTCACGTCGAGGCCGCGCGCTTCCAGCACCAGCGGCACCACCGCGAGGCGCGCCAGGAAATCCTCGGCAGTGGCGGCGGCCGCTTCCCAAAGTCCGTCGTGGGCCGGGAGATCGCCGTAGGCCGCGCCGAGTGCCGCGAGGCGCTCCGCGAGCAACCCGTGATGCCTTGCCTCCTCGTCTGCGACGACGATCCAGTCGTCGAAGAATTCGCGCGGGGGATTTTCGCCGGTGAACCGAGCGATTAGGTCCCACGCGAGGTCGATCGCGTTGAGCTCGATGTGCGCGAGCGCGTGCAGCAGCGCCACGCGGCTCTCGCGCTCGCCGCCGGCCCGCCGTTTCGGCATCTCGCGCGGTGGCAGCAGGAGTGGTCGCTCCGGACGCGCGGGGCGATCGGGCGGCCGAGCGCAGTCGATCTCGGCAATCCCGCCGCGACGCCACGCCCTCGCAATCGCGTGCGAGAGCACGATTTTTCGACCGGGCTCCGGCGCCGAGAGGACGGCGACAGCGGCCGCGGACAGGGTGTCGTTGAGGCTCAGAGCGCTTTCACCGCTTCCAGGACCTCCTCCACGTGGCCTGGCACTTTCACCTTGCGCCAGAGGCCGCGGATCACGCCCTTGCCGTCGATCAGGAAAGTCGAGCGGTCCATGCCCATGTATTTGCGGCCGTACATGCTCTTCTCGACCCAGACGCCGTATTTCTGGGCGACCTTCGTGTCCTCGTCGGAGGCGAGCGTAAAGGGCAGCTTGTATTTCTTCTTGAACTTGTCGTGTGAGGCGGGGCTGTCCTTGGAAAGCCCGATCACGGTGGCGCCGGTCTTGCTGAAATTCGGCAGCGCATCGCGGAAGCCGCACGCCTCCTTGGTGCAGCCGCTGGTGTCGTCCTTCGGATAGAAGTAGAGGATCACCGTCTTGCCCTTGAGGTCCTTCAGCGACACCTTGCCGTTGCCGTCGGTGGGCAGCGTGAAGTCGGGCGCTTTGTCGCCGATCTCGAGGCTCATGCGATTTCTTCCTCCGTGATTTCCGTGACGACGGGCTCGGTGATGCCTAGGCGGCGCCGCGCGCGTGACGCAGGCCGAACCACCAGCCGCGCATAGCACGCGCGCACCTGCGCTGCCGCGGCGCTCATATCCGATTTCAGCCGGTCGAAGTCAATCGCGCTGGCGCCGCGCGCCAGGATCGCGCGCAACGCCGGCGGTGCTGCCGCCTCGTGGAAGGGCTCCTCGACCGTGAGCTTGAGGAGACCCTGCACGTTGCGCCAGAGCGCCAGCGCGCGGTCGAGCTCCTCCGTGGCGCCAGCGTCGAGCACGCCGGCGCGGGCGAGCGACGCGAGGGCGGCGCCGGTGTTCTGGCGAAGCACCTCCGGGCACTGATGCGCCCAGCGGAGCTGCAAGTACTGCGCGATGAACTCGATATCGATGAGTCCACCGCGGCGATGTTTCGCCTCCCAGATTGGCGGCCTACGGTGCTGCTCGGCGATGCGGCGGCGCATGTCGGCGACATCGATCAAGAGACGATCGGCGTCGCGGACGCTCGTGAGAATGCGGCCGATCTCGGCCATGACCTGACCCGCAAGAGCGGATGAGCCCGCAACCGGTCGCGCGCGCGTCAGGGCCATGTGCTCCCAGGTCCAGGCGGACTCCGCATGATATTTCCGGAACGCGGTGAGGCTGGTCGCAAGCGGTCCCTTGGTGCCGGAGGGCCGGAGGCGCATGTCGACCTCGTAGAGTAATCCCTCCGGCGTCAGCGCCGTCAGCGCGTTCACCATGCGCTGCCAGAGCCGCATGTAGTATGTCGAGACCGGCAACGGCTTCGAACCGTCAGAGGCTTCGGCGGTCTCTGGCGCGTCATAGATCAGGATCAAGTCGAGGTCCGAGGTGACCGTCATCTCGCGCCCGCCGAGCTTGCCCAGCCCCAGCACTGCCATCTCGCCGCCGGGGACCGTGCCGTGGCTACGCGCATGCTCGGCGGCGACCCGAGGCAACAGCTCCGCGATCTCGCACTCGGCGACATCGGCGAAGGCCGCGCCCGCGGTGGCGCCGTCGAGCAGACCGCGCAGGATTTGGGCGCCGATCTGGAAGCGCTTGTCGTGGGCCCAGCGCCGCGCGAGGTCGAGCAAATCCTCGGTGTCGCGAGCGCCATCGAGCAGCCGACCAAGCTCCGCTGCAAGTACCGGCCGCGCCGGCAGTGGATCGAAGAACTCGGCGCCGAGCACGCCATCGAGCAGGCTTGGCCGGCGCGCCAGCTGCTCCGCGAGGCGTGGCACGCCGCCCATGATCTCCGCGACGATGTCGAGAAGCTTCGGGTTCGCGTAGAACAGCGAAAGGAGCTGCACGCCCGCGGGTAGGCGCTCCATGAACTGGTCGAAGCGCAGCACGGCGGTGTCGGGGTTCGGCGTGCGGCCGAAGGCGGCGAGCAGGCTCGGGATCAGCTCCGTCATGAGCTCGCGCGCGCGCTGGCTCCGCATGGAGCGATAACGGCCGTGGTGCCAGCCGCGCACGATCGCGGCGACCACCGACGGCTCCTGATACCCCAACCCCCGCAGCGTTCCGAGCGTCTCCGGATCGTCCTCGCTGCCGGTGAAGACCAGATTGCCGGGCCCCGAGAGCGACGGTGCCTCCTCGAAGAGGTGCGCGTAATGCGCCTCGACGGTGCCGAGGTGGCCCAGGAGCTCCGCCGTGAAGCTCTCCGCCGAGGGATAGCCCAGGAACGTCGCGAGGCGCGCGATCCCGGTGAGGTCGGCGGGGAGAGAATGCACCTGCTGGTCCTCGGCCATCTGCAGCCGATGCTCCACGCGCCGGAGGAAGCGATAGGCGCCGGTCATCTCCGCCGCGACCTCCGGGGTGATGCGGCCGATCTCCGCAAAGGCCTGAAGCGCTGCGCAGGTGCCGGAGACGCGCACCGCCGGGAGGCGCCCGCCCCAGATCAGCTGTTGCGTTTGGGCGAAGAACTCGATCTCGCGGATGCCGCCGCGGCCGAGCTTGATGTTGTGGCCGAGCACGGCGATCCGACCGCCGCCCTTGTGCGCCTGGATCTGCCGCTTGATCGAGTGAATATCCTGGATCGCCGCGAAGTCGAGATGACGGCGCCAGAGGAAGGGCCGGAGCTCCGCGAGGAAGCGCTCGCCGTCGGCGATGTCGCCGGCGACGGGCCGCGCCTTGATGAACGCGGCGCGCTCCCAGTTCTGCCCGGCGCTCTCGTAATAGGTGAGCGCCGCTAGCACCGAGAGCGCCGGCGGTGTGGAGGCTGGGTCGGGCCTGAGTCTGAGGTCCGTGCGAAAGACGTAGCCGTCCTCCGTGCGCTCGTCCATTAACCGTACGAGGTCGCGGGCCATGCGCGCGAAAAGTTGATGCGGGCTCTGGCGGCCCCGGTAGCGCACGCGATCGGTGTCGAACAACACGATCAGGTCGATGTCGCTGGAGTAGTTGAGCTCGCGGGCGCCGAGCTTGCCCATGCCCAGCACGACGAGACCGCTCTCGCGCTCGGGATCGTCGAGGTGCGGCAGCTCGAGCTCGCCCGCGCGGTGCGCGGCGCGAAGCAGGAAGCGCAGCGCGGCGCGGAGGCTCGCCTCGGCGAGCCCGGTCAGCGCTCCCGTGACGCGCTCGAGGGGCCACCAGCCCGCGATGTCCGCCAGCGCCACCAGCAGCGCCGCCCGGCGCTTGGCGATTCGAAGGTGGCGCATCACGCCGGCCCGGTCGGGGTCCTCCGGCAGATCGCGGTTGAGCCCGCTCGCGACTTCGGCGAAAGTGGCGTCGGGGCCGAGGCTTGCGAGGCGCAGCAGGAAATCCGGCTCCCGAAGCGAGCATAGCGTAAGGAAAGGGCTGTTGCCGAAGAGCGAGGCCAGCAATCGAGCGCCTGTCGCATCCTCTGCGAAGGCGATCATCTCTGCCGCGAGCCCGGTGTCGTCGAGCTCTGCGGCGCGCTCGCGCCAGCGCAGCAGACCGAGCTCCGCCAGTCCGCGATCGGCGGGCTCCGGCAGGCCCTGAACATCGAGCGACGGTACCGGCAGCCGCATGGACTCTCAGTTGGAGCGCGAGGAGGACCGCGAGACTGCGCGCCTCGATCCCGGGGGTCAAGCGCCCGAGCGCGTTGCCTGGCACTGGCACGTCGCGCGCTGGCATTGGCACGTCACGCGGCACGGCTGCATCCTGCTCATGCGTTATACCGCGGCGCTGCTCGCGGGGCTCGCTATCGCCGCGGGCGTCCTGGTCTGGCGGATCACCACTGGGCCGATCTCACTCGACTTCGCCACACCCTGGGTGCAGCAGGCGCTATCCGACCCCGAGCACGGCATCAGCGTCTCCATCGAACACACGGTGCTGAGCCACGAGCCCGGTGGCGCAACCGTGGGCCTGGTGGCTCAGGGCGTGCATCTCCGGCGCACCGACGGCAGTGCAGAGGTGGTGCTGCCGCGCGTGGCGCTCGATCTCAGCGTGCGCGCGGCCCTCACCGGCACCCTTGCGCCGACCCGCATCGTGCTGACGGCGCCGCAGCTACGGCTGACGCGGCAGCCCGATGGCACCGTCCATCTCGGTCTGGGTGAGGGCGAGGGCGCCGAGGACCTCGCCGGCGGCGTGCTCGCCGATCTCGACGTCCGCCCCAACCAGCGGGGACCGTTGGGCTACTTGCGAGAGGTCGTCATCCGCGACGCGCAGCTGACGATCGACGATCGCGCGCTGCATGTGACCTGGCAGGCCCGGCGGGCCGATGTCGTGCTGTTCCGCAGCGAGCAAGGCCTCTCGGGCGACGCGCAGGTCGCGCTCGTCGCGGGTGGTGAGGAAGCGAGCTTCCACGCCGACTTCCGATATATCGATGCCGAGCGGCGGCTCACCGGCTCGCTCGGTATTGCCGATCTGGTGCCGGCCCGGTTCGCGGCTGCCGCGCAGCCGCTGGCGGCGCTGCAGGGGATCGAGCTGCCGGTGACCGGACGGCTCGGATTCAGTGTCGACACCGCGAGCCTCCATGTCGAGGGCGCGCGCGCCGATGTCACGATCGGCGCTGGCAAGATCGAGGACAGCCATCTCGCCGGCGGCACGCTCGCTGTCACCGGGGGCGTGGCGCGCCTCGGATACAATCCGGTGGCCGCCCGCGTCACCATCGACGAGATCACACTCAAGACGGACGGCCCGGAGATCTCGTTCACGGGCCAGGTCGGGGGCGTCGATCCGAATTTCCTGCGGGGCGCCGCGCTGCAGCGGCTCGACGTCGGCGGCCAAGTCTTGCTGAGCCGGATTGCGATCGACACGGTCGGGCGCTACTGGCCGGACGCGCTGAGCCCGCACAGCCGCAGCTGGGTCACCACCCATCTGCACGACGGGGTCGTCAACCAAAGCAAGGTGGATCTCCATCTCACCGTGGATTTCGATCCGAGGGCTCCGAAGCCGATCCAGGTCGACTATCTGGAAGGGAGCTTGGCCTTCCAGAATCTGACCGCCGACTACTTCCCGCCGTTACCGATGGTGCAGCAGATCGACGGTACTGGCACCTTCAGCCGCGCGCGCTTCGACTTGGTGGCGAGTTCGGGTGTGCTCCGGGGATTGCGGATCGGGGGCGCCACGATCCAAATGACCAAGCTCGACACCAATGACGAGACGATCGCCATATCCGTCGGCGTGCGCGGCCCGCTGAAGGATACGCTGCAGGTGATCGACATGGCGCCGCTGCGCTATGCGCATGCGGTCGGGATCGATCCCGAGAAGGTCTCCGGCACCGCTGACACGCAAGTGACCTTCGGTTTTCCACTGATCAACTCGCTCAAGATGACCAGCGTCGACTATGGCGCGAAGTCCATCCTCAAGGACGTGTCGGTTCCCGCTCTCCTCGACGGGCACGATCTCGGCGCGGGCGACCTCACGCTCGACCTCGATCGTGCCGCGTTCCGGGTCCAGGGCACCGCTCAATTGGACGGCGTTCCCGCGACAATCGGCTGGGTGCAGAGCCTGAAACCCGGTGATAGCACCCGCCGCTACACGCTCAAGGCGCGGCTCGACGATGCCGCGCGCAAGCTATTCGGCGTGGATTTCCTCGCGGGGTACCTCAGCGGGGTGGTCGGCGTGGATGTCGCCTCCACCGCCCAGAAGGGCGGCGGTCAAGCCGACATCGCACTCGACCTCAAGGACGTCGCGCTCAGCGTCGACCGTCTCAATTGGAGCAAGCGGATCGGCGTCCCCGCGACAGCGCAGCTCCGGGTGAACTTCACGGGCGAGCAGGTCACCGACATCCCGCAGGCGACCATCAAGAGCGAGGGCCTCGATGCCGCACTCGCGATCCGCCTCCAGCCGGGCAACCCCGATATCCAGAGCATCGAGGCGAGCCGGCTGATGATCGGCAAGACCGATGCCGTGGGCACGATCAAACGCCAGCCGCAGGGTGGCTGGGCCGCCAGCATTGCGGGCAAGAGCCTCGACGCCAGCAAGCTCATGAAGGATGTGGGCAAGGATGCCGATCAGCACGCGCCGCCGCTCGACATCGAGGCGAAGCTCGATCGTGTCCTGCTCAGCAACGACCGCGAGCTCAATAACGTTGCCTTGCGTTTCGTCGATGACGGCCATCACTGGCAGACAGTGATCGCCGACGCGACCCTCGCTGGTGGCGGAAAGCTCAGCGTGCGCTTCGGCGAGACGCCCGGGCAGCTGCATATGGACACCAACGATATGGGCGCCGCCTTCAAGCTGCTCGGCGTCAGCGACAATGTCGTGGGCGGCACCTTCGTGGTGACTGGGACCGCCGAGGACAAGGGCGACAAGCGGGTGTTCTCCGGCATCGCCGACGGGGAGAACTACAAGGTCGTGCATGCGCCACTGGTCGCGCGGCTGCTCTCGGTTGCGTCCTTCGCGGCGGTCAACAGCATGCTCGCGGGTGAGGGTATCCCGTTCGACCGCCTGGCTGCGAAGTACACCTTCGGCGACGGCAAGCTCTCGGTGACCGGCGCCAAAGCCGTCGGCGGCGCGATCGGCATCAACATCAGCAGCGGCGCGCTTGATCTCAAGGCGGACACCGTCGACCTCAGCGGCACGGTGGCGCCGGCCTATGCGGTGAACAGCCTGCTGGGCCGAATTCCCGGCCTCGGCGATTTGCTGGTCGGCGGCTCCGGCGAGGGCGTCTTCGCTGCGAACTTCCGCATCCGGGGCCCGACCGATGACCCGAAGGTGTCGGTAAACCCGCTCGGCATGATGGCGCCGGGCTTCGTGCGCAAGCTCTTCCTGTTCGATGCGCCGCCGCCGAGCGCCGCACCCAACGCGCAGAGCCCCTATTCGGAGCCGCCCAAAGATACGAAGTAAGCCGCTCTAGGGTATCGCGGGGTGATCGTCGTCGGCGCTCTCGCGCAGGCCGTAGAGCAGCGTGATGTTGATCCGCCGATTGAGATAGCCGTCCTTGAACCGAGGGCGGTGCGTCTCGTGGAAAAGATTGGAGTCGAAGATCACTGCGCGATTGGCGCGATAGGGCACGGTCACGGATTTGGCGCCGGCGCGGGCGAGGAACTCACGGATCCCCGCAGGGTCGGCGTTGTACTTCTGATAGTCCCACTCGAGCGGCGCCGGCACGCTCCAGATCCTGAGACCGCCGCTCTCGGCGTCTAGATTGGCCGCGTCCGGCGTGATCCAGAAATTGACGTTCACGGCGGCGAAATCCGCGTGGATGCCGATGCCCGGCGCGCCGCTTTCACACTTGAACGCCCACCAGAGCTTAAGGGGAAGCCGGCGAAAGATCGCGGGGAACCGAGTACGGAATTCCGCCGATGCCCGGGCCAGCACGGCCGGAGCGAAGCCGTCCTCGGGAAAAGCGCCGAGATATCCGCCGCCATAGCTGGAATTCCAGATCGTCGAGCGCCAACAGAAGCGGCGCAAGGCATCGAGCGACTCGCCCGTCAGGAGATCGTCGACCACGACGATTTTCGGGCGCGCCGAAATCCAGGCGGATTCGATCCTGGCCGCGTCGTTCGCGGGATTGAGCACCGGATGGCTCAGGCAAGCGGTCTCGTCGATCTGGAGTTCGGGCGCCTCCGGCGTCCCTTCCTCCTGCAGATAGTGCGCCTGTTCGCTGTCGTGTCGTTGCTTGCGCGCGGGTGCGCTCGTCGCGATCGCGGTCCTCGATCGGTTATCGCCGGCGCGCCGGGCATATCGCCGGAACTCCGCGAAACCTTGGTAAACGAGGTCGCGTTCCACCAGCACCTGGGCGAGCGCCCGCTGCGCAGGCGCGAGGCCCGGATCGAGCACGCATGCGCGCTCGTAGGCAGCGGTGGCTTCCTCGAGTTTCTCCTTGTCCTCGAGCGCGGTGCCGAGGTTGAGATGGACCAACGCCGACCGCTCGTCGATCCGCAGTGCGCGACGGAACGCGGTAATCGCCTCATCGACCCGCCCCCGCTCACGCAAGGCGGACCCGAGGTTGTTGAGGGCCGCGACAGACGGCTCCAAGGCAGCCGCGCGCCCGTAGGCGAGAATCGCCTCGTCGATCGCGCCGCGGCGCTTCAGCGCGGCGCCGAGGTTGAAATGCAGCTGAGCCACATTGGGCGCGATCCCGATGGCGGAGCGGAAGGCCGCAATGGCGTTTTCGAGCTGCCCCGCGGTCGCGAAAGTGATACCGAGATTGACGTGCGCCGCGACCGAGCGCGAATCGACCGCGATCACGCGCTGGAATGCGGCTGCTGCTCCCTCATAGTTTCCGGAGCGTGCAAGAGCCACGCCGAAATCGAGCTGAGCTCGAACCGGATCGGAAGATGATGGCACGATTCCTCACCTGAGCGCGCGGCGGGTCCGGCGGAACTCCATTTTGGTGCGGGCGCGAACAACAGCGGCACGCCGCGTCGCCGTTACTATCGACCCGACGACCACGCAGGAAATTCCTGCATAGCTGATCGCAGGCTATTGATTACGTGCGCGCGGAAAAATCCGATAAGACTTGCATTCGGTGTTGAGAAAGATTCACGAATGCGGCGTAACGACCTTGCTGATCTGACCGCGTTTGTCTCGGTTGCGACCCGCCTCAGCTTCCGCGCCGCCGCGGCACAGCTCGGCGTTACCCCATCGGCACTCAGCCACACGGTGCGCCAGCTCGAGGAACGGCTCGGCGTCCGGTTGCTCCATCGCACGACACGCAGTGTCTCGCCGACCGACGCCGGCCAGCGCTTGCTCGAGCGCCTTCGTCCAGCGATGGACGAGGTCATGACCGCGCTCGAGGATCTGAAGCGCGATCAGCAGCGGCCCTCCGGGCGTCTACGGATCCACGCGACGCACCTCGCCGCGATGACGGTCATCGCACCGATCTGGAATCGGTTCCTCTCGACCTATCCCGAGGTCGAGATCGAGTTGCAGGTGAACCAGGCACCGGTTGACATCGTCGCGAAGGGTTTCGACGCCGGGATCGGCGGGCGGGATCGTGCGGCGGCGGACATGATCGTGGTGCGCGTAATGGGGCCGACGAAACTCGTCGTCGTGGGGTCTCCGTCCTATATCGCAGATAGAGGTTCGCCACTGACGCCCGATGATCTCGAGGGTCATAGTTGCATCCAGTTCCGGCGCTCGGACGGTGCCTTGTTCGAGTGGTCGTTCCAGCGCGGTGGCGAGACGCGCTCGATCTCGGTCGGTGGCCGGGTGACC
Organism: Allostellaceae bacterium; assembly: GCA_035280245.1. Lineage (GTDB taxonomy): Bacteria > Pseudomonadota > Alphaproteobacteria > ATCC43930 > CGMCC-115725 > DASZHJ01. The sequence continues at coordinate 19,207 of DATEGF010000362.1, forward strand.
GTCAACAGCGCCGACCTCGGGGTTCGTGCGGCGGTGGACGGGCTTGGCCTTGCGTATTTGATCGAGACGGTCGCCGAGCCTTACCTCGCCTCCGGACAGCTCGTGCGTGTGCTGACGGATTGGTCGCCAGCGTTCCACGGCCTGTTTCTCTACTACCCGGGACGGCGGCAGATCCCGGCGGCGCTCCGCGCCTTCATCGACATGATTCGCGCGGCGCATCAGGCGCCCGCGACCAACGATCTCACCGCGCCGGTCGAGCCTAACGCCAAGCAGACCGGATAGTCTAAGACGCGACCGCTCAGCTCGCTTTCACCAGCGCGTGGCGCTTGCGTCCGGCCGAGAGCTTGATGATGCCGTCCGCGTTGAGATCGGCGGCGCCGATTGAACGCGTCTCCTCCGTGATCGCGGCATCGTTGAGCCGCGCGCCGCCGCCACGAATCAGCCGGCGGGCCTCGCCGTTGGAGCTGGCGAGCCCTGCGCGCACAAAGAGCTCAATGGCGGGCAGGCCGCGCTCCAGCTCGCTCCGCGGCACGCTCACGGTCGGGAGCGCGCTGCCGGTGGCGCCTTCGCTGAAGACGCGCCGCGCAGTCTCCTGCGCCGCCTCGGCGGCCGCGCGGCCGTGGCAGAGCGCCGTCGCTTCGGTCGCCAGCACTTGTTTTGCGTGATTGATCTCGGCGTCCTTGAGGCGCTCCAGCCGCGCGATCTCGTCGAGCGGCAGCTCCGTAAAGAGCCGGAGGAACCGGCCGACGTCCTCGTCCTCGGTGTTGCGCCAGAATTGCCAGTAGTCGTAAGCGCTCAGCCGATCGTCGGTGAGCCAGACCGCGCCCTGTGCGGTCTTGCCCATCTTGGCGCCCGACGCCGTCCCGATCAGTGGCGTGGTCAGGCCGAAGAGCGTGCGGTTGTCGATCCGGCGGCCGAGTTCCGCGCCGCTGACGATGTTGCCCCACTGATCCGAGCCGCCCATCTGCATGATGCAGTTGTGCCGGCGCGCAAGCTCCAAGAAGTCGTAAGACTGCAGCACCATGTAATTGAACTCGAGGAAGGACAGCGGCTGCTCGCGCTCAAGACGGAGCTTCACGCTGTCGAAGGTCAGCATCCGGTTCACGGAGAAATGCCGGCCGTACTCGCGCAGGAACGGGATGTATTGCAGGCCGTCGAGCCAGTCGGCGTTGTCCGGCATAGTCGCGTCGGTGGCGCCCTCGCCGAACGCAAGGAAGCGGTCGAAGATCCGGCGGATGCCGGTCTTGTTGCGCTCGATCTCGTCCACGGTGAGAAGCTTGCGGGTCTCGTCCTTGCCGGAGGGGTCGCCGATCTTGGTGGTGCCGCCGCCCATCAGCACGATCGGCTTGTTACCGGTGCGCTGCCAGAGCCGGAGCAGCATGATCTGAACGAGACTGCCGACGTGGAGACTGTCCGCGGTGCAATCGAAGCCGATGTAGGCGACGGCGGGCCCCTCGAGGAGGCGCGCATCGAGCGCGTCGCGGTCGGTGCATTGGTGCACGAAGCCGCGGGCTTCGGCGGCGACCAGGAATGGCGAGCGAGCGGCGGTCATGGCGAAAGCGAGATCGATCGACGGATTCGGGACAACGGGGCGCGTGCTGTAGCACACCGGCGCCAGCCCGACAATTCGAGGGCGGCCCGTGAGCGGCCAAGCGCGTCGCGCCATCGGGCTGATGAGCGGCACCTCACTCAACGGTCCCGGTCGAGCGGGTCGGCGGCGATGCGCACGAGGCGCAGGCCTTCGCCTATCTCGCCGCCCGGAGCCTCCATGGCCTGACCGCTCAGCTTCCCCGGCGCCACCCGTGTCAGGCGCCGATGGCCGGCGGCCGCTTCTTCCCACGGGTTTAGGGAGCGTTAACCGTCTGTTTGCCGCTTGACGCTTAGTCTCTAGGGTCGGGCGGCCTAGCAACCGGGTGCGCCGTCATGGCCGTGGTGGGTGGGTTCCGGGAATGGCGCAGTCGGCAGCACAGGAGGGCGGGACGGGGGGCCGGGTCGCGACCCTGAGCAGCCATTTCGACGTCTTCGCTGACCGGCCGTTGCCGGAACTCTCGACCCCCTATGCGAGCGCCTATGTCGCGGTCGACCGCGAGCTTCCGACCGCGAACCTCTTCGCTCTGATCTGCAATCCCCAAGTGGCGCCTCGGCTCGAGGTGCTGGAGGCGCAGCATGGCATGCGCCTCGACGGGATGCTGACGCCACTGGACTGGGGTGTCGTCGATTGGCCCCTCTCGGCACGCCGATGCTTCGCGATCGCCTATGACCGGCCCATTGGCGGTCCGGTCATGCCGGGTTACGGCGGGATGGGCGAGCCGGCGCTGGTGACCCCGATCGATCGGCCGCGCGGACCGCTGGGAGACAGCGACCTCGTCAATGACCTCCTGCCGCCCATCGTGGCGTCGCTGCAGCAATTCCTCTCGGTCGGTGCCACGCATCGCGCGATCCGCGCCACGAACATCTTCTACAAGGATCTGGCGCGGCGCAGAGCCACGCTGGGAGATTGCTGCGCCGGGCCCGCGGCGCTCCTCCAGCCGCTGGTCTACGAGACCATCGAGGGCGGACTCGCCAATCTCTGGGGGCGCGGCGAGGGCACGGCGTCCGATGATGCCTATGCGCTCGGCGTCACCATTGTTTTCCTGTCGCTGGGCCGGAACCCCGTTGGCGACCTCACCGACGAGCAGCTGATCACCGACAAGATCGATCGCGGCTCCTACGCGGCGATCGTCCGGAACGAACGGCTGTCGCCGGCCGTTACCGAGCTCGTGCGCGGCCTGCTCTCGGACGACGCCAAGGAGCGCTGGACGATCCAGGACGTGGACGGCTGGCTGCGCGGGCGGCGCTCGTCGGCGAAGCAGCCGTCGCTCGGCCGGCGCGCGACCCGGCCGTTCGATTTCGACGGCGAGCCCCATTGGACCGCGCGCTCGCTCGCCTACGCGTTTATCCGCAAGCCCGCTGCAGCCGCTCAGGTCGTGAAGGCGCCGGAGCTCGAGATGTGGATACAGCGCAGCCTCGCCGAGCCCGAGCGCGTCAAGACGCTGGCTGCCGCCATCTCGGAGGGCCACGACGCCGCCGGTCCCGCGGCGCAGGAACGTTTGGTGGCGCGCGTCGCGATCGCGCTCGATCCGGCCGCGCCCGTCCGCTTCAAGGGGTTCGCCGCCACCATTGACGGCTTCGGCCCGGCGCTCGCCGCCGCCTTCCGGGGCCAGGGCTCGCCCGCGCAGGTGGCCGAGACCGTGCTCGGCCGGTTGCCCATGTTCTGGTTCTCGGCCCAGACCGGCCTCCGGCCGGAGCAGGTGCCGATCCTCAAGACCTTCGAGCGGCTCCGCCTCCATCTCGAGGACACCCGCTTGAGCGGCGGCCCCGAGCGCGCGCTCTACGAGATGAACCCGTCGCTGCACTGCCTCTGGCCCCTGATCGAGACCCGGTACGTGGTCGATCCCGGCGACGCGCTGGGCGCGATCGAGGCCGAGCTCGAGCGCCGGCCGGCGGAAGAGCTGCAGATCGATCGGCACTTCGCGGGCTTCATTGGCGCGCGCTTCAAGCTGGCCGCCAGCGAGTGGTTCGACGCCTTGGCGAGCGCCGATCCGTCGGCACGTGCCCTGGGCGCGCTCAAGCTGTTGGCGAAGCTGCAGGGGGTGCGCGGGCCACGCAACGCGCGCCAGACCGCGCTTCGCCTGTCGCGGCAGCTGGCGCCCGCGTTCCAGGTCTTCCACAACCGCCCTCGGCGTCAGCAGCTCCTGGAGCGGCTCCCGGCGGTGGCGGAGACCGGGAACCTCGCGGAGATGCTTGCGTTGGTCGATAGCCCTGTCGAGCGGCAGCGCGACGCCTTTGGCTTCAACGCCGCGGTGCGCGAGTACTACGGAATCCAGCGGGCGCTCGAGGGCCTGCGCGCCGACGGCCAGACCCGGCCGCTCCGCGCGGCGCATCTGGGCGCCAGCATCGCCGCGGCGACCGCCTTGTTTCTTGCCTGGGCGACGGGCCTCGCGCTCGTCGTGATGATGAGCTGAGCCATGACCGCAGAGCCCGACGAGATCGATGCCGCGAGGCCCGTTGGTGGCGCTGCCAAGCGCGGCGCCTCGGCGACGGTCGCGATGGCACTGGTCGCGGTCCTCGCGGTGACGGCGCTGCCGCTCTGCATCCTGCTGCTGACCGGACTCGTCCCCACCATGGTGGCGACCGTGGTCGATCGTTATCGGGCAAGGTATCTGACGCGCGCCGTCGGGTTCATGAATCTCGCGGGATTGACCCCGCTCATCGTGCAGCTCTGGGCCAATGGCCTCAGCATGGACGGCGTTGCGGGCATGCTGTCGCGGCCGATCAACTGGCTCACGATGTATGGTGCAGCCGGCATCGGCTGGGTGCTCTTCCTGGGCATGCCGAGCCTCGCCCGCATCTTCGTCGACATCCGCGCCGACCAGCTGCAACGCGATCTCCACGCGCGCGCCAAGCACCTCGTTGAGGAATGGGGCGAGGAAGTCACCGGCAAGGCCAAGCCGGGCTCGTAGGTCATATCCGCGCGCTGTTGCCCTTGCGCACTTCGTTGCAGAAGCGGGCGATCTCGTCTTCGGTGTTGTAGTAGTGGACAGAGGCGCGGAGCAGCAGGTCGAGGCCGCGCGCCGTCATGTCGTAGCGGGTCGAGAAGACCGACGAGGTCGTGACGTTGATCCTGGCCGCGGCGAGCGCCTTGCGGAGCTCCTTCGCGGATAATCCCTCGGTGGTGAAAGTGACGATGCCGCAGCGCTCGCGGCCGAGGTCGCGGATGGTGACGCCGGGAATCTCCGCGAGTGAGCGGCGCAGGGTCTCGGCAAGTGCCGTGATCCGCTCCCAGATGGCGTCGAGGCCGAGCGCCATCGCGTATTCCGCCGCGGCGCCAAGGCCGAGCCGGCCCGCGACGTAGCTCTCCCAGTTCTCGAAGCGGCGGGCGTCGCGGCGGATCTCATAGGTCTGCGCACTGGTCCAGGTCGCCGCGTGGAGATCGAGGAACGGCGGCTCGAGGCGCTCGATCCATTCGCGCCGCACCCAGAGGAACCCGGTCCCGCGCGGCCCGCGCAGGAACTTGCGCCCGGTCGCCGAGAGCATGTCGCACTGGATTTCCGCGACGTCGACGGGCATCTGGCCCACGGACTGGCAGGCGTCGAGCAGGAAGGGGATGCCGTGCCGGCGCGCCATGCGCCCGATCGCGGCCGCGGGATTGACCAGGCCGCCGTTCGTGGGGACATGGGTCACCGCGATCAGCTTCACGCGCGAGTCGATGAGCCGCTCCAGTGCCGCGACGGAGAGCGCGCCGGTCTCGTCGCTCGGCACCACCGCGATCTCGGCGCCGGTCTTCCGGGCCATCTGCAGGAAGGCGATCACATTGCTTGCGTATTCGGCCTCCGCCGTGAGGATGCGGTCGCCAGGCCCAAGCCTCAGCGAATAGAACGCCATGTCCCAGGCGCGCGTCGCGTTCTCGACCAACGCGATCTCGTCGGGCGAGGCGTTGATGAGCCGCGCGAGGCTCGTGTAGACGCCCTCCAGCGCCGCCTCGGCGCGGTCGGCGGCCTCGTATCCGCCGATCTCCGCCTCGTGCCGCAAATGCCCGAGCACGGCGTCGAGCACCGGCTGCGGCTGCAGCGCCGCGCCGGCATTGTTGAAATGGATCACGTTGCGGCAGCCCGGCGTCTCCGCCCGCACCTTCGCGACATCGATCATGGGTGTGTCTCCAAAAAAGAAATGACTCTAGCGCAGAGGACGCAGAGGATGCGCGAAAGTCGCAGAGTAAGAAAAAAGGATTCCACCACAGAGACGGTGAGGCGGTGAGAAAAGCAATTGGGCGCTTCGCCCTGTTAGATCATTCCTCACTGGCTCACCGCCTCTGTGGTCACCTTTTTTATTGCGGCCTCTGGGCTCCATCCGCGCTCTCTGGGCTGAGTCAGCGGAAGCGCGCGATCGAGTAGGGAGTGAGATCGACGACTGAGGGTCGGCCGGCGATGTGATCGGCGATGAGGCGGCCGGTGGTGGCGGCGAGGGTCAGGCCGACGTGGCCGTGGCCGAAGGCGTAGAGGATGTCGCGGTGACGCAGCGACGGGCCGATCACCGGAAGGCTGTCGGGTGTCGCGGGGCGGTGGCCCATCCATTCGGTGCCGCCGTCGGTCGAGAGGCCGGGGAGATACCGCCTCGCGAGCGTCACCAGCGCGCGGGAGCGGCGGTAGTTGGGCGCGGCGGTGAGGCCCGCGAACTCGGCGGCGCCGCCGATCCTGAGACCGATCGAGAGCGGCGTCGCGGTAAATTTGCGCTCGGCGAAGATCACCTCGACCGCGAGCGTGACGCCGGGCGCCGGCAGCGTCGTGTTGTAGCCGCGCTCGCTCTCCAGCAGAACGCGATCGCCGATCCCGCTCGCGAGTTGTCCCGACCAGGCGCCCGCCGCCACGATGACCTTGCCCGCCGTAAGCTTGCGCCCGTCCGCAAGCGCGACCCTGGCGCCTCCGGCGGTCGCGATCCCCGCGGCCTCGCCGTGCTCGAATTTGACGCCGTTTGCCATCAGCCAGCGGCGCAATCCGTCGACGATCCGCTTGGGATCGGTGACGTGGCCCCATTGCGGCGTGACGATCGCGCGCCGCACGATCGGTCCGAGCGCGGGCTCCATCCGGCGCGCCTCGTCGCCGGAGATCTCCGCGGTCTCGATGCCGAGCGAGCGCTTGAGCGCCCATTCGTCGCGGTCACGCTCGAAGCCAGCGTCGGTCTCGTAAACGCTGAGCGCACCCTTGCGGAAGAGCTCCCCGGACAATCCGGTCTCCGCAAGCATCGGCACGAGGTCGTCGTAGACCCGAAGATTGAGCGCCGCGAGGGCCGCCGAGATCCGCCGGACCTCGCTCGGCGCCGCGGAGCGGGAGAACCGAAGGAGCCACGGAATGAGCCGCGGCGCGTGGCTCGGGCGGAGCGAGAGCGGCCCGAGCGGATCGAACAGCCATCGCGGTATTCGCCAGAACACGCCTGGTACCGCCGCCGGCACCACCTCCGTGATTCCGATGCCGCCGGCGTTCCCGAACGAGGCCTTGTCGCCCTCCGGGTCGCGATCGACCACGGTGACGGCGTGGCCATCCTTCCGCAGATAGTAGGCGCACCCAAGGCCCACGCCCCCCGCGCCGATAACGACAATGTCCGTCACGCCCGATCCCCCATGGAACGAACCGGCAGTATAAGAGTCCTAGCGGCGTCGATGCCGCCAATCCTGCTAGACTTTGCCGGGAACCTTAAGGGGATCACTCGCTATGCCGATGCGCCGCCGCGTCCCCCTCAGGACCCCGGCGACCTCCTGCACTTCCGGGACCACGTGAAGGCTCGCTAGCGCGTCTGCGCCTCGGCCTTGCCGGACAGCACTCTCACCTCCACCGGAGACTTGACCATGAACTCGCGATCAACCGTTTGGGCCGGCATCGCCGTCCTCGTCGCCCGCCTCATCTTCGCCGCGGTCTTCGCGATGGCCATGACCTTCAAATTCGCGGCCATACAGGGAACCGCCGATTACATCGCCGCCGCCGGCTTTCCTGCCGCTCTGCCGCTTGCCTGGGTCGCGGCGTTTTTCGAGCTGGCGCTCACTCTGTGTTTCCTGACCGGCGCCTTCTTCCGCGAAGCAGCGCTGGCGGCCGCGGCCTATGTGCTATTCCTCGGCTTCACGTTCCATGGCCCTGCGCACTGGAGCGAGAGCCAGGCGGAATTCGGGTTCTTCGTCGACCACTTCACGTTCCTCGCGGGGCTGCTCCTCGCGTCGGTCCACGGTCCAGGCTCGCTCGCGTTGAGCCGGTTGCGCCTGATCGCGTAGCGTCGGGGCCGGGGCCTCAGCGGCCTGTCTTCGATAGGACGGGCTCTCTCAATAATACCTACGCCTCCGCCGACCCCTGACGCTCTTGAAAACGAGCCATCGTCCTCCCACCTGACGCGGGATCGTACGCTAATTGCGGTCGGCGAGGATCCAAGGGCCGGCGAAGGCCATTTTTGCGAAACGAAGCCAAACTGACGAGTGGGATCAAAAAGATGAGCCGTCTGGCTTTCCGAAATAAAGCCAATTTCTGCGCACAAAAGCGGGAAAGCGCCGCTGAATCGGCCGAGCGTCGGGCCGTTTCGCGGCGCGCCGGTCGTCGCCGGCGCGGTGGCTCAAGCCGTCGGAGCGAGCCTCCGCTCCAGCGCGCCCTGCTTGATCGCGCGCTGCAGTTTCTCGAAGGCGCGGACCTCGATCTGGCGCACGCGCTCGCGGGAGATGCCGAACTCCTGCGAGAGGTCCTCGAGGGTGGTTGGGTTGTCCTTGAGCCGGCGCTCGACGAGGATGTGCCGCTCGCGGTCGTTCAGAAGCTTCATGGCCTTGTTCAGGAGGTCGCGGCGGATGCCGAGCTCCTGGCTGTCGCCGAGCCGGGTCTCCTGGTCGTCGCGGTCGTCGACCAGCCAGTCCTGCCACTCGCCCTCGCCATCGCCATCGGCGCGCACGGGCGCGTTCAGCGAATGGTCGGGGCCCATGAGCCGGCGGTTCATGCTGATGACGTCGGCTTCGGGCACGTCGAGCTCCTTGGCGATCTTCTGGACGTGCTCGGGCGTGAGATCGCCTTCCTCGATCGCCTCGATCTGGCCCTTGAGCTTGCGCAGGTTGAAGAAGAGCTTTTTCTGCGCGGCGGTGGTGCCCATCTTCACCAGCGACCACGAGTGCAGGATGTATTCCTGGATCGCCGCGCGGATCCACCACATCGCGTAGGTTGCGAGCCGGAAGCCGCGGTCGGGATCGAAGCGCTTCACAGCCTGCATCATGCCGACGTTGCCCTCGGAGATGAGCTCGGAGAGCGGCAGGCCGTAACCGCGGTAGCCCATGGCGATCTTGGCGACGAGCCGGAGGTGGCTGGTCACCAGCTTGTGCGCGGCCTCGGGGTCCTCATGCTCGCGCCAGCGTTTGGCCAGCATGTATTCCTCGCCCTGCTCCAGCAGGGGGAACTTGCGGATCTCCTGGAGGTAGCGGGAAAGTCCCCCCTCCGAGGAGATGGTTGGAACCGTGGCAACGCTCGCCATGACTGCATCCACTCCTAAGACGCGTGAGGGCGAAGCATCAGCTGCCTCGCCCATACCTATTGTTAATATCCTACCATTGTGGTCAGGATTTGTCCAACCCTATACCCGCTCTAGGATTGTGATTAACTCTTTCATGTCGCTTGGCAATTCGCTTTGGAATTGCAGCCATTCGCCGCTTGCGGGGTGCTTGAGGCCGAGGCTGGCGGCGTGGAGCGCCTGCCGCGGGAACGATTCAAGGACGGTCTTGAGCGGCGGTGTCAGGGCCCGGCGGCGACCTCGGCTGCGGCCATAAACGGGATCCCCTATGAGGGGGTTCCCATGTGCCGCGAGGTGGACGCGGATCTGATGGGTGCGGCCGGTGGCGAGCCGGCACTGCACCAGCGCCGCCACATCCTTGAAGATCCGCTGCACCGCGTAGCGCGTGATCGCGCTCCGGCCGCCGCGGCTCACCACGGCCATGGTCTTGCGGTTCGCCGGGTTGCGCCCGATGGCGCCGGATATCTCGCCTTCGCGCGGCTGCGGCACGCCCCAGGTCACGCCGAGATAGTTGCGCTCGATCCGCCGCGCCGCGAAGTCGGCGGCGAGCGCGGCGTGGGCGCGCTCAGTCTTGGCGACCACCATGAGGCCGCTGGTGTCCTTGTCGAGGCGATGCACGATCCCGGGTCGGCGCACACCACCGATCCCGGCGAGGCTCTCGCCGCAATGGGCGAGGAGTGCGTTCACCAGCGTGCGGTCGGGATTGCCGGGGGCCGGATGCACCACGAGCCCTGCAGGCTTCTCCAGGACGATCAGCTCCGCGTCCTCGTAGCGGATGTCGAGCGCCATCGACTGCGCCTCGGGCGCGTCCGCGACCGGCGCCGGCACGGTGAGCTCGCAGCGCTGGCCTGGTTTGACCCTCAGGGAGGGGTCCTTTATGGTCGCGCCGTCCACGGACACCCGGCCAGCCTCGACGAGATGCTTGAGGCGGGTGCGCGAGAGATCTCCGAAGCGCCGCGCCAACAATCGATCGAGGCGCTCTCCCCGCTCGGCGGCCTCCACGGTCGCGCTCAGCACGCGCTCAGCGGTGATGGTTTCATTCGTGGGGGCGGCGGTCATGGGGCCGCCAGAGTGGACCCGAACGATGCGCGCTCTCAAGGTCCTGGTCGCGGTGATGGGCGTCCTGCTGATCGCGGGCATCGCGGTCGTCATCGTCACCATCATGAGCCGCTTGACCCAGAAGGCGGTGCCGACTGCGCCTGCGCCGGCGCATCTTGCGTCGTTCGGCAATGCGACCGTGATGCTTCCGCCGGACGCACTGGTGATGGAAGTGCAGGGGGCAGGCGACCGCATCCTGCTCCGCCTCGACCTCAAGGACGGCACCGAGATGCTCCTGGTTCTCGACGCCGCGACCGGCACCGAGCTCGGTCGCATCAAGCTAGACCACGAGAAGTGAGCGAGCGGGATTCAAAACCAAAAAGCCTCTCTTCTTTCCCGAGGAACCGATGAATTTCAGCAGCGACAATGTGACGGGTGTGGCGCCGGAGATTATGGCGGCACTCGAAGCCGCGAACACAGGAGCGCAGGCCTCCTACGGTGCGGATGCCATCACCGAGCGGCTCACGCGCCGGTTCTCGGAAGTGTTCGAGCGCGAGATTGCCGTGTTTCCCGTGGCGACAGGCACGGCGGCGAATGCGCTGGCCTTGGCGACGCTGACGCCGCCCTGGGGCGTCGTCTACGGCCACCGCGACGCCCATTTCCAGGTCGATGAGTGCGGCGCGCCGGAATTCTATGCCGGCGGCGCGAAGCTCCGCATGCTCGAGGGTGATCACGGCAAGATCACCGCGCGTGACCTCGAGGCGGCGATCATGGGGCGGGGCGTCGTCCATCACGCCCAACCCGCCGCCGTGAGCCTCACCCAATCGACCGAGGCCGGGACGGTCTACCAAGCGGGTGAGATCGAGGCGGTCGCCGCGGTCTGCCGCCGGCATGGGCTGGCGCTGCACGTGGACGGATCCCGGTTTGGGAACGCGGTGGCGTCGCTCAATCGCTCGCCCGCGGACCTGACCTGGAGGGCGGGCGTCGGGGCGCTCTCCTTCGGCGCCACCAAGAACGGCGCGATGGCGGCCGAGGCGGTGGTCTTCTTCGACCCCAAGCAGGCCCAGGAGTTCGCCTTCCGCCGCAAGCGCGGCGGCCACCTCTTCTCGAAGATGCGCTTCCTCTCGGCCCAGCTCGAGGCCTATCTCGCGGGCGACTTGTGGCTCCGGAATGCCGGGCACGCGAACCGCATGGCGGCGCGCCTTGCCGAGGGCCTCGCGACCCTCCCGGGCGCTAAGCTCAGGCATCCCGTCGAGGCCAACGAGATCTTCGTGGAGCTGCCGGACCCCGTGATCCGCGGACTTTTGGCGGACGGCTTCCAGTTTTACCGCTGGGACGATGAGGAGAGCGTCGTGATCCGGCTCGTGACCGCGTTCGATACCGCACTCACGACCGTGGACGCGTTCCTCGCCGCCGCTCGTCGCCACGCCGAGCGCCTGTCCGCCGAGCGACGGCGCTGACTCGGAGGCCGAGAGGCTCGTGACGACGCTCGGTGGAGCGGTCGGCGCGAAAAAATTTCGAGCTGGGCGCCAAGAATTTATTTTCTCTTAACGCGGCGAGCGGCACCCCGCGTCGCGCCGTGCTCGTGACGCGCGAGATAGCGAAGAAGTGCGCATTCCATGCGTCTTTCTGCGCTTTCGTTCGAGGTGCGCGCAGCGCTCTGAGAGCGCTCACGAGCCTCATCGAGGAGCGTCGACGAGCGCTCGAAGCGATGCATGCGCGTCACGCTCCCCAAAAAAAGTCGCTCTAGGGCCAAAGAAGTACTTGCATCGCTCGAAATAGCGTTTATCTATCGAACCCGCGACGCTATTCGCACGTGCCTATGGCCCATCGTGGTTATGCAACGACGTAACGCGTCCTTTTTGGCAGTCCCGGTCGTCGTGGACCGGGTCCCGAGAGGGAGGTCGATATGGTTGCTATCCGACGCAGGGCCGCAGCGCCCTGGACCGAAGCCGCGTACCGGCTGAACAGGGTTGCCCGCGGCAGCGGTCGCCGCGCTTCCATCGAACCGAGTTGTCTGAGTTGAGCCACGGGCCCTGGGCCGCGGTGCCATGCGCCGTGCCTGGAATGCCCCGCTTCTTCCGCGCCCGACGCCTCCGCGTTCGGGTCCCCGGAGGGTGCGTCGCGCTGCATGCTCGCAAAGCCGCGGATTTCCTGGCCGTCCGAGAGACGCCAGCCGCGCGGCGGCGTTGAGCCTGGCTAGAAGCGCGACCTCCCTCGCCTGAGCGCGACAAGGAATCCCCGACCATGAATGAGCGTATCGCACGTTTCCTCGCCGAGCGTCAGCCCGACACCCCCTGCCTCGTCATCGACCTCGACGTGGTGGCGGAAGCCTACGAGCTGCTGCGGCGTTACTTGCCGATCGCGAAGATCTTCTACGCCGTGAAGGCGAATCCCGCCGACGAGGTGCTGGGGATGCTGCGCGAGCTCGGCTCCAACTTCGACGTGGCGAGCCGTGGCGAGATCGACACGATCCTCGACAAGGGCATCGCGGCCGATCGGCTCTCCTTCGGCAACACCATGAAGAAGGAGCGCGACATTGCCTACGCCTTCCAGAAGGGCGTGCGGCTCTTCGCCTTCGACAGCGAGGCCGAGCTCGAGAAGCTCTCCCGCGCCGCGCCAGGCGCCAAGGTATTCTGCCGCATCCTGGTGGAGTGCGACGGCGCCGAGTGGCCGCTCTCGCGCAAGTTCGGCTGCGCGCCGGAGATGGCGGTCGACCTGCTGAAGCAGGCGAAGACCTTTGGGCTCAATCCCTACGGCGTCTCTTTCCACGTGGGCTCGCAGCAGACCGACCTCAAACAGTGGGACACGGCGATCGGCCGGGCCGCGAGCATGTTCTCGGCGCTGGCCCAGGCCGACATCAACCTGCGCATGGTTAACATCGGCGGCGGGTTCCCGGCGCACTATCGTGGCGACGTGCCGGAGATCCAATCCTACGCCAACGCGGTGATGGCCGCGCTGACGACGCATTTCGGTAACGACCTGCCCGAGCTCGTGGTGGAGCCCGGCCGCTCCGTCGTGGGCGACGCCGGCGTCATCCAGAGCGAGGTGGTGCTGATCTCGCGCAAGAGCTACGACGAGGACAAGCGCTGGGTCTATCTCGACGTCGGCAAGTTCAACGGCCTCGCCGAGACGATGGACGAGAGCATCAAATACCGAATCCGCACGCCCGCCGACGGTGGGGCCGCGGGGCCGACGGTGCTCGCGGGCCCAACCTGCGACAGCGCCGACATCCTCTACGAGAAGACCGAGTACCAGCTGCCGCTCGACCTCAAGGTCGGCGACAAGGTCGAGATCCTCGCCACCGGCGCCTATACGTCGATGTACTCCTCGGTGGGCTTCAACGGCTTCCAGCCGCTGCGGACCTACTGCATCAAGACGGAGGGGCGACCGCTCGGTGGGGCAGGCCGACGATCTCGGAAAGCAGCTTCTCCCGGATCGCCGCGGCGAACTCCTGGTAGTCCGCCACCTGCATAAGGAAGGCGCCGGGTCCACCGACCACGCTATCGTTGTAGAACCCATCAACCCAGGGCTCGTCATTAATCATGACGAGCCCGTTGATTGTGATGCCCTTGGCCAACAAGGCGTCCCGCGCTTCAGTGCAGGACATGCCGATGTTGGCCATGCCGTCTCCGGAGACATCGATCACCCGCCGCGCCGTCTGGTCCGGGAGGCGCTCGAAGGCGGCGCCCGCGGCCATCATGCCGTTCCCGATCGCGGTCAGACCCTGTGAGCTTCGCTTGGTGCTCCGGACCTTGGCGGCAAAGGCGTTGGCTGAGGCGGCGTCGCTGACCCGCGTCCAATCGACCGTTACCACCTGGATCTCCGGGTCCGACCACTCCAGTACCAGCACATCGATCGCGTGGTTCTTGCCACCGGCCACCGCGGAGACGAGCGCCGGGCTCTCGAAGGCGGTCGCGATGCCATCCCGCTGCAGCGTGTACTCCTGATCGCCGACGCTGAGCGACACGTCGACGGCAAGCACGAGGGCCGTATCGACGCTGTCGGCGCGGGCGACGGAAGCCGCACCCATCAGCAGGGCGGCGGCGAGGAGCAACGGCGTGCGGAGGCTCATGACCCGCACTCTCGGGAGAAATGCGGGCAAAACCAAGGCAACCCTTTGCCAGCGCGGCGTCGCTGCTCCATCTTTGATCTTGGGAAGATCGAGGCAACCACCCAAAAAAGGAGTCACTCAATGAAAAGGATCGCAGGCGTCGGGTTCATCGTACTTCTGGGCCTGACCGGCCCCGCCGTCGCAGCATCGCCCCAGAAGACGCCACCCGCCTGTGCAGCCATCGCCTTCCGGCCGGTCGCCTCCGGCATGACCGATGGCGAGCAGGACGCCGGGCTCTACAAGTCGCGCTTCGGCAGCATTGTCCTCAAGGCCACGGTCAAAAGCGGCGAGGCCCAGGACTACCACGTCGAGGTTGACGGTAAGCAGCCGACAGCCGCAGCCACGGCGCCCGCGGGTCTCGCCGGTTGCGCCAAAGCGAAAAAGCTACCGGCGCCGTCTGGGGCTTCGAGCGCCTGCACGGGCGACGGCTTCAAGGTCGTCGTCGATCACGCCGGCAAGGATCGCCTGGTGGGCCTCTACGCGCGCAAGGGCAAGGACTGGCACTTCTGCCGAGCCGGCAGCGCCTGAGCCCTCAGGGGCGCGGAATCGCGGCCGCGGTGCGCGAGAGCGGCGTCGGGGTGACCGTCAGGGCTCGGGAGTAGAGCACCGGATCCTGCAGCAGCCGCTCGGCGATCTTGAGGTCGACGGTGCGGTCGACCCGCTGGGTCGGGCAGGTCTTGCGCAGGTCGATCCAGCCCTGCTCGTCGAGTGCCGCGCGCGGCCGCCCCGCGAGCCCGGTGCCCGCCGCCGTGCCGACCTGGATCGCGCGCGCGACGGTCTGATCGTCGTCGCCGAGGTCCGCGGTGCACACCGTCGGCACCACGCCGTGCTCGTGGAGGACGTAGCCCTCGGGCGTCAGCAGCTTCGCCCAGGTGACGGTGAGTTCGGCGTCGTTCTCGAGATGGAGCACCGTCTGGACCGTGCCCTTGCCGTAGGACGAGGTGCCGATCACCACGGCGCGTCCCGAATCCTGCAGCGCGGCCGCGACGATCTCGGAGGCGGAGGCCGACCCCCCATTCACCAGCACCACCAGTGGGACGCCCTCGGTGCGCCGGCTGCCGCTAGCCGGGTAAACCTTGCGGCTCTCCAGCAACCGGCCGGTGGTCGACACGACCGTGCCACTTTCCATGAAAAGGCTCGCCACCTTGACCGACTGGTCGAGCAATCCGCCGGGGTTGTCGCGGAGGTCGAGCACCATGCCGGCGGGCTTCCCACCGAATTGGTGCCGTGCCTTGTCGACGGCGTCGTCCAGCTGGTCGTAGGTCTCCTGGTTGAAGCTCGAGATCCGGAAGATCGCGACCTTGCCCTCGTACTTGAGCGTCACGGTGGGCAGCACGATGTGCGCCCGGTTGACCGCGATGGTGAGGGGCTCGGCGCCGGAGCGCTCGATCCCCACGACCACCTTGCTCCCCGAGGGACCGCGCAGGCGCTGCACCACCTGATCGCGGGTCAGGGTCGAGGTCGGCGTGCCGTCGATGGTGACGATACGATCGTCGGCTTTGATGCCCGCGTGCTCGGCCGGACCGTCCGGCAGGACGGAGAGGATGCGCACCTCGGTCTCGGTGGAGTCGAGGGTGACGCCGATGCCGTCGAAGCCGTTGCGCTCGGCGCGCTGCTCGCGGGCGGCATCCGGCGCCGCGTAGCGAGAGAAGCGGTCGAGGGTGCCGATCGCGCCGTCGAACACCACCTTGTCGAGTTGGTCCTCGCTGGTGGAAGCGATCTTCGGCGATGCCCGGCGCGCGGCCTGGAGCGCTGATGCGGTGACGCCGCCCCAGCCCGATGCGTCGCTCGCCTCAGGTGCGTCATAGCGGCCAATCGGCACGCCGTTCTGGGTCAGGATGATCGAGATGCCCTGGCGCTCGACGCCGATCGAGGAGTCGAGGCTCGCGAGCTTATTGAGGCCGGCGAGGCCCAGTCGCTCGGGACTCGTGGGCTCGATGTAATAGTACGAGATCTTGTCGTAGCCCTCGGCGAAGAGGTCCCGCGTGTTGATGTGGCTGGTCTGCTGGTCTGGGCCCGAGGATGCGCCGCAGGCCGCCAGCGCCAGCAGCGCCGCGGCACCGAAGGCCAGCGCGAAGCGCGGCCGCGTGCCCAGTGCAGGCCGGTTGGCGCGGGCAGCAGTGCGGAACTCGGCAAAGCTGTCGGGGGAAGCCATGAGGGGATGTACCGCTGTGGACCGAGGTTGGTTTGGCAATCGGGCCCGGAGCATAGCAGGTAGCGGATCACGGCTGACGAAAAGAATCGTGAGTTGCCGGGCATTTCACCCGCGCCAGAGGCGAATTAAGGTCCGCGCCATGGCCCGCTCGGACCGGGGCCACCTAGCCCCCTCACGACGCTCGCCTCAATAGTTAATAGCGGTTCGCAGTACCGGGCTATCGGCGCTTCGGTTGACCTTTCGAGTGTGCGTGTTTGCGCCGAAATGGCGCGTGCCCACCACCCGGCTTTCCGGGCCTCAGGTCGGAGGCCTCGTCCTCGTCGACCAAGGCAAACAACAGGCTCCCGGTCACGGCGTTCGCCTCGGCGAGCCGGATCTGCAGGGGATCGCCGAGCGTGAAGGTCCGTCCCCAGCGCCGGCCAACGAGCCGGTGGCGCGCCTCGTCATGGACGTAGAAGTCGCCGCCGAGGCCGCGCATGGGGATGAGTCCGTCGGCTCCGGTCTCGGTCAACGTCACGAAGAGGCCGGCGCGCGTGACGCCATTGACCCGGCCCTCGAACTCGCCGCCCACGCGGTCCGCCAGGTAGAGGGCTGCATAACGCCCGATGGCGTCGCGCTCGGCGGCGGCGGCGCGGCGCTCGGTGTCCGAGATATGCGCGCCGAGCTCGGCGAACCGGTCGGGCTCGATGGGCGGCAGGCCGCCTTCGCCGAGACGCAGCCCCGCGATCAAGGCCCGATGTACCAGCACGTCGGAATAGCGACGGATCGGCGAGGTGAAGTGGGCGTAGCGCCGGAGCGCAAGCCCGAAGTGGCCGAGGTTCTGTGGCGAGTAGACCGCCTGCGCCTGGCTACGCAGCACCAGCTGGTGGATCAGCGGCGCATAAGGCGTGCCCGCGGCGGCGCGCAGCACGGCGTTGAAGTGATGCGGGCGGATCACTTGACCCTTGGCGAGCGCGAGGCCGGGGATGCCGATCCCGCGCAGGAACTCCCGCAGCGCCGCGAGCTTCGCCGGATCGGGCGCGTCGTGAACACGGTACATGCAGGGCTGTCGGAGCCGCTCGAGGGTCTCGGCCGCCGCCACATTGGCGAGGATCATCAGCTCCTCGATGAGCTTGTGGCTGTCGAGGCGCGCGCGCGGCTCGATCCGCAGCACGCGACCGTCGTCTCCCATGACCACTCGGCGCTCGGGCAAGTCGAGCTCGAGGGCGCCGCGCTTCACTCGGGCGCGGTCGAGAAGCCGGAAGACCTCGTAGAGCGGGCCGATCACGGGCTTGAGGAGCGGACCGGTCACGTCGTCGGGGTTGCCGTCTTGCGCGCGCTGGGCCTGCTCGTAGGTGAGGCGCGCAGCCGAGCGCATGAGGCCGCGGACGAAGCGGTGCTCGACCAGGCGGCCCTCGCCGTCGATCGTGAGATGAGCCGCCATGCAGGCGCGCTCGACGCCCGGCTTCAGCGAGCAGAGCTCGTTCGAGAGCGCCTCGGGCAGCATCGGCACCACCCGGTCGGGGAAATAAACTGAATTGCCGCGCCGCTGCGCCGCCTTGTCGAGGGCGCTGCCGGGGCGGACGTACCAGCCCACGTCGGCGATCGCCACCACGGCATGCCAGAAGCCCGGACGCTCGGGGTGCGGCTCCGCGAAGACGGCGTCGTCGAAATCGCGCGCGTCGGCGCCATCGATGGTGACCAGCGGGATCCGACGCAGATCGGTGCGCCCCGCGAGCCCGACGGTCCGCGCCGCCTCGGCCTCGGCGACGGCGGCTTCCGGGAATTCGATGGGAATGCCGTGGTCGGTGATCGCGATCAGGCTGACCGCGCGAGGATGCGTGCTGTCGCCGATACGCTCGACGACGCGCGCTTCGGGCAAGCCGAGGCGCCGGCTGGGCAGGGCCTCGCAGAGCACGATCTCGCCGTCTTGGGCACCCTTCGCGTTCGCAATGGAGATCCGGTACTCGGTCTTGATGCGGCGGTTGGTGGGCTCAAGCCGGCCGCTACCGTCGGGCTGCCGCCGGTAGATGCCGACTACGCGGTCCGGCGCGGCGGCGAGCGTGCGGATGACGCGTGCCTCGTAGGTGCCGTCGTCTTGCGGCTTGAGCTCGGCGAGAGCGCGCTCCCCCACCCCGAGGGCGGCGGCGACGGCCTCCTGCACCACCCGGATCTCCGGCGGCGCTTTCTCTTCCTTCCAGGCGACCGGCTTCGCCAGGACCTCGCCATCGAGGTCGAGGCCGGTCACCTCGATGACGGTGACGCGCGGGAGGCGGCCTGTGGCCTTGAAGCGGCGTTTCCCGGCGCGCTCGACCGGGCCCTCCCGCTCGATCTCGCGGATCAGCGCCTTGAGCGCGAGGCGATCCTTGGGCTCGACCTTGAAGGCGCGCATGAGGTCGCGCCGGGCGAGCGGGGTGGGACTTCTCGCGATGTAGTCGAGGATGTCGGCGCGGCTCGGGAGCTGGCGAGGTGGACGCTTGGCTTTGCGCTTCGCCACCGGCGTGTCAGCCGGCGGCCGTGCGCTTCGCGCGTCGTGGTGTGGGAGCGGTTGCCCCGTTGGCTTTCGGTTTCGATTTTTGTTTCTTGGCAAGTTTGGTTGGCTTTTCTGTCTTGGCGGCCGTGTCGGCCTTTGTGGCGGCGGCCCTTGCGCTCTTCCGCTTCTTGCGCGGTCCGATCTTCTCGGCGCGCTCGGCGAGGAGGCGCACCGCCTCGTCCAACGTCAGCGCCTCTGGGGCGATGTCGTTGGGCAACGAGGCATTGATGCCGTCGTGGTTCACATAGGGCCCGTAGCGGCCTTTGTAGAGGGTTATATCGGCGTTGTCGGCGGGATGCTTGCCGACCACGCGAAGCGGCTCCGGGCCGCGCCGGCGGCCCTTGGAGGGTTCGGCGAGGAGTGCCACTGCGCGGTTGAGGCCGATGGTGATGACGTCGTCCTCGGCTGGGAGCGACCGGTAGATCTTTCCGTGCTTGATGTAGGGCCCGAAACGGCCGAGTGCCGCGACGATGGGCTCGCCGTCCTCGGGATGCTTGCCGACCTCGCGTGGCAGCGAGAGCAGCTTGAGCGCGGCCTCGATCGTGACCTCGTTCGGATTCATGCCCTTCGGCAGCGATGCCCGCTTTGGCTTCTCGCCGTCGCCGTTGGGTCCGAGCTGGACGTAATTGCCGTAAGGCCCCTTGCGTACGGTGACCGGAAGCCCGGTCTCGGGGTCGTCGCCGAGCTCGCGAGGGCCGATGAAATCCGAGCCGGGCTCGCCATTGCCGTTGGCGTGCTCGATGCTCATGGGCCGCGTCATCTTGCACTCGGGGTAATTCGAGCAGCCGATGAAGCCACCGTAGCGGCCGAGCTTGATGCCGAGGCGGCCGTTGCCGCAGGCGGGGCAGGCGCGGGGATCCGTGCCGTCGGGCTTCGCCGGGAAGAAGTGAGGCCCGAGTGCCTCATCGAGCGCATCGACGACCTGTTTCCCCCGCAAATCCTTCGTTCCGTCGACCGCAGTAGAGAAGTCCCGCCAGAAATCCTCCAGCACCTTCTTCCAGTCGGTACGGCCGTCGGATATCTCGTCGAGCTGATTCTCGAGGTCCGCGGTGAAATCGTACTGGACATAGCGCTGGAAGAACTCGGTGAGGAACGCCGTGACGATGCGGCCGCGCTCCTCCGGGATGAAGCGGCGCTTGTCGAGTCGGACGTATTTGCGGTCCTGCAGCACCTGAATGATCGAGGCGTAGGTCGAGGGTCGGCCGATGCCGAGCTCCTCCAGCTTCTTCACCAGGCTCGCCTCGCTGTAACGCGGCGGCGGCTGCGTGAAATGCTGGGCCGGCGTCACCTCACCGCGGTTGAGAGCGGCGTGCTCGGCGAGTGGCGGCAGGCGCCGGTTCTCCTCGTCCTCGTCCTCGTCGTCCCGGTCCTCGTGGTAGAGCGTGAGGAAGCCATCGAACACGATGGTCGAGCCGGTGGCGCGCAGGACCGTCCGGTTGCCGGCGCCGGCGATGTCCACCGCCACCTGGTCCAGCACCGCGGATTCCATTTGCGAGGCCACCGCGCGCTTCCAGATCAGGTCGTAGAGCGCACGCTCGTCCTGATTGAGATGGCTGGCCACCTGGTCTGGCCGGCGGAACAGGTCCGTCGGACGGATGGCCTCGTGCGCCTCCTGGGCGTTCTTGGCAGTGCTCTTGTAGACTCGCGGGGTCTCGGGTCGATATTGCGCGCCGTAGGATTGCTCGATCAGGTTCCGTGCCGCCGCGATCGCCTCGTTCGAGAGCGTGACGCCGTCGGTGCGCATATAGGTGATGAGGCCCACGGTGTCGCCGCCGATGTCGACGCCCTCGTAGAGCCGCTGCGCCGTGCGCATGGTGCGCTGGGCGCCGAGGCCGAGCTTGCGCGAGGCCTCCTGCTGCAGGGTCGACGTGGTGAAGGGTGCCTGCGGATGGCGGCGGACCTGCTTCTTCTCGACCGAGGTGACGGTAAAGCTGGGCTCGGCGAGGATCGCCGCGACCGCCGCCTTCGCCTTCCCCTCGCTGTCGAGATCGAACTTGTCGAGGCGCTTGCCGTCGAGGTGTGTGAGACGGGCAGTGAAGGTCTGACCGTCGGCGGTCTTGAACTCGGCCTCGACGCTCCAGAACTCCCGCGGCTTGAAGGCCTCGATCTCGGCCTCGCGCTCGACGATCAGCCGCAGCGCTACCGACTGCACGCGGCCCGCCGATCGGCTGCCCGGCAGCTTCCGCCAGAGCACCGGCGAGAGGGTGAAGCCCACGAGGTAGTCGAGAGCGCGGCGCGCGAGGTAGGCGTCCACCAGCTCCTTGTTGATCGCGCGGGGATGCTTGAAGGCGTCCTGGACCGCCGATTTGGTCACCTCGTTGAAGACCACGCGCTTGACGTCGACACCGGCGAGCACCTTGCGCTGGCGCAGCACCTCCTGGACGTGCCAGGAGATCGCCTCGCCTTCGCGGTCCGGGTCGGTCGCGAGATAGAGGTGCGCCGCACCCTTGACCGCCTGTGCGATTTCCTTGAGTCGCTTGTCGGCGCGGTCGGCGACTTCCCACGACATGGAGAAGCCCTCGTCGGGGCGCACCGAGCCGTCCTTCGCCGGCAGGTCGCGGACATGCCCGTAGCTCGCAAGGACGGTGAAGTCCTTGCCGAGGTACTTGTTGATGGTTTTCGCCTTAGCAGGCGATTCGACGATGACGACGTTCACGATCACTCTGGCAAATTGCTTTGACCAGCCGCAGGGTTGCCGATGGGCCTTAAAGCAGGGTTACTCGGTTGCCGGGTTGGCGCTCCAGGCGGCCCGCGAGTTCCAGCTCGAGAAGGATGGTAGCCACGATTGCGGGTGACAATTGGCACTGCCGGACGAGTTCGTCAACCTGCACCGGGCTGGGGCCTAGCCCCTCAAGGACCTTGGCGCGGGCAGCGTCTGTCTGGTTTTCCGTGTCATTTCCGTCGGTTAGCGGCGGCGACATCGGGCGGGTGAAGATCGTGGGACGGGGGGCCGATAGCTGGCCGCCAAGGGCGCTCAACACGTCCTCGACGCCTTCGACGAGGGTGGCGCCCCTCCTTATAAGGTCGTTGGCGCCCCGGGCGCGGGGGTCGAGCGGAGACCCTGGAACGGAGAACACCTCACGACCTTGCTCTAGTGCAAAGCGAGCCGTGATCAGGGAGCCGGATTTGAGAGCGGCCTCTACTACCAGGATCCCCAACGATACACCCGAGATGACCCGGTTGCGGCGCGGGAAATGCCGGGCCTGTGGCTCGGTCCCGACCGGCAGCTCCGCCACGATGACGCCATGCTCGGCGATTGCCTCGTGGAGCGGTCGGTTCTCCTCGGGATAGACCACATCGATGCCGCCGGCGACTACGGCCAGGGTCCCGGTCTCGAGCGCGCCCTGGTGAGCCGCGGCATCGATGCCGCGTGCGAGGCCAGAGACCACCAGGAAGCCGCTCTGGCCGAGCTCGGCGGCGATGTCGCGCGCGAAGCGCCGGCCGTTGGCCGAGGCGTTGCGCGCGCCCACCACCGCGATGGCGCGCCGCTGCA
>DATEGF010000363.1:0-27931 GCA_035280245.1 Allostellaceae bacterium
ACCGGGCCGGAACCCTCTGCGGCGCACCGCGCCGACGCCGCCGATGCTGAGACCGGTGAATCGGCGCTCGAAATTGTCGCGGGGACGGTCGGGGGGCGCCTCCCACCGGAAGCGATTCGCCACCAACGCGAAGCGCTGTTCCTCCGGCAGATAGGCCATCTCGGAGACGGGGATCAGCGCGTCCTGCAGGACGGCGGAGATCACCGCGAGATCCTCCTCGTCGCGGGCCAGGAGCTTCAGCGCATCGGCGGGCCGACGGCGCTGCTCAGCCATCGCTCAAGCGCTCGATGTTGGCACCGCAAGCGGCGAGCTTCTCCTCCAACCGCTCGTAGCCGCGATCGAGGTGGTAGATGCGGTTGACCACCGTCTCGCCTCCCGCGGCGAGCCCCGCCAAGACCAGCGAAACCGACGCGCGCAGGTCGGTCGCCATCACTGGCGCGCCCGCTAGCTTCGGCACGCCGCGCACCATCGCCGAGGCGCCGTGCACGTTGATGTTGGCGCCCATGCGGCAGAGCTCCGGCACGTGCATGAAGCGGTTCTCGAAGATCGTCTCGGTGATCATGGCGGCGCCCTCGGCCGTGCTCATGAGCGCCATGATCTGCGCCTGGAGATCCGTCGGGAAGCCCGGGAATGGCTCGGTCATCACGTCGACGCCACCGATCCTGCCGTTCTTGCGATGGACCAGGACGCCACGCGGTGTCGCCTCCACGCTGACGCCGGCGCCCTCGAGAATACGGATCACGGCGGTCAGCGCGTCACCCTGGGCGCCCACGAGCTCCACTTTGCCGCCGGTGATCGCGGTCGCCACCATGTAGGTGCCGGTCTCGATCCGGTCCGGGATGACTTTGTGCGTGGTGCCATGGAGGCGCTTCGCTCCGGTGATGCGGATGCGATCCGTGCCGGCGCCCTCGATCGTGGCACCCATGCCGACCAGGCAGCGCGCGAGGTCGATGATCTCCGGCTCGCGCGCGGCGTTCACCAGCACGGTCTCGCCCTCGGCGAGGCTCGCCGCCATCAGGAGATTTTCGGTTGCGCCGACGGAGATGGTCGGGAAGACGACCTCGGCGCCCTTGAGACCCTGGGGCGCGGTCGCCTCGATATAGCCCTGGCGCAGCTTCACGTCGGCACCCAGGCGCTGCAGACCTTTGAGATGCAGGTCCACCGGTCGGGTCCCGATCGCGCAGCCGCCGGGGAGCGACACCCGCGCTTCGCCGGCGCGCGCCACCAGCGGACCCAGCACGAGTACGGAAGCGCGCATCTTGCGCACGAGGTCGTAGGGCGCGATGGTCGAGACGATCCGCCGCGCGCGCAGTTCCACGGTGTGACCCACCTCGTCCGCGCTCTCGGCACCGTTCAGCGTCACGGAGACGCCGTGCTGCACCAGCAGATGCGCCATGGTGTCGGTATCGCCGAGACGCGGCACATTCGTGAGGGTCAGCACATCATCGGTGAGCAAACCTGCGGCCATCAATGGCAACGCCGCGTTCTTGGCGCCGCCCACGTGAATCTCGCCCTCGAGCGGGCGGCCGCCGCAGATACGGATCTTGTCCATTGTCCCTAGAAAATCCCTTCTGGTCCGGCCGACCTCGGCGCCGCCGCCGGGCTTCCTGCCCGCCTAGTGCTAGCCCGCGATTATGGCGAAAAATCGTGGGCCCAGCCGTTGTAACGGAAGGGCAGCGGCGGCTCAAGCGACCCCATCTAGAATTGCTTGGATTTGACCGAAGTGCTGTCGTCGGGCGACGCGCGCTCGCGCGCCTGGGCCTTGCGCTTGCGCAGGTTCTCGCGGAGCGCCTCCGCAAGCCGCTCCCGCCGCGCTTCGCGGGCGTCCGTGCCCGCCTTGCCGAGGATCGGACCCGACTTGGCTTTTGTCATCGCGCCCGGAGCTTGATCACGAGCCCGAACGGGGTCAAGCCTGGTGGCCGATCCTTGCCAAGCTCCCGCCAGTCGTTGTATTGGCTCGGGCCTTCGGAGCGGCGCTGCCGTAGCTCAGTGGTAGAGCACGTCCTTGGTAAGGACGGGGTCGGTGGTTCAATCCCACTCGGCAGCACCAGCTTGGCCCTACGCGAATTCCGCAGATCGACGCAACTCGTGCTAGGCGAACTTCATGCCTCTCCGAGCAGCTTCGGGAGGATCGTCAGCAGGTGACGCGCTCCGGTCCGCATTCCAGCTGCTATTCGCACCGGCCTCGCGTCGAGCACTTGATCCAGCAGTCGCCGAGCACGGAGCAGAACTCGGCCTCGATGCCGAGGTGGTCGCCCACGAAATCGGCAAATCGCTGGGTATCGCCCTCGTTCCGCTTGCTTGTTCTGCGATAGCGGAAGAGCCACTCTTTCTCGCCAACCGCCAGCGTGTCGCCCTCGTCGAACTCGAAGGCACTCAGCTGATCGACGTCGAGCTTCCCCAGCTGGGCCGCCTCTTCAGGCCCTTTCACCTGCTTGCGATCGACATAATACGAGACCGATTTGATCACCGCGGGTCCAGGCCCCGCGTTCGCGATCGAGATCCCGATCGGGGGATCGTCGGGATCGTCCTCGGTCTCGAAATCGACGGCGGGCTTCATCGAGAGCGCGAGCTGGCTGTGGCTCTCGCGCCACTGCAAGCCCGTGAACAGCGCGGCCGCGAGCGAGATGACGATCGGCACGATCGCGCCGACAAGTTGCCAGCGGCTCATGGTCTTTCCCGGACCGATCGTCTCAGGTTCGATCCACCGCCGCAAGCAACCGCCGCGCGCACGACCCGAGCCAAAAAAGAAAAAAGGCCGCGCGGGAAACGCGCGGCCTCGAGTTTCAGGGAGGAAAAGCCCGAAGGACTTACGGGACAGGCAGCGACGGGGGTGTCGGAGCTTGTCCCGCGCTTTCCTTTTTAGGGCAGAGAAGTAAAGGATTCGTTAACGGGCAGGGCCGCGTCCCGCCGGACAAGCGAGCCCGCTTAGGCTACACTGCGGGCACTATGAGCGCCGACGATTCAGGGGCTTTGCCGCGCCGGCTCAGCGACAAGCTGCTCGCCGCCTTCGACCAAGCCTGCGAGCAGGGCCATGTCGAGGTGGCGGAGCTCGTGCTCAAGGCCATCGAGATCGTGCTCACGGTCGAGGCGGCCCCGGTTGACCGCGAACGCCGCACCCATCTCGGCCCGGTCATCGAGGCGTTCGGGCGCCTGAAGGCGCTCCGGGAAAAGACCGAATCCTATTCGAACCGGGCCTAGCCGGGGCTCAGGCCGCGCCCGCTTGGTCGAAGTAGTCGTTGACCGAGCGTAGGACGGTGGCCGCAAGCTTTCTCTGGTAGGTCGCGAGGCGCAGCAGCTTCTCTTCTTCTCTATTGGAGAGGCAGCCGAGTTCGACCAGCGCCGACGGAATGTCGGGCGCTTTCAGCACCACGAAGCCCGCCGAGCGATGGCTGTTGTTGAGGAGCCGCACGTCGCGGCCGAGTTCCGCCACCAGCTTGCGCGCGAGGACGATCGACTGATTGTTGGTCTGGCGGCGCGCGAGATCGAGTAGGATGCTGCTGACCTCGGGCGTGTGCCGCGAGAGATCGATGCCGGCGATCAGGTCCGCGCGGTTCTCGCGCTGCGCCAGCGCCGCGGCCTCGGCGTCGGAGGCGTGCTCCGAAAGCGTGAAGACCGAGGCGCCGCGGACGTCCGAATCCGGAATCGCATCGGCGTGGATCGACAGGAACAGGTCGCCGCGCGCGGCGCGTGCCCGCGCGACCCGATCCTCGAGTGGGATGAACTCGTCGTCGCGCCGCGTCAGCACCACTTTGTATCGCTTGGTCGCCTCCAGGAGGCCCGCAGCCAGCCCCACGGTCGCGAGTGTGATCTCCTTCTCGTAGGCGCCGCTCACGCCGATCGCGCCGGGGTCGATGCCGCCGTGCCCGGGATCGAGCACCACTGTGCGCCGAGGGGGCTGCGCCTTTGCGGTGGCAGACGCTGCGAAGGCGCCGGGCCACCACACCGCGGTCGCCGAGGCAGCCGCGATCCGCCCCACCCATCGCAGCGCCGTGCGTCTATCGACCGTGCCGAGCTTCGTGCTCATGCGTTCGTGGCACCCGCAATGCCCCGCGTGGACTCCAGCATGTTGCCGTGGAGTTTGCATGGCCTACACGAGAATAATGCCATATCTCATTGTAAAATCAATAAACTAATTTCGACCGAACCCCCCGTCGACGACTTCGGGCGGAAGTCTCCATCAGGGAACCGATTTGACGGGATTCTTTGCCCCCGATGTGCGACCACCCGCCCCGCATGACTAATCATACCGCACCGGCGGCCACGAGCACGGTTCCGCGCGGCATCGCCTCGATGCTGCTGGCGGTCGCGATCTTCAGCTGCATGGACGCGCTGATCAAATGGCTGTCGGCCACATACCCGACGATTGAGATCGTGTTCTTCCGCTCGAGCTTCGCGTTCCTGCCGCTATTGCCGGCGCTGCTCCGCGGCGGGCGCGCGGCGCTGCGCACGCGCCGACCGCTGACCCAGGCGGGCCGTGCGATCCTTGGCCTGATCTCGATGTTCGCGTTCTTCTATTGCTTTCGGGTGATGCCGCTCGCCGACGTATTCGGCATCGCCTTCTCAGCGCCGATCTTCGTGACCGCGCTCTCCGTGCCCATGCTCGGCGAGAAGGTCGGCATCCGCCGCTGGAGTGCCGTGGTTGTTGGGTTCGTCGGCGTGCTGACGATGCTGCGGCCCGACACGGGCGTCTTCGCCTCGGCGTCCTCGATCGCGCTCTTCGCGACCGCGCTCTATGCGCTCGGTCAGATCTTCGTGCGCGATCTCACCAAGACCGAGACCACCACCTGCATTGTCTTCTACGTGACACTCACGACGACGACCGTGAGCGGCGTGGGCATGCCATTCGTCTGGGTGATGCCCGGCCCGACCGACGCGGTGCTGCTGGCCGCCATCGGCATCCTCGGCGGCCTGGCGCAGCTCGCGTTCACGCGTGCCTTCCGGCTCGCGCCGGCGGCCGTGATCTCGCCGTTCGACTACACGGGGCTGCTTTACGCGAGCGTGATCGGCTACGCGGTCTGGGGTGACGTGCCGACCGTGACATTCCTCATCGGCGCCGCGATCGTGATGGCGAGCGGCCTCTATATCCTCTACCGGGAGACCAAGCTCGCCGCGGCGCCTAGGCCCTGACGTCCACCACCACGCGGCCGCGCGTGGCGCCCTTCAGGATCCGGTCCGCGGCGTCAGGCAGCTCGGCGAGCGTGACGACGGAGGTCATCGCGTCGAGCTTCTCCATCGGCAGGTCGCGCACGATCCGCGCCCAGGCCGCTTCGCGGCGCGGCTTCGGACACATCACGGAATCGATGCCGAGCAGGTTGACCCCGCGCAGGAGGAACGGAATGACCGTTGTCGGCAGGTCATTCCCGCCGGCAAGGCCGCACGCCGCGACGCTGGCGCCGTATTTGAGCTGGGTCAGCACGGTCGCGAGCGTGGTGCTGCCGACCGCGTCGACGGCGCCGGCCCAGCGCTCAGTATCGAGCGGCCGCGACGGCGCCTGCGCCAGGCTCGCACGGTCGATGATGCCGTGAGCGCCGAGGCTCTTCAGGTAGTCGTGGGTCTCGGCGCGGCCTGTCGAGGCGATCACTGTATATCCGAGATTGGCGAGCACCGAGATCGCCACGCCGCCGACGCCGCCGCCGGCTCCGGTCACCAGCACCTCGCCGGCCGCGGGCGTAAGGCCACGCTCCTCGAGCGCCATCACGGCCAGCATGCCAGTGAAACCAGCCGTGCCAACCGCCATCGCGCGCTTCGCCGATAGGCCTGGTGGCAGGCGCACGAGCTGGCTCGCCTTGACCCGCGCCTTCTCCGCGAAGCCGCCCCACTGCACCTCGCCCACGCGCCAGCCCGTGAGCAGCACGGCATCGCCGGGTTTGTACTCGGGCGTGGTCGAGAGCGAGACCCGGCCCGCGAAATCGATCCCCGGCACGTGCGGATATTTTCGCACTAGGCGACCGAGGCCCTTGAGGATCAGCCCGTCCTTGTAATTGAGCGTCGAGTACTCGACGTCGACCATGACGTCGCCGCCGGGCAGCGCCATCTCGGATAAGCGCTCGATCTTCGCGGCGACCTTCCCTTCGGCCTCGCGCAACAACAGCGCCCTGAATTCACTCACTTACAATCTCTCCAGAATGCTGACGTAATTCGCGACCGCGGCGCCACCCATGTTGAAGACGCCCGCGAGCTCGGCGTCCTTGACCTGGATACCGCCCGCTTGGCCCATGAGCTGCATCGCCGCCAGCACGTGCATGGAGACGCCGGTGGCGCCGATCGGGTGGCCCTTGGACTTGAGGCCGCCCGAGGGGTTGATCGGCAGTTTCCCGCCTTTCTCCGTCCAGCCTTCCTCGATCGCGCGGGCGCCCTGGCCCTTGGGCGCGAGTCCCATCGCCTCGTAGATCAGCAGTTCCGCGATCGTGAAGCAGTCGTGGACTTCGGCAAAGCTCAGGTCGCCGACCGCGATCCCCGCCTTCACGAGCACGCGCTTCCAGGCGAGCTCCGGTCCCTCGAACGCCACGATGTCGCGCTTGGAGAGCGGCAAGAAATCGTTGACGTGCTCGGTTGCGCGGAACACCACCGCCTTGTCGAGGGCGAGCGCGGTCTCGACGTCCGCCAGCACGAGCGCGGCGGCGCCGTCGGAGACCAGCGAGCAATCGGTGCGGCGCAGCGGTCCCGCCACCAACGGGTTCTTGTCGGAGACCGTACGACAGAAGTCGTAGCCGAGGTCCTTCTGCATCTGCGCCAGCGGATTGGCGGCGCCGTTCTTGTGGTTCTTGGCGGCGATGCGCGCGAGCGCGTCGGATTTATCGCCATAGCGCTGGAAATACATCTGCGCGATGCGGCCGAAGACGCCGGCAAACCCGCCATCGATGCCGCCCTCTTCCTTGAGGTAGGCGGCGCGGATCAGGATGTCGCCGACCGCGGACCCGGTCACCTCGCTCATCTTCTCAACGCCGATGACCAGCACCTTGCGCGCGCGCTTCGCCTCGATCGAGTTGAGGCCCTGATGGATCGCGGCCGAGCCCGTGGCGCAAGCGTTCTCGACCCGCGTCACCGGCTTGAAGCGGAGCGCCGGATCCGCCTGGAGCGCTAGAGAGGATGGGAATTCCTGGCGCACGAAGCCCGCGTTCATGGTGCCAATGAAAATCTCGTCGATCGCCGCGGGCTCGAGCCCCGCATCGTGGATCGCGTCGGTCGCGACCTTGACGATCAGCGACTCGATATTCTCGTTCTCGTGCTTGCCGAACTTGCTGTGGGACCAGCCGACGATGCAGGCGGTCATGGGGCCTCCGGGTACCGAAAATCTCGCTGTAGATATAGTGTGCTTTCTGCTTAAGCAGAAGCACCCCTCACGATCTCCCTCAGAGGCGGCTGCTTTGGTCGAAACGAGGACAAAACCTTGATCTCAAAAGCACTCACACTGCGCCGTCCCGACGACTGGCACGCGCATTTCCGCGACGGTGCCATGCTGGCCGCCGTGCTGCCCTTCACCGCGCGGCAGTTCGCCCGCGCGATCGTCATGCCGAACCTGGTACCGCCCGTCACTACGGTCGCGGCGGCGGAAGCCTACCGCGCACGCATCCTCGCAGCGCTGCCCAAGGGCGCGCGCTTCACACCGCTGATGACTGCTTATCTCACCGATGGGACCGATGCCGCGGAGATCGAGCGCGGCCATCGCGCCGGCGTCTTCGCCGCCGTGAAACTCTATCCCGCGCGGGCGACCACCAACTCGGCGCACGGCGTCACCGACATCGCGACGACCTATGGCGTGCTCGAGCGCATGGCGGCGCTGGGCATGCCGCTCCTGATCCACGGCGAGGTGACCGATCCCGATGTCGACGTGTTCGATCGCGAGGCCGTGTTCATCGAGCGCGTCCTCGCGCCGCTGATCGCGCGCTTGCCCAATCTCAAAGTCGTCCTCGAGCACATCACGACCAAGGACGCCGTCGACTTCGTGGAGCGCGCCGGGCCCAACGTCGCCGCCACCATCACGGCCCATCACCTCATCATCAACCGCAACGCCATCTTCCAGGGCGGGCTCCGGCCGCACATGTATTGCCTGCCGATCGCGAAGCGCGAGCCCCATCGCTTGGCACTCCGCCGAGCCGCAATCTCCGGTAGCCCGAAGTTCTTCCTGGGCACCGACACCGCGCCGCATCCCGTCAAGGATAAGGAAATGGATTGCGGCTGCGCCGGCATCTTCACCGCGCCCGCCGCTCTCGAGCTTTATACGCAGGTCTTCGCCGAGGAGAACGCGCTCGACCGCCTGGAGGCCTTCGCATCGCTCAACGGCCCGCGCTTCTACGGCCTCGCACCGAACGAGGAGCGCGTGACGCTGGTCAATCGCTCGTGGCGGATTCCAGCAGAGGTCCGCGCGGGCGAGGTGACGGTGAAGCCGTTCCTCGCCGGAGAAGAGGTCGGCTGGCAGCTCGAGAGCTGAAGCGCCCCCCCACCCTAACCCTCTCCCGCAAGGGGAGAGGGGAAAACGGCGCCGGCTTTCTTCTCCCTCTCCCCTTGCGGGGTCGAGCCGCGAAGCGGACCGACGGCCGGGGTGAGGGGCTGTTATCCTCGATCGCCAAGCGCCGCGAACACGTCCCCCGCCGGCGGGCGACGGCGGATATGGTGGCGGTGCCAGAGCGCATAGAAGAGCAGGGTCCACGCGGCGAAACCCAGGCGCCGCTCGCGCGCATGGCCGAAGAGACGCGAGACGGCGCTGGGCTCGCAGAGTTCCTTGACGCACGCCTGATCCGCCACCAGCGGCCCGAGGGTGGCACCGCGCCGCGCGATCCATTCT
Source organism: Allostellaceae bacterium (assembly GCA_035280245.1). Taxonomy (GTDB): domain Bacteria; phylum Pseudomonadota; class Alphaproteobacteria; order ATCC43930; family CGMCC-115725; genus DASZHJ01. The sequence continues at coordinate 8,789 of DATEGF010000363.1, forward strand.
CCGACCGGGACGGTAAAGCCCTGCTTGCGCACGAAGGGCGCGGTCTCGGGCACGTGCTCGCCGACCCAGCGCCGGAGCAGCCACTTACCGAGCCGATTGCGGATCTTGAGCTCGTCCGGCAGCCGGAACGCGAAATCCGCGAGCACCGGATCGAGGAATGGCGTGCGCCCTTCGACGCCGTGCGCCATCAAGCAGCGATCGAGCTTGCCGAGGAGGTCGTTCGGCAGCCAATCCGCGCAATCGACCGCCTGCGCCTGTTGGAGCGCGCTGCGCGCCGGCTTCGCCTCGCGGGCCTCGGCGGCGGCGATGCCGTCGCGCCAGCCGGAGAGCTCCGCGCGCAGCACGCCGAGCCCGTCGAGATTGCCGCGCCGCCGCGGCACGCGGCCGCCCGCCCACCAAGGCCGCAGCACGCTGCGATAGCGGCCATAGCCTGCAAAAAGCTCGTCGCCACCCTCGCCCGAGAGGATCACCTTGAGGCCCGCGGCGTGAGCGGTGGCCGCGAGCTTGTAGGTCGGCAGCACCGCATAATCCGCGGTTGGATCGTCCATGGCGGCCGCGATCTCCGGCAGCAGCACCCAGAAATCCGCCTCGCGGAACTCGACCTCTGTGTGCTCGGCGCCCAGCGCCTTCGCCACGACCCGCGCCCGCTCACGCTCGTCCGCGGCCTCCGTGTTGGAGAAACCCGCGGTGAACGCGCGCACGGGCCGCTCGTTCAAGCGCGCCATCATCGCGAGCACCGCCGTCGAATCCGTGCCACCCGAGAGGAACATGCCGTAGGGCACGTCGGAGCGCTGATGGAGCCGTACGCTCTCTTCGAAGATCCGATCGAAGGCGGCAAGGGCCTCGGCCTCGGTGCCGTCGAGTGCCTCGCCTTCCGGCAGCGCGGCGCGGCGGCGGCGCTCGACCACCCGGCCCCGCGAGACCACGATCGTCTCGCCGGGCAGCAGACGCTCGATCCCCGCGAAAATGGTGCTGCGCCCAGTGGTGAACTGGAGCTGCAGGAGCTCGTTGCGCGCTTGCGGGACGATCGCGCCCGAGACGACCCCGCCCTCGATCAACGCCCGAGGCTCGGATGCGAAGGCGAGGCCCTCCGGCGTCTCGGCGTAATAGAGCGGCTTGATCCCGAAGGGATCGCGCGAGAGCACAAGGCGGGACGCCGCCGGATCGTGCAGCGCGATCGCGTACATGCCACGGAGGTCGTCCGCATAGGCGAGGCCCTTGCGGCGATAGATGTGGAGCGGCGTCTCGCAGTCGGAGCTGGTGGAGAAGGCTGCGCCGTCGAGCGCGGCGCGCAGCTCGATGTAGTTGTAGATCTCGCCGTTCGCGACCAGCGCGGCGCCCGCTGGCTCGTAGAGTGGCTGATCGCCCGTGACGAGATCGATGATCGCAAGCCGCCGCTGCATCATGGCGACGTCGCCCGCCCGATAATGCCCGATGCCGTCGGGCCCGCGATGGGCAAGCGCCTCGCTCATGGCGGTCATCACGTTCGCCGAGGGCGGACGGCCGTCATTGGTGGCGAGACCAGCGATACCGCACATCAGCGGGCGACGCGCTCGAGAAAGTCGCGATATTGGGCGACCACGACGCTCTCGCTGAACTCCGACCCATAAGCCGCGCCGCCGGCCGCCGCGAGCTCCGCGCGCAAGGCGCTGTTCTCGGCCAGGCGTGTCATGGCGCGGGCGAGCGCGTCGGCGTCGTCAGTCGGCACGAGCACGCCACTGACACCGTCGCGGATAAGAGCGGCAGGCCCGGCGCTCGAGGCGGCGATGACCGGCTTTCCCGCGGCCCACGCCTCGATCACGACATTGCCGAGCGGCTCATGCCTCGAGGGACAGACGAGCATGTCGCAGGCGGCGAGCAGCGCCGCCGTATCCTCGCGCCAGCCCAGGAACCGCACGCGGCCGCCGACCTCGAGGCGCCGAGCGCGGGCCTCCAGCCGGGCCCGCTCCTCTCCCTCGCCCGCAAGCCAGAGATATATTCCGGGCGCGCGCGCCAGAGCCTCGATCAGCACATCGAAGCCCTTGTTGGGATGGAGTCGCCCGAGCGCCAGCGCGAGCGGCGCGGCCTCCGGCGTGTCGAGGCTCGCACGCGCAATCGGCGACGCTGTCATCTCGGGTACGAAATTCGGCAGATAGTGCGCGCGACTCTCGGGCCAGCCGGCACGCGTGACGTAGGCCACGATGTCCCGGGTGTTGCCGATCAAATGATCGCACCGGCGGTAGTATTTGAGATCGTAGTATCCTCCAAGCCGCCCAACATGCACGAAATCGCCGCGCGGGCAAAGCCGCGTCGCGCGGCTCATCCACGTGAGCACGACCTCAGGTCGATGCTCGCGAAGGATCCGCCGCAAGCCGAGACGCGTGCGAAGGTCGAGCGCGCCCCCGAACGGCAGCTCTAATGGCGGCAGGCCGCCGGCTTGAAGCGCCGCCGCCCGCTCGGCGTCTCGCCGGATGATCAGGCACTGCTCCTGGCCGGCGCGGTGGAGCGCGAGGGCGAGCCGCACGAAGAAGGTCTCGGCGCCGCCGTGCGGAGCGCCTGCCATGGCCTGCGCGAGGCGGATCATCGCATCAGCGCCTCGAACCGCGCGGCGACCTCGTCCCACGACACGCCCTTCCGGCGCGCGATGGCGGCCCGGTGTTGGTTCTGCCAAAGCGTGTCATCGGTGAGCAGCTCGACGGCCGCCGCGACAAAGGCGTCGTCGTTTTCGGCGACCGAGCCGGTGACGCCATCCTCGACGCGCTCGGGAAGCGAGCCCAGCGGTGTCACGACCGCCGGGAGACCGAGCGCCTGCGCCTCAGCGACGGCGAGACAGAAGGTCTCGTTGACATCACCGCGATAGAGCATCAGGCGCGCCGCCCGAAGCTTGCCCATCAGTTTGGCTTTCGGTACCGGCGTATGACGCCGCACGCCCCGGTCGCCCAGCGCATCGGCCGCGTCCAGCATCCCTCGCATCTCGTCGGCCTTGCGCGCGCCCGCGGCGCCATAGACTTCAGGCCCAGCGTAAATATGGAGCTCGGCGCTCGGCACCGCCGGCCGTATTCGCCGCGTCCAGACATCCAGCAGCCAGTCGAGGCCGCGCAGCGGATTCGAGGTGAAGATCGCAACCGGCGGCGGTACATCCGCTCGCGGTAGGCTGGCGCGATAGTCGGGCCCGAGCCCATAGGGAATGATCGCCCGACCGCCGGCGGGGACCCACCGCGGCACCGTCGATGCGTGGTAGGTGCCGGTGGTGACCAGCGTCGGGCGATGTCGGAGCAGCGGCCACAAGTAGCGCGGCTTCAACAGATAGCCGCCGGGGTTGTGCAGCCAGAACGTGCGCCGGCGCGCCCGTGGCGACAGGCCGATCAGTCGATGCCCGCGGTTCCCGATATAGAGATCGCAAGCGTCCGGGACGCCGTCCGCGATCGGGCTCCATGCGACGCCATTGCGGGTCACCGGCGCCGCGCACTTATTGCAGACGCGCACGGCGTGGCCGCGAGCGGCGAGCGCCTCGGCAAGCGACAGAAACGCGGCCTCTGCACCACCGAGGGGACGACGCTCCGGCGTCGCGCCATCGAATTCCGGCCCGTCGTCGGTCATGACGATCATCGCCATGGGCACGCCTCACGCCGCGTCGCCGGCGAGCCGCTGCCAGAGTCCGCGCACCGCCGCCTCGGCTGTATCGACCGAGAGGCTGTCCATCAGGCTATCGGTCGTTCGGTAATCGAAGTCCGGCGCGCTCATCAGCGCGAGTCGGGGTCGATCGGTCTGCGCCACGGCGGTTCGCGGGCCCCAGGGCGCGTAGTGCGTCACGGCGCTCGGCCCGAACAGGCCGACGGTCGGCGCGCCCACCGCAGCAGCCATATGCATGAGGCCGGTGTCGTTGCCGACGAACAGCGCGCAGCGCTTCAGCACTGCCGCCGCGGTCAGCAGATCCGTCTGGCCGATGAGGTCGATCCGGCGCTCGGGCGTCATCGCGTCCAGCACGGGCGCTGCCTCAGCACGCTCGTGCGCCGCCGCGAGCACGGCGACCCGAGCGCCCGGCAACACGCCGACGGGCGCGGTGAGACGCTGGGCGAGTTCCGCGAAGCGCTCCGCGCGCCAAGTCTTGCCGCGCCAATTCGCGGCAGGACCGATCGCGAGCACGGGTGCGCCTGCAGGCAGCAGCCGAGCCGCGGCCGCCTCGTGCATCGGCGACGTCCAGAGATGCGGCGCCGGCGGTGGATCGAGGCCAAAGAGGCGGCCAAGCTGGATCACGCGCGCCTCGCTGCGCTCACCCTTCCCGCGCACGCGACGCTCTCCGGCCAGCACGAGATAAGCGAGCGCGGAGCCGCGGAGGTCGACCACCAAGTCCCACCGACGGCCGATCACACGGGCATAGAGGTCGAGCCAATGCAGGCCGTAGCTCCGCTTGTCGATGACGATGACGCGCTCGAGGCGCGGCACGGCCTCGAAAAGCGGCGCCGCGACCCGGCCCGCTCCGATCGTGAAGCGGGCGTCGGGATAGTGCTCGACGAGATGGGACAGCAACCCGGTCGAAAGTACGGCGTCGCCGATGCGAGTCGCGCTGACGAAGAGGATGTGCATGAGGCCCGCGCGGGTTATATCGCCGCCTCCCCGGCTTGCCAAGCAAGCCCGGTATCCCTATCTGATCCGCGGGCGACGAGCCGCCACACCAACCCTCGTCGCCCGCGTAAACTCCCCCTCACCCCGACCCTCTCCCCGGTGGGGAGAGGGGGCAGATCGAAGCACTTCCCCTCTCCCCTTGGGGAGAGGGTTGCGGAGGCTTAGCGAGCGAAGCGAGGTTAGCCGAAGCTGGGTGAGGGGGATTTGCGAGGAGAGTTCATGTCACAGTGCGCCTATGCCCAGCTACCCGACCGTGGCGTCCTCGAGATTGCCGGCCCCGATCGCGTGACGTTCCTGCAGGGTCTGGTCTCCAACGATGTGCGCAAGATCGGCCCGCGCCGCGCGGTCTACGCGGCCCTGCTGACGCCGCAAGGCAAGTATCTACATGACTTCTTCCTGATCGAGCGGGCCGAAGCGATTCTCCTCGAGGGCGAACGCGCGCGATTTCCCGACCTCTCGCGCCGGCTGTCGATGTTCAAGCTGCGCGCCAAAGTGACGCTCGCCGACGTCAGCAACCGATTCGCGATCGCTGTGGCATTCGGCGATGGCGCCGGCTCCCGGCTCGGCCTGCCGGCTGATCCCGGTGCCGCGGCGGATTTTGGCGACGGCATCGCCTATCTCGATCCGCGCCTCGCGGAGCTTGGCGCTCGATTGATCCTGCCGACATCCGCGGGAACAGGCACGCTCGACGCCGCGGATTTCGCGCGCGTAGAACCAGCGGACTACGACCGGCTGCGCCTCTCGCTGGGCGTCGCCGACGGCAGTCGCGACCTCGCGGTCGAGAAGGCGATCCTGCTGGAGGCCGGCTTCGACGAGCTCAACGGCGTCGATTGGGACAAAGGCTGCTACATGGGCCAGGAGCTGACGGCCCGCACGAAATACCGCGCGCTCATCAAGAAGCGCCTGATACCGGTCAGAGTGGAAGGGCCGCTTCCGGCGCCCGGCACGATGATCAAGCTCGGTGAGGCCGAAGCCGGTGAGATCCGCACCGGCAGTGGCGATCTCGCCCTGGCACTGCTCCGCCTCGAAGCGATGGACGAGGCCGGCAAGACCGGAGCGCCGCTCCGCGCGGGCGAAGCGACGCTGACACCCATCAAGCCCAGCTGGGCGCGCTTCTAAACCTCACGCCGTCGTGTCCGCGTGTTCTTTCTTGAGCGCGGCCTGTGCCGCCGCGAGCCGGGCGATCGGCACGCGATAGGGCGAGCAGGAGACGTAGTCGAGGCCCACCTCGTGGCAGAAGCGCACGGAGGCGGGATCGCCGCCGTGCTCGCCACAGATGCCGAGCTTGAGGTTCTTGCGCGCGCGCCGGCCGCGCTCGGTCGCGATCCGCATCAGCTCGCCGACACCCTCGCGGTCGATGGTCACGAAGGGATCGTGCTCGAGGATGCCCTGCCGCTGGTATTCCCCGAGGAAGCTGCCGGCATCGTCGCGCGAGAGGCCGAGGCAAGTCTGCGTGAGGTCGTTGGTGCCGAAGCTGAAGAACTCCGCGGTCTCCGCGATCTCGTCGGCGCGAAGCGCCGCGCGCGGCAACTCGATCATCGTGCCCACCATGTAGCGCACGGTGATCCCGGTTTCCTTCATGACCTCGGCGCCGATGCGATCGATCATCGCCTTGAGGATGTCGAGCTCCTTCCGGGTGGCGATCAGCGGCACCATGATCTCGGGCTCGACCGCGGCGTCACCGGTCTCCTTGTTCACAGCGGCGGCGGCCTCGAAGATCGCGCGGGCCTGCATCTCGTAGATCTCGGGCGCGGTGATCGCGAGCCGGCAGCCGCGATGGCCCAGCATCGGATTGGCTTCGTGGAGCGCCTGGGCGTTCTGCTGCACGGTCTTGAGGTCCTTCCCGGTGGCCGCTGCGATCACCTGCATCTCGGCGTCGCTCTTGGGCAGGAACTCGTGCAGCGGCGGATCGAGCAGCCGGATCGTCACCGGCAGGCCCTTCATGATCCGGAACAGCTCGACGAAGTCGCCGCGCTGCATCGGCAGGATCTTCGCCAGCGCCTTGCGGCGACCCTCCGCGTTGTCCGCCATGATCATCTCGCGCACGGCGGCGATCCGGTTGTCGTCGAAGAACATGTGCTCGGTGCGGCAGAGCCCGATCCCCTCGGCGCCGAACCGGCGCGCCGTGCGCGCGTCCGCAGGCGTGTCGGCATTGGTGCGCACGCCAAGCGTGCGCACCTCGTCGGCCCAGCCCATGAGCGTCGCGAAGTCACCGGAGAGCTCGGGCTGCACCGTCGGGACTTCGCCCAGCATCACCTCGCCTGTCGATCCGTTGATGGTGATGACTTCGCCGGCCTTCACCGCGTGACCGCCGACGCTCACCGTTCCCGCCCTGGCGTCGACCCGCAGATCGCCGGCTCCCGCGACACAGGGTCGGCCCATGCCGCGCGCAACCACCGCCGCGTGGCTCGTCATGCCGCCGCGCGTGGTGAGGATGCCCTTGGCGGCGTGCATGCCGTGAATGTCCTCGGGGCTGGTCTCGACGCGCACCAGGATGACCGCGGTACCCTTCTGCGCGCGCGTCTCGGCCTCGTCGGCGGTGAATACCACCATCCCCGATGCGGCACCCGGTGACGCCGGCAGGCCGCGCGCCAGCACGGTCTTCGGCGCCTTGGGATCGAGCGTCGGGTGCAGCAGCTGCTCCAGCGAATTGGGCTCGATGCGTCGGAGCGCCTCGTTCCGGTCGATGAGTCCGCTGTTCGCCATATCGACGGCGATGTGGAGCGCCGCCGCCGCGGTGCGCTTGCCCGTGCGGGTCTGCAGCATATAGAGCTTGCCCTGCTGCACAGTGAACTCGATGTCCTGCATGTCGCGGTAGTGGGCCTCGAGCTTGCGGCGAACGGTCTCGAGCTCGGCGAACACCTTGGGCATCGCCTCTTCCATCGAAGGGAGCGTGGATTTCGCGGCCTGCTTGCCCGCGATGCTGAGCGGCTGCGGCGTACGAATGCCCGCCACTACGTCCTCGCCCTGGGCGTTGACGAGATATTCGCCGTAGAACTCCTTAGCGCCGGTCGAGGGATTGCGGGTGAAGGCGACGCCCGTCGCGCAGTCCTCGCCCATGTTGCCGAACACCATCGCCTGGACGTTCACCGCGGTGCCCCAGTCCGCGGGGATGTCGTGGAGCCGGCGATAGGTGATGGCGCGCTGGTTCATCCAGGAGCCGAATACGGCGCCGATCGCGCCCCACAATTGCTCCTGCGGATCCTGCGGGAACGGCTTCGTGAGCTCGCGCTCGACGATCTCCTTGTAGCCCGCGACCACCTCGCGCCAATGGTCGGCAGTGAGGTCGGTGTCGAGGCTCTTGCCCTCATTGAGTTTGTGATTCTCCAGATGGTCCTCGAAATGATGATGGTCGACGCCCAGCACCACCTGCCCATACATCTGGATGAACCGGCGATAGCTGTCGTAGGCGAAGCGCGGATCGCCGCTGCGCTTGGCGAGCCCCTCCACCGACCGGTCGTTGAGGCCGAGATTGAGGACCGTGTCCATCATGCCGGGCATCGAGGCGCGCGCCCCCGAGCGGACCGAGACCAGCAGCGGGTTCGCGGCATCGCCGAATTTCGCGCCGATGCGCTTCTCGAGCGTCGCGAGCGCGGCGCTCACCTGCTCCGTGAGCTCCTTCGGATAGGATTTTCCGTTCGCGTAGAAATGCGTGCAGACCTCGGTCGTGATGGTGAAGCCCGGCGGCACGGGCAAGCCGAGGTTGCTCATCTCCGCAAGCCCGGCACCCTTGCCGCCCAGGAGATCCCGCATCTCCGCGTGGCCCTCCGCGCTGCCGCCACCGAAGCCGTAAACCCACTTCGCCATGGTCGCTCTATCCTTCGATCTGGGAGAAATCGGCCACGCGGTTCAGCGTGGCGCGAATCTCCGACAGGAGCCGCAGGCGATTCTCCCTGAGCTCGGGCTTATCCGTATTAACGGTTACCCGCTCGAAAAATTCATCCACCGGCGCGCGCAAGCCGGCAAGCGCCGTCATGGCCTCGTCGAAGGCCTCCCGGTCTAAAGCCGTTTTGGCCCGGGCAGTTGCCGCCTCGAGCCGCTCCGCCAACGCCTTCTCCTCGGGTATCTCGAGCGCCTCGCGGCGGGCGGGGCCGTCATAACTCCGTCCGTCCTGCTTCTCCTCGATGCGCACGATATTGGCGGCGCGCCGGTAGGCCACGAGCAAATTCGCGCCATCGTCCGACTTCAGGAACCGATCGAGCGCCTCCACCCGCGCCAGAAGCCGCACGAGGTCGTCCTCGCCCCCAAGGCTGAAAACCGCCGTGATCAAATCGTGGCGCACCCCCTTCTCACGCAGATGCACCTTCAGACGCTCGGCGAAGAAGGACAGGAGATCGGCCCTCGCGGATTTTCCCGTCAGTCTCGCTTTGCTCTCCCGCCAAACGGATTCAGCACTCGAAAACACATTCGCCAGCGGCAGCCGTAGTTTGTTCTCGATGACGAGGCGGATGACGCCCAGCGCGGCTCGTCGAAGCGCGAAGGGATCGCGCGATCCCGTTGGCACCTCGCCGATCGAGAAGAAACCAACCAGCGTGTCGACTTTGTCCGCGAGCGCCACGGCGACACTGACCGGTGCTGACGGGCATGCGTCGTTCGGACCCTGCGGCGAATAGTGCTCGCCGATGGCGTCAGCGACGTCATGGCTCTCGCCGTCGCTGAGCGCGTAATAGCGCCCGACGATGCCCTGCAGCTCGGGAAACTCCGCAACCATGCCGGTCGAGAGATCCGCCTTCGCAAGAAACGCCGCGCTGCGTGCCGCTTCACTGGGGTTGCCGGACAAGTAGCTCGCGACCTCCGTCACCAACGCCTCCAGCCGCATGACCTTATCTTCCATCGTGCCGAGCTTCGCGTGGAAGACGCGCTCGGCGAGCTTCGGCACCCGCGAGGCCAGCGGCATCTTGCGGTCCTGCTCCCAGAAAAATTGCGCGTCGGAGAGGCGGGCGCGGAGCACGCGTTCGTTGCCGGCGACGATCGCCTTGCCGCCGTCCCGCGCGACCATGTTGGACACGAGAAGGAATTTCGGCGCGAGCTCGCCCTTGCCATCGAGCAGCGAGAAATACTTCTGGTGCGCGCGCATGGACGCAGTCAGCACCTCAGGTGGCAAGGTCATGAACGCGGGGTCGATGCTGCCCAAAAGGACCGTGGGCCATTCAACGAGTCCAGCGACCTCGCCGAGCAGGGCGGGATCGTCCTTGAGCGCGAAATTCGTAGCCTTCGCTGCCTTTTGCAGAGCCTCGCCGATCTGCTTCCGCCGCGCCCCCGCATCGAGCACCACCGAGGCGCGGTGGAGCTTCGCCTCGTAATCCTCGAAATCCTTGATCGGAATGCGCTGCGGCGCGAGGAAGCGGTGGCCGATGGTGGTATGGCCGACGGGAATGCCGTCGAGCGGCAGCGGCAGCACCTTGCCGTCGAGGAGCGACAGCACGCTGTTGATCGGCCGCACCCAGCGGAAGGGCACGGCGGGAAAGCGCATCGACTTTGGCCAAGGAAAATCCTGCACAATTGCGCGAACGATCGGCGGCAGCACTTCCGCCGTCGGCTTCCCCGGCCGTTTGATCAGCGCGAAATAGAACACGCCCTTGCCGGTGTCGCGCTCCTCGCACTGATCGAGAGAGCCGAGGCCCACCGATTTGAGGAAGCCTTGCACGGCCGGCTCGGGCGCGCCCTTCCGCGGACCGCGGCGCTCCTCCGATTGATCGGGCTGCGCCTCCGGAAGGCCGGAGACCGCGAGCGTCAGGCGACGCGGCGTGACAAATGTCTTGAGGGAAGCAAAAGCGAGCCCCGCGCCCTTGAGCTGCTCGCCCGCGAGGCGCTGCAGGTCCTCCGCCGCGCGCGCTTGCATGCGCGCCGGAATTTCCTCGGTCAGGAGCTCCAGGAGATAGTCGGGCATCGCCTCAGGCAGCGGCTGTCTCGGCCGCGAGCCACGCCTCGCAGCAGCCCTTCGCGAGCGCGCGCACGCGGGCGATGTAGTTGGCGCGCTCGGTGACGGAGATCACCCCGCGCGCGTCCAGCAGGTTGAACCGATGGCTCGCCTTGATGCACTGGTCATAAGCCGGGAGCGCCAGCTTCTTCTCGAGGAGCGCGGCGCATTCGCGCTCGGCGTCCGCGAAGTGTCGGAACAGCTGCTCGGTGTCGGCGTGCTCGAAATTATAGGCGGAGAACTCCTGCTCGTTGCGTTTGAACACGTCGCCGTAGGAGATCTTCGCCGGTCCGGCCGCGCCGTTGAAGTCGAGGTCGTAGACGTTCTCGACGCCCTGCACGTACATCGCCAGGCGCTCGAGCCCGTAGGTGAGCTCGGTCGAGACCGGATCGCACTCGATGCCGCCCACCTGCTGGAAGTAGGTGTATTGCGACACCTCCATGCCATCGAGCCAGACTTCCCAACCGAGCCCCCAGGCACCCAGCGTCGGACTCTCCCAATCGTCCTCGACGAAGCGGATGTCGTGGTTGGCGGGATCGATGCCGAGCGCGTAGAGGCTCCTGAGGTAGAGATCCTGGCTGTCCGGCGGCGCCGGCTTCAGGATCACCTGGAACTGATAGTAGTGCTGGAGCCTATTGGGGTTCTCGCCGTAGCGGCCGTCGGTTGGACGACGCGAAGGCTGAACGAAGGCGGCGCGCCAGGGCTTGGGTCCGAGCGCACGCAACGTGGTGGCCGGATGGAAGGTGCCCGCACCCACCTCGACGTCATAGGGCTGGAGGATGACGCAGCCCTGCTGCGCCCAGAAATCCTGCAGGCGCAGGATCAGGGCCTGAAAGCTGGTCCCGGAAAGGGCGCTCGCCGCCATCGAATTGTCCGGAAATGTGAGCCGCTATTGCGGTGCACCATACTGGCGAGGGTGTGGAGGGTCAAGGAAAGCGCGGCCTTCTAGCCCCGCCAGGGGCAATCCGGGCGGCCGCAGGAGCGCGCGTTGTTCGCCGACACGTAGGTGCCGCACACCTTGCAGGCAACCATGTCCTCGGCCTCGAGGCGGTTGCGCGCAGTCGGATTAGCCGCGCGCCGCGGCGCTTGTGCCTCGGGCTCGGCCGGCGGCGTGCTCGGGTTCGCCAGCATCTTGAAGAGATACCAGACGCCAGCCACGGCACCGACGAGGAACACGAGCTTGAAAAAACCCACGCCGAACATGCTCCGGTTTAGAGCCCGAATCGGCTCCAGTGCAAGCGCTCCTCGATCGCCGCCAGGAGCTCGTCGAGGAGGTCGCCGAGCCCGCTGCGCGGCGCGCGCGCCACACCCGGGAGGCGCCACCATCGGCGCGCGCGGGCGGTCTCGAGCGTGCGGAGCCGCACGTCCTCGCCGAAGCGATCGCGCATGACGCCGCGGAGGTCGCCGAGCCCGTCGACGAGGCCGAGCTCGAGGGCGCGGCGGCCGCTGAAGATCTCGCCCTCGAAGAGCTCGGCCGTTCTCGAGAGCTTGGTGCCGCGGCGCTCCTCGACCGCGCTCTTGAAGGTGTCGTGGAGGTCGCGCTGCAAGCGCTCGAGTCGCTCGACCTCGCGCGGGTCCTCCGAGAGGAAGGGATCGAGCAGCGACTTGTCGCGGCCCGAGGTGTGCAGTCGCCGCTCGACGCCGAACCGCTTCAGCACCTCGGCAAAGCCGAAGCTCGACGTCACCACGCCGATCGATCCCACGATCGAGGCGGCATCGGCATAGATCTCGTCGCCCGCGAGCAGGAGCCAATAGCCGCCGGAGGCCGCCACGTCCTCCGCGAAAGTGAACACTGCGATTTTCTTCTCGGCTGCGAGCTGGCGGATGCGCCGATAGATCAGGGAGGATTGCACGGGCGCGCCGCCGGGCGAATTCACCGAGAGCGCCACCGCCTTGAGGTTGCGCAGCTTGAAGGCACGCTCGATCGCCTGCGCGATGCTTTTGAGGGTGAGGCCGCGCAGACCGCGCCCGCCGATGATCCCCTCGAGCCGCACCACGGCCACCGCCGGCACGGGCTTGCCGCCGATGCGATCCTGGATCCAATGCTTGAGGTCTTCGAAGGTCATTTTGAAAAGATAAGGGCTGCGGAGGCAGAGGCAAAGCGGTGACCGCCGAGCCGTCCCCCTCACCCAGCTCCGCCTAGGCTCGCCCGCCCTTTCTTCCCCTCTCCCCTCGGGGAGAGGGTTGCGGAGGCTTAGCGAGCGCAAGCGAGCTTAGCCGTAGCTGGGTGAGGGGGATGGCTCCGCCGAGATCCGCGATCTTCGCTACAAGCCGAGCCCCTGCCCGTCGCGCAGCACCGCCTCCGCTTCCGCGGTGTAACGGCCGTCCGCGTCGTGCAACACCAACCCCGCAGCGAGCCGAGTCGGAGTGCCCACACCCTTGCGTGCGCGGATGAGCACGCGTTTCGCGGGTTTGCCGGCGCTCGGCCAGAGCGGAAAGATGACGATCTCACCGGCGCGGCCCGTGAGCTCCGCCAGGATCGCGTCGAGCCGGTCCGCGCGATGGATGAGGGTGATCGTGCCCTTGGGCCGAGCCATCATATAGGCAAAGCGGAGCCACGCCTTGAGATCGGCGTCGCCCTCGAAATGAGCCGCCGCGCGCGCGGGATCGGGCGGCGGCGTGGCCGTGCCCGCGGCGAGATGCGGCGGGTTCGCGAGAACGTGATCGAAGATGCCGGGCTCGAGCCGCGGCGGCGGCTTCAGGAGATCGCCGGCCATCGCGGAGACGCGCCCCGCAAGCCCATTGAGCACGACGTTGTCGTTCGCGAGCCGCACCAGCTCGCGCTCGCGCTCGATGCCGGTGACGCGGCAATCCGGCACGCGGACCGCGAGGCAGATCGCGGCGGCGCCGGTGCCGCAACCCACGTCGAGCGCGCGGTCGCCGGGCACCGCAGACACAGCCGCGGCGAGGAATACGGGGTCGATCGCGACCCGATAGCCCGCGACCGGTTGCCGCAGCCGGACGCGACCGCCAAGCAGCGTGTCCTCGCTCTGGCCGTGGGGAACCGGCGCGGTGGTCACGGCGTCGCCTCGCCGGCTTCGCTGAGCAGCAGCTTCGCTCGAGCGTGGTCGCGCTCCGACACCATGATCCGCCGCTGAATCGCGCTGATGCTGCCCTCGATCGCGCTGGTGTGCTGGTCGAGGACTACGCTCTCGATGCCCGCGGCCGAGAGCACCGCCTCGACGAAAGAGAGGCGGACCGGATCGTTCGTGCGCAGCAGCTCTTTCATCTCAGGAAGGACCCAGGCTTGACCGATGGAGACATCGATCTATGCTCGCCCCCAACGGCGGAGGCGTCAAGAAAACCGCGCCGGAAACCGGCATTTTAAGCGGGGCTGAGGGTGGCACAAGTCGTCAGCGTGCGAGGATCAGAGCCGCAAAGACAGGGCGCGGCATCGCTCGACCGGCTGGTGGCGCTGCTCGCGCGCGATCTCGATCGCGTCAACAGGCTGATCCTCGAGCGCATGCAGAGTCCGGTGGCGCTCATCCCGCAGCTCGCGGGCCACATCATCGCCGCCGGCGGCAAGCGGCTCCGGCCGATGCTGACGCTGGCTGCCGCGCGGCTATGCGGTTATCCCGGCGACCGTCACATTGCGCTCGCGGCGGCGGTGGAGTTCATCCACACGGCAACGCTCCTGCACGACGACGTCGTGGATGCGAGCGATCTTCGCCGCGGGCTTGCCACGGCGAACGCGGTCTGGGGCAACAAGCCCTCGGTGCTCGTGGGCGACTTCCTGTTCAGCCGCGCCTTCCAGCTCATGGTGGAGGATGGCTCGCTCGAGGTGCTGGCGATCCTCTCGAATGCCTCCGCAGTGATCGCGGAGGGCGAGGTGCTGCAGCTCGTCACCTCTAACGATACCGAGACCACCGAAGAGGCCTACCTCCAGGTGATCCGCTCCAAGACCGCGCAGCTCTTCGCGGCCGCGAGCAAGATCGGGGCCGTGCTCGGCGAGCGGCCGCGCACCGAGCAAGAGGGGCTCGAGGCCTATGGCCTCAACCTCGGCATCGCCTTCCAGCTGATCGACGATCTCCTCGACTATTCCGCGCGCCAGGCCGAGCTCGGCAAGACCGTGGGCGACGATTTTCGCGAGGGCAAGATCACGCTCCCGATCGTGCTCGCCTTCGGCCGCGGCGGCGACGAGGAGCGCCGTTTCTGGCGCCGGACGCTGGAGGACCTCGAGCAGCGCGACGGCGACCTCGAGCACGCGATCGAGCTGCTGCGCACCCATGGTGCGCTCGCGGAAACGCTGGAGCGCGCCCGCACCTACGGCGCCGCCGCCCGCGCGGCATTGGCGCCCTTCCGCGACTGCCCGGAAAAGCGCGCCCTCGACGAGGTCATCGACTTCTGCCTGGAGCGCGGGTTCTAGGGGTTCGACCCGACCATTGCAGGACGCGCCCGGAGTCGCTATAGCTCCCCGTCCGAACGGCCGGAGTGTAGCTCAGCCTGGTAGAGCACTGCTTTCGGGAGGCAGGGGCCGGAGGTTCAAATCCTCTCACTCCGACCATTTTTTCTCGTGCCCTAGCACCACCCGGCGCCAAGGCCGGAGCCGCTAGGTCAGCGCACCCAGCACCAAATTAGAGAAGGCACCGCGGCTCGCGGGGGCGCGCCTATAGCGCTCGACGATGATCGCGTCGATGCCGAGGCTCCTGCCGAATTGGTGGACCGCGAAGATCAGTTGCAGCACCAGCAGGAAGAAATACGTCCACGGCCACTCACCCTGGGCATTATAGAGGCCGAGCCACAGGTTCAGGATCTGCAGGGCTCCGATGAGCCCCCAGAAGCGCACGAAAATACCAAGGATGAGCGCCACGGCGGTGAGCACCTCGAGGCCGTAGACGGCGGGCGCAAAAAGATAGAAGTGCGGCAGGACGATGTTGTTCACGAAATCGGCCTGCAGCGGGATCGACGCCGATTTGCCCATCTGCGTCATCCAGTAGTAGAGGCCGGTGTTCGTCGGGTCCTCCGGGTGATCCGTGTAATAGGGCGGGAGCTTCCAGAGCGTCTGCTCCCACCACATCGATCCAATGAGGAAGCGAAAGACCCAATTGGCGAGATGCTGCGGCGCGCGCTGGCTCGCGATGTTGACCCAGGCATAAACCGCGATCGCGATGCTGCCCAGGATCAACAACCAGAACACAACCGTCGTCCATGACGGATTGACGAGGAACTGCAGCACATCGGAAAGCGGATTGGCCAACATCGGATTCGATCCTCCGCCATTGAATGCCGCGCGCCGTTTGCCTATTCGCCCGCTGACCCACCAAGGTTACATCCGCGATCTCTGCCATATTGGATGATCGCACCCTCGCTGCACAAGGCGAGCGCCAAGGCGCCGGCGACGCTGGCTCTCGACACGCCGGAGAAAAACGCTCAGTGTCTCGAGGCATCGCAAGGGTGTGACGCATGCAGATGAAGGCAGACTTCGAACTCGACGCCGGCGGAAAGACCTTTGCATCCGGCCTGTTGCCAGAGCTGATCGCCGCGGTGCGGCGCGCGCGGCCGGGTGATCTCATCGCCGTGCAGAGCAACGATGCCGGTGTCGGCGTCGATCTCGAGGCGTGGTGTCGCTTCACCCGCAACAGCCTGGTGGATAGCACCATCGAGGCGGGCCGCCGTCGTTGGGTCGTCCGCTATGGAGAGGCTTCCGAGCCCGCGGACACGCGCCATTCCGTCGGGTCGCGGCTTTGGCTCTATACGAATTTCGACTGCAACCTGCGCTGCGACTATTGCTGCGTCCGCTCGTCGCCCAAGGCGCCGCGGCGCGCGCTCGGCCTCGAGCGCATCCGGCGGATCGCAGCCGAGGCGGCGACGCTCGGCGTCGCTGAGATATTCGTGACCGGCGGCGAGCCGTTCCTGCTCGCCGACATCGGCGAGATCCTGATGGCCTGCGCGGCGACTGCGCCCACGACCGTGCTCACCAACGGCATGCTGCTGGCGGGGCGCAATCTCAAGACCCTGCGTGCCCTGCCGCGCGAGCGCCTGACCCTGCAGATCAGCCTCGACAGCCCGACGCCCGAGCGCCACGACCGTCATCGCGGCGAGGGCAGCTGGGCGCGCGCGCTGAAGGGCATTGAGCGCGCCCGCGCCGAGGGTTTTCGGGTGCGGCTGGCGGCGACGGTGTCCAGCGATGCCGAGGCCGAGGAGTTTCGCCGTTTCCTCGACACACGCGGAATCGACGAGGAGGATCGCGTGATCCGACGCATCGCGCTTCGTGGCTTCGCGGCCGAGGGCGTCGCCCTCGCGCGCGCCGATTTGGTCCCCGAGATCACCATCACTACTGAGGGCGTCTACTGGCATCCGGTGGGGGCCGAGGACGCCGACATGTTCCTCACGCCCGATATCTTTCCGCTCGCGGAGTCCTTTGCGGCGGTCCAGCGCGCCTTCGAGCGGGAGAACGAGCATCGGCGCCGGCTGGCGACGATCTTCAATTGTGCGTGATCGGCGACGCTAGCTTGCCGGACGTTTGAGGAAGCCCTGGTGGGTCGAGGCCTGGCGCAGCGCGTCGTACCCGTCGAGCTGAGGCGTCAGCCAGCGCTTGAGGCCCTCGGCCTCGAGGACGGCGCGATGGCTCGGATTGTCGTAGCTCATCCCCGCGAGGGCGTCCGCGAAGCGGCGCTCCAGAGCGGGGTCGAGGTCCGGCCGCGCCGTGAACATGCAGTGGTTGTAGGGTTCGGACGTCCAGATCTCGACCAAGGCGCCCTCGGGCACCAGTCGCTGTGCGCGCAACGCCTGCCAGAACGGGCTGCCGATCGCGCCGGCCTCGGCGCGGCCATCGAGAACGGCGCGCACCACCTCCGCCTCGCTGGTGCCGGTGTCACCGTGCTTTCCGACATCGCTGTTGAACCGAAGAGTCCGGTAGTCGGGCCCTTCGATCAGGCCTTCACGCTCGAGGAAGTGAACCGGAAGGATCGCGGCATGGCCGCTGTCTCGGCTCCCAAGCGCGAGCGTGCGATCTCGAAGATCGGCGAGCGCACCGACCGGTCCGCCGCTCACCGCCACGATCTTGGTGGTCCAGCCCACATCCGTGTCGCGCATGGCGATCGGCCGGCAGCGGTGGTGGCTCCAGGCGTCCGCCTGCAGATAGGCGAGGTTCGTGTTCCAGCCGATGTCGATGCGCGGCGTCGGATCATTCGGCGCCGCCAGCAGGGCGCTCACCTGCGCCTCGTAACTCTGGAACAGCACCACCTCGACGGCGAGGTGCGCTTCCTCGTGAAAGTAGCGTCGCATGCCCTCCCAGATCGAGACCACTTTCGGGTCGTATGCGACCGCACCCACCCAGATCGTTCGCGTCATGGCCACCGTCTCTCGTCGTGAGATCGTTTGCGTCTTCGGCTCAGAATAACGGAATGCCCAGGACTGCCTTTCCGATGAACTCGCGGAGAACGTCGCCGGTCGGCGCCATGACGGCGCCCGCATGGGCATCGCGGAACAGCCGCTCGATGTTGGTGTGCCTCGAGAACGCGGCGCCGCCGCAGACGCGCATCGCCGTCGAGGTCACACTGATCGCGATGTCACCCGCCGCGGCCTTGCTCTCGAGCACGCGCAGCATCGTCGTGTCCCGCGACCGCTCGAGGTGATCGATGACGTCGTCGATGCGCGCGGCGAGGCCGTCGGTGTCGATCTGCATGGTCGCGAGCTGCGCGCGCAAGGTCGGCAGGCTCTCCCCGAGGCTCTGGCCCAGATGCTCGAAGCGCGCATTCTTGAGGTGAGTCGCGGTCGCCGCCACTGCCGCGCGGCAGAGCCCGAGCGCAACGGACGCAGTCCCGAGATTGAACAGGGGCAACACCACCTGCAGCATCGCCTGAAAGCCGCCGCCGTCCTCGGTCAGCTGATGCTCGGAGCCGACCACGCAGTCCACAAGCGTCATGGGCGCGGAGGCGTTGGCTCTTAGCCCCAGTCCATCCCAAGGGCCCGCGACCGAGAGGCCGCGCGTACCCAGCGGGACCAGGTAAAGCGTCGAGTCCGTAGGCCCGGCACCGTCGGGCGCGAGCGAGGACACGACATAGCTCTGCGCGTAGCCGGCGCTCGTCACCCAGGATTTCTTGGCGGTGAGATGGACGCCCGCCGCATTCCGGCGCGCGCGCGAGATCGGTGCCCAGAAATGGCTGCGCGATCCCGCCTCGGAGAATGCCAGCGTCGAGAGGTGCCGGCCCGCGGCGATCGCCTCCAGGACCGGAGCCACCGCGGCACCGGTGCGCGAAGCCACAATGGTGGCGGCGGCGCTCGCGTGCATGAGATAGACCATCGCGACCGATGAATCCGCCTCGGCGAGCGTTGCGACCACGGCGGAGAATGTCCGCGGTCCGAGGGCCGAGCCGCCAACCGCCGTCGGCAGCATCAATCCGAGGAGACCGTCGCGACCGAGCGCCGCGACCGCCTCGGAGGAAAATCGAGCCTCTCGGTCGTTTTGTCGCGCTGCAGGGGCCAGAACGCGATCAGCCAGTTCCTTGGCATTCGAAACGGCCGTGTCATGATTCATGGGGCCTCTCCGGATTTATGGCTCTACTCCTCGACGGCTCGATCGAGGGTCTTTGGTGAACGCTCGCGCCGCTCGAAGGCGACGCGTGCGAAGGTGGCCGTGATGCGCAGCCCGGCTTTGAGCGTCCCGGTCACGGTAC
>DATEGF010000364.1:0-6839 GCA_035280245.1 Allostellaceae bacterium
GGCGGCGTGCCGGCGCTCGGACGCAAGGGTCCCGGCCGCTCCGGTACAAAGTGCCGCAGGCCCGGTGGCAACTCGCCGTTGGCGGTGACGGTTAGAGCCTCAGCCGGCGCGTCGCCGAACCCGCTCTGATCCGGCAGTAGCAGGTCGAAGGCCTTGAGCAGGATCGGCGTCGCCGTGTTGCGGCCGTAGTGCCCCGGCCGCGGCGAGCCGTCGGCGCGGCCGACCCAGACACCCACGGTGTAGTCCGGCGAATAGCCCACCGCCCAGGCGTCGCGGAAGCCGTAGGAGGTTCCGGTCTTGAAGGCGATGTCGCGGGCACGCGTGAGGCCCAGCGCTTGGGCGAACCCCTCCGGCAACGGCGACCCCCGAAGAATGTCGGTGACATACCACGCCGCCGCCGGGCCCATGAGCCGGATCGTCGGCAGGGGGGTATTGATGACATGGAGCGCGCTGACTTCGCCGGCGTTGGGAAATGCCGTGTAGAGCATCGTGAGATCGGCGAGGCTGATCCCGAGCCCGCCCAAGGCCACGGGGAGGGATGGCGTGCCGGCGAGCTTCCGGAATCCGAGGCGCGCCCCCACCGTGCGGAGCTCACTCACGAATCGAACGGCGCCGACGCGGTCGAGCAACGCGACCGCCGGCACGTTCAGCGACTCCTGCAGCGCCTCGCGCACGCTCACGGTGCCCTGAAATTGCCGGTCGAAGTTGCGCGGAACGTAGTCGCCGAATCGCAAAGGCTCGTCGTCGATCAGGCTCGCGGGATGGATCGCGCGATCGTCGAAGGCGAGACCGTAGATGAAAGGCTTGAGCGCCGAGCCCGGCGAGCGCTGGGCGCGCGCGAGGTCGATCTGCCCCTGCGGCCCGAAGAAATCGGCGCTGCCGAGATAGGCGCGGACCGCGTGCGCGCGGCTCTCGACCACCACGATCGCCAAATTGCCGGCGTCGTCGAAGCGCAGCATCTCGCGCTTCGCGAGCGCCTCGAGGCTCGTTTGCAAACCACGGTCGATCGTGGTCGCAATCGTGCTGCCGGACGCGGCTGTGGCGGCAAGGTGCTCCGTCAGGTGCGGCGCGAGGAACGGGAAGGCGAGGCGTGTCTGGGGCAAAGGCTCGCTCAGCGCATCGGCAACATCCGCTGCCGAGAGCAGGCCATGCTCCTCCAGTCGGTGCAGCACTTTCGCGCGCGCGATGAGTGCCGCTTCCGGGTGGCGATCGGGCCGGAGCCGCTCCGGCGATTGCGGCAGCGCGACGAGGAGCGCCGCTTCGCCGAGGCTGAGTCGCCGTGGCTCCTTGCCGAAATAAGCGAGCGACGCCGCGCGCACGCCCTCGAGGTTGCCGCCGAACGGCGCCAGGGTCAGGTAGACCGAAAGAATCCTCGACTTGGAGAGCCGCTCCTCCAGCTGGAGCGCGTGCGCCATCTGGCGCAGCTTGGCGCCGAGGCTGCGCGGCCGCGGCTCCAGAAGACGGGCCGCCTGCATGGTGAGCGTCGAGGCACCGGAAACGATGTGTCCGCTCGAGGCCCACTGCCAGGCCGCGCGCGCGACGGCGAGTGGGTCCACACCGAGGTGCTCGTCGAAGCGCTGATCCTCATACGCTTGCAGTAGAGCAAGATATCGGGGATCGACATCTCCCCTGGTGGTCGGCAGCCGCCATGCGCCATCCGATGTTTGGAAGGCGCGGAGAATGCCGCCATCCCGATCAGTTACGACCACGGATGCCTGCTGGTAGCGAGTGAGATCGGGTGAGAAGAGGCGGTCGAGGAGAAGGAGTGCGCTCACCCCGAGCACGACACCACCGAAGGCCGCCAGCGCATTTCGCTTCCAACCTCCCCTCACCCTCCCACCGCTCCGCGCTGGGTCCCTCCCTCTCCCACTTCGTGGGCGAGGGGTCTGCTCGCTCGCTTGCCCCTCTCCCGTGAAACGGGAGAGGGAGGGACCCAGCCCGCCAGGGCTGGGAGGGTGAGGGTTGTCCTGCACCGTTCTACCGCGCCTCCACCACCACGCTCCCCATCCCGGTGCGCGCATGCACGGAGGGGCGGTACATGTCCGCCACATCGGCGGCGGGGAGGATATAGGTCCCGGGCGTGATGGCGCGGACGATGTAGGCCAGCGAGAAGGTGGGCTCGCTCTCGCGGTCGTCATCGCCCCAGTACCAGCCGCCGTTGCCGGAGACCACGAACGAGGCGACGTAGCGGTCGTCGCGGGCCTCAGTGAGGCGCGTGAAGCGCTGTTTTTCGAGGAAGTCGTAGGGCGTCGCGCCGTCGTCGTTGACGCGGACCGGTCCCTCGATCTCCAAGCCGGCCGGCAGCAGGTCGCGCATCACCATCTCGTGGTGGCGGTCGTCACTCAGTTTTCCCGTGAGGGCCACGATGAGGCGGTCGTTCTGCTTGAGATGCGCGAGGTCGGCGGGCTGGCCGTCGAGCGTGAAGAATTTGCGTTCGATGGTAGCGCCCTTCTCCTCGGGTGGCAGCGGCTCGCTGGGGACGCCCTCCACCGTGACGGTCGCGAAGAGCTCGCGATCCCCGCGGTTGGTGATGCGGTAGCCCTTGCCGATTGCGGCAGTGTCCGGCGTCGTGGTGATGGGGTCGCCGGTCTGGGTCAGGGCCTCGCCATTGACGGCGGCTCGCACGGGCGCGCGATGCTCGGCGAGGGCGTGCTCGGCCAACATCAGCCAGGCCTTCTCCTGCGTCGTGAGGTCCTCCGGCAGGTCGGTCACGCTCTCGAAGCGTTGGAACAGGCGGTTGACCAGCGTGGTCTGCTTCGCCTCGGCGGCGACGCGGACCAGCCCCGCCCAATCCCTGAGCGAAGAGCCGTAGTAGTCCTCGTCATAGAAGACTCGGAACGGGCCGCGCAGCGGACCCAGCGCGAGCGTCTCGACCCGGCCGAAGGCGGCGCGGCCCCGTGAGATGTCACCGGCGAGCTCGAGTGCGGCGGCGAGCTGGCCCTCCGGGAGCGCGCGCCGCGTGCCGCTCGACGTGGTGTCGTAGAGATAGCGGAGATCGGCGAGCGAGGCACCGCCGACCCGCGCCAGCACATAGGCGGCATAGTCGCGCGTCGCGGAAAATACGCCCTTCGGCCGGTTCTCGTAGCGCGCCTGCTGCACCGGCTCCTCCTGGACGAGGCGCCGGAGCCAGGTCTGGCCGCGCTGCAGGGTATCGTCGGAAACCGCATAGCCCGCGGTGCGCGCCGAGAACAGGAAATCGAGCGCGTAGACGCTGAGCCAGTCATAGGCGGGATAGCTCGGGCCCCAGAAGCCGAAATTGCCGTCGACGCGCTGCATGTCGATCACGCGATTGACGGCGCCCTGCACGCGATTGCGCACGCCGGGATCCGTCTTGTCGTGGGTGAGCAGCGCCACGTCGTCGAAATAGAGCAGCGGGAAGGCGCGGCTCGTGGTCTGCTCGACGCAGCCATAGGGGTAGCGGTCGAGCGACCGCAGGACACCCGAGATCGGCAGGCTGCGCCACGTCGCGAGACTGACGCTCACCGCGGCCGTGCCTGGCACATAGCCCTGGATGAGATCGGCGCTCAGGTCCGTGTCCTTGCCGGACGCGAGCGTCAGAACGCTGGTGCGCGTGATCGGCTCCTGCGCGCTGCGCACCGCGATCTGCCATTGCCGATCGACGGCGAAGTTATCAGGGCCGCTCAGGTGCAGGCTAAAGGTGCCGATGCCGACGTCGGCCGCCGCGATCGGGAAAGCGAGCAGCTGCCGCTCTCCCGAGGCAAGCGTGATCGTGCGCTCATGCTCGCCAGGAAATGAGACGGCGCCTTCGGCGGTGAGCGTAGCACGGTAGTCGCCGGGCTTGCCGTCGAGATTGTGCAGGCTGAGGCTCAGCCGGCTCTGGTCCTTGGGCGCCAGGAAGCGCGGCAAGACGACATCGGAGACGACGGGATCGCGCACGGTCAGATGCGCCTCGGCCTCGCCTACTTTGTGGCGGTCGAACGCCACCGCCATCAGGCGAAGCTCGCCCTCGAAATCCGGCACTTCGATCGGCACGGTGGCGCGCCCCTGGGCGTCCACCGCGACGATGCCCGAGAACAGCGCCACGGTTTTCGTCGGCACCACCGGCAAGGCAGCGCCGCCGATGCTGTCGCCGCCCTGGCGGATCGCGCCCACGGGCCCGTCGCCAGAGATAAGGCGGCCATAGTCGTCGCGAATGTCGACGGCGAGCCGCCGCTTGCCGAAATAGAACTTGGTCGGTGCCGGGCTCTCGAAGCGGGTCAGCTGCAGGATGCCCTCGTCGACGGCCGCGAGCGTCAGATAGGTCTTCTCGCCGGCGCTCAGGTTCTTGACCGTGATCGGCAGATTGACGGTCTGGCGCGGCGTCACCTTGTCGGGTGCGCCGATCTCGACCCCGAGCGTGCGTGGCGCGGCGTCGATCGGCAGCCACGTGACGCCGATGGCGCGGGTCGGCGCCCGCTCGCTGCCGCCCTTCAACGGCTTGTAGCTCGTGAAGATCGCATAGGCGCCCGTACCCCACTCGGCCGTCACCGGCACCTCGAGGGTGGCGCCTTCGGCCGGCACATGGATCAGCTTCGTCGCGAGCACGCGGTCATTGGCGATGACCAGCAGGCCTTCGCCGGCGGTGGGCGTGCGGATCGCGAGCTTCGCAGTGTCGCCCGGAAGGTAGCGCTCCTTGTCGGCGCTCACCTCGCCCTTGTCGGGACGGTCTTCCGTGAGGTCGCCGCGCCAGCCCGAGCTGAAGCGGACGCTGCTGGCGGCGCCGCTATCGCCATCAGTCATCGTCAGCCGGTAATAGCCCCAAGGCAGGCGATACTTGAACTCGCCCGGCTGGTCCGCGTTCACCGAGAGCGTGCCGTCCGTGACGGGGACGTCGTAGGTCGTGCGCTCGTAGCGGTATTGGCGGTCGGCGCGGTACCAATGGTACTCGCTCTGCTCGCGCACCAGCGAATACTTCAGGTCCTCGCGCGCCACCGCTTTGCCGTCGGCATCGACCGCGGCGATGTCGAAGGCCGCCTCGCCATCCTCCTCCATGCGATTGTCGCGGAAGCGCGGGTGCAGACCGATAAAGAGCGGTTTGGTGCGCACGGGCAGGCTAATGTCGGTGTCGGTGCTGCGGCCGCCCGGCTCGAAGATCGAGACCTTGATCGCTGCCTTGACCGGCTGCGAGCTGTCCGGCGTCCTGACGATCGTGCCGCCGATCTTGGAGTGACCATCGGCATCGGTCTGGTCGACCGAGAGCTCGACCGGCTCTTCCTTGAACTTCTCCTCCGCGAGGCCGAAGTGCCAGCCGCGATAGCTCGGGAACGGCGCGGGATCGACCATCAGGGTCGCCGACGCCTCGCCCTGGAGGTCGGCGCCGGGCGCCCCGTAGAGGAAGCGCGCCGCGATATCGATCGGGATTGCCTCGCCCGGCGTGATCGCGGGCGCCGTGGCGGTGAGCTCGACCTTGAGGCGCTGCGGCACGAAGTCCTGTACCTCGAACTCGACATGGCCGATCGCGTTGCCCTGCGGGTCGAGGTAGGCGTCCGCCTGCCAGCGGCCGTGGGCCGCGGTCTCCGTGAGCGTGAAGTCGTAGTGCTGCGCGCCCACGGCCTCGTCGGGCAGCGTCGCGCGGCGGTATTCGACGCCATCGGGACGCCGCACGATCAGGGTGAGGGACGTGCCGGGCATCGCCTCGGCGAGCCGGTCGCGCAGGAGCGCCACGATGTGCACGGTCTCGCGCGGGCGATAGATGCCGCGCTCGGTATAGAGGAAGGCGTCGACCGGACCCGGCAGCGCTCGACCGTCGACGCCGCGGTCGGAGAGGTCGAAGGCGGGCCGCGTCACGTCCTCGAAGGTGAAGTCGCCCTCGGCGCCATAGGCCATCACGGCGACCGGCGCCGAGCCCCCGGCGCCACGCAGCAGGCCCGGGTCGAAGCGCGCATGGCCGTCGGCATCGGTCGTCACGCGGGCGAGCTCGTCGTTGTCGCGGGCGATCAACGCTAGGGCGAGGCCCGGCAGCGGCAGCGCCGAGCCCAGCGCGCGGGCGAAGACATGGAGCCCGTCGGCACCGCTCATCGTGGTGAGACCGATGTCGGTGTCGATCACCCACTGGACCGCCTGGGGCTGGTAGTCGCCGCTGTCGTCGTCGTCGGTCGCATGCCGCTTGCCGCGGCCGGCGGCGTTCTCAGCGGTAAGCACATAGACGCCAGGCTTCCGCTCGGGGATCGCCTGGGCGATCGGGAAGAGCGTGGTGACCGTTGCGTTCTTGGCGCCGGTCACGGTGAGCTCACCCTCCCAGGCCTTGGCGCCCTGAGAGTCGCGGAGCTCGTTCAGCTCATAGGGATAGGCCTGGCGCTCGACGAGCGTGTCGCGGCGGATCTGCGAGATCAGCCGGTCGGGGACGCGATAGACAGTGACGTGCAGCTTCTCGATGTTGACCGTTGTGATCGGCACGCCTGCCAGGCTCTGGCGCGGCAGCACCAACCCCTCACGGAAGGCGATGAGCGGCGACCGGTCCGTGAGCGAGAGGTCGACCGCCTTGTCACCGGGCAGCTTGTGCCCGGAGGCGGCGGGCAGCCCTGATTTGAGCCCCGCCTGGTACTGAGTTCCGAAGGCAAGGCCGGTGAGGCAGAGCCGACGCCCATCGACCTTGATCGCGGGCTTGGCGGCGGGCTTCAGGGTGAGGAAGCCCGCGTAGTCGGTCTGGCCGCTCGCATCGAGCGGCTCGTTGAAGATGAGGCAGGTGACGGCCTGCGCCTTGGTGGTGTCGACGTCGGAATACTCGTAGAGCAGCGTCGTGGGCGGTGGGGCTGCTGGCGTCGGCGTGGCCGCTGCGGGGGTGGCGGCTGGCGCAGGAGCTGCCGCCGGTGTGGCGATCGGCGCCGTGCTTGCCATCG
>DATEGF010000365.1:0-17913 GCA_035280245.1 Allostellaceae bacterium
GGATCAGGTTGAGCAGCGCCTGGCGCCGGTTCGGCAGGAAGCCGAGCTCGATCGCGGTCAAGCCCACCTCGTCCGAGAGCTCGGGCGCTGAACTGCCCATCTCGCGGGCGACGCGGGTCAAGGCGGCGTCGAGGCTCAGCCCGGCCTCGGCGCAGATCACCAGTAAGTCGAGGGCGTCGGGGAGCTGTCGGCGGATCTTCTGGTAACGGCGAGCGACGGCATTCTTGAGTATGAGCACTGGCGCATAGGCGCCGACGAGCACGCCGGCGCCGGCGGCGGAGACCGCGCTCAGCATCGAGAGGCTCTCGCCAAGAGTCGTGACGAGGAAGAGCGCACCGGCACCGGCCACGAACGGCATCAGGAAGCGCGCGCCGAGATAGACCACGAGGATGTCGCGCGAGCGCCAGCCGGCTTGCGCGAGCTTGTCGACAGTCTTGCGGGCCTCGTCGCCGCGGGTGAGCTTCAGCCGGTCCACCAGCTTGCGGATGACCTGGACAGCGTCCTGCTTCGCCTTGGTCTCTGGCGGCTTGCCGGCGACGATCTGTTGCAGCAGGTGCTGGCGCCGCTGCTGGTGGCTCTTGATACGGGCGGCCATGGGATCGTGGGGCACGAAGGCGCGGGAGAGCGACAGCAGCGTGATGAACACGCCGATGCCGCCCATGATCGCCATGCCGGTCTCGTCGAAGCCGACGAGGGCGCTCATCAACGCCTTGAAGAATGGGAAGAGCATGTCAGATCTCGAACTTCGCCATCTTTTGCATCACGTAGATGCCGGCCGACATGGCGAAGGTTGCGCCGATCAGCATCTTGTTTCCGAGGTTCGTCTCGACGAGCCGCATGATGTAGGGCCGATTGATGCCGAGCAGGAGAGCTGCCGTGATGAAGGGCAGTGAGCCGACGATCGCGGCGCTCGCGCGCGCTTCCGACGCCATCGCGCGCACCTTGAGCTTCATCTGCCGGCGCCGGCGCAGCACGGTCTCGAGGTTCTCGAGCGTCTCGGCGAGATTGCCGCCGGTCTCCCTCTGCACCGAGAGGCTCACCACCAGGAACTTGATCTCGGCCGTATCGACGCGCTTGGCGCAATCCCACAGCGCTTGGTCCATCTGCTGGCCGAGGCGGATCTGGTCGGAGACGCGCCGGAACTCGAGGCCCACGGGGTCGGGCACCTCCTGCGAGACCACCACGAAGGTCTCGGCGATCGGCAGGCCCGACTTGATGCCGCGCACCATGAGGCCGATCGCGTCCGGGAACAGAGCGGTGAATTTGTTGGCGCGGCGCCTGCACGCGTAGCTGACCACGAAATGAGGCAGCATGAGACCCTTGACGATCGCGGCGGGTATCGCGATCGCCAACATGAGGTCGAAATAGATGTAGAGCCCGAGGAACCCAAGCGCGGTCAGCGCGCAGAACATCGCGTAGCTTCCGACGCTCAGGGACCACCCGGTCCGCATCAGGCGCAGCCGCAGCAGCTCGGGACGCGGCAGCATGCTGCGCACGATGCTGTCGAGGCCGCTGTTGCGCTTCTGATCGAGGCGAAGGATCGCCTCCTGAACCTGCTCGTCGTTACCCTCGCCGCGGGCGCGGGAGCGCACGCGGGCGACGCGCTTTGCGCCGGCCTCGTTGCCGCTGAATGCGAACGCAAGGGCAAGTACGGTGAGGCCGATGACGCCTGCGAAAATCCAAAGCAGCGTATCGCTGTCCATCTGGCCGTTCATGATGCTGTCGATCATGTCATGGCCTCCAAGAGCGCGCGGTCGAGGCCGTAGTACTCGGCCCGCTGGGTGAAGTGGGGGCGCAGACCGCTCGATTCGAAGCGGCCCTTCAGCCTGCCGTCCGCCGCCTCGCCCTCGAAGTGGAAGGCGAACAGCTCCTGCGTAGTGATGACGTCGCCTTCCATGCCGACCACCTCGGTCACGTTGGTGACGCGGCGGACGCCGTCGCGCATGCGGCTGATCTGGACAATCATGTCGATGGCGGCGGCGATCTGGGTGCGCACGGCGCGGCTCGGAAGATTGACGCCGGCCATGCCGATCATGTTCTCGAGCCGGGTCAGCGCCTCGCGCGGGCGGTTGGCGTGGACGGTGGAGAGCGAGCCGTCGTGGCCGGTGTTCATGGCCTGCAGCATGTCGAGCGCCTCGGAACTCCGGATTTCGCCGAGGATGATCCGGTCGGGGCGCATACGCAGCGCGTTCTTGACCAGGTCTCGCATGGTGATCTCGCCGCGTCCCTCGAGGTTCGCGGGTCGCGTCTCGAGCCGCACGACATGCGGCTGCTGGAGCTGCAGCTCCGCCGCGTCCTCGATGGTGACGATGCGCTCGGTCGGGTCGATCATCTGCGACATCGCATTGAGGAGCGTGGTCTTGCCGGAGCCGGTGCCGCCGGAGATCAGGATGTTGAGGCGAGAGCGCGCGGCGATTTTCAGCGCCACCGCCATCTGCGCCGAGATGTTCTCTTGCTTGACCATCACGTCGAGCGTAATGCCCTTCTTGGAGAATTTGCGGATCGAGATCGAGGGGCCGTCGATCGCGAGCGGCGGCACGATGATGTTGACGCGGCTGCCGTCGGGGAGGCGCGCGTCGACCAGCGGCGTCGACTCGTCGATGCGGCGGCCGATCATGGTGACGATGCGGGTCGCGATCGACATCACGTGCGGATCGTCGCGGAACGTGACGTCGCTGAGCTCGAGCTTGCCCTTGCGCTCGACGTAGACCTGCTTGCAGCCGTTCACCATGATGTCGTTGATGCCCTCGTCCGCCAGCAGCGGCTCGATCGGGCCGAAGCCCAGCATGTCATTGAGCAGCACCGTGACGAGGTCGCGCTGCTCGGATTGGTTCAGCTGGATGCGCTGCTCGGTCAGGACCTCGGCGACCACGCCCGCAAGCTGCCGCGAGAGTTCCTCGCGCTTCAGCTTGGAGGCCACCTCGGTATCGATCCGCTCCATCACGAGCGGGTAGATCTTGGGGATCGCGTCGTCGATTGTGGCACGGCTCGCGGCCGAGATCGACGAGCTGCGGGCGACCGCCTCGGCCGCGCGAGTACTCTTCGCGGCCTCGACCAACTGGTTCACCAGCACGGTGGTGAGGTCGCGGAAATGCAGCTGTCCCAGCGCGAGGTGATTCTCGTCGAGCGTGCGCCGAAGGATTTCCTCAACTTGCCGCGCGAGCTCCAGGCGCGTCTTGCCCTGGATGGTCGCGGCCTCGAAGGCGGCGTCGATCGCCGGCTGCACCAGGGCCCGCGCGGCCTCGAGCGTGGTCTCGTTGAGCTTCGCCTTGTTGGCGGGTTCGATCCGCTCGGCGGCAACCGCGACCGGCCGTTGCTCGCGGCGTGCGTTAAGCGCGGAGATCCGGGCCTGGGTCGGGTTCTCGTTGTTGCGGCGCCCGAACATCGGACCTCACTTCCAGATGCGGCCGAGGATCGACCGCTTCTTCGCGGTCTCCCGGCCGGAGAGACGCTGCGCCAAGGTCAGGATCTCCTCGGCCACCTTGCTGGTGCGGGAGACCGCCGGCAGCGCTTTGCCGTGCCGGGCCATCGCCGCCGCGGCCTTGGGATCGTAAGAGACGAGATGATCGAGGCTCTGCCCGAGGCCACGCTCGAACTCCCGCTGACTGATCTCACCGCGATGCGGCGCGCCGACCTGGCTCGCCACCACGACCGGCGCGGCCTTGCCGCCGATCCGCTTGACCAGATCCAGTGCCCGCAGCGCGTCTCGCAAGCCGGCGAGCGACAGGTCCGTCACCGCGACGAACGTATCGGCGCTCGAGATCACATGGCGGGATCCTTCATCGAGTGTGCGTGGCAGATCGATCACCAGCTGGTCGAAATCGTGCGCCAACAGCTCGAACAACGGAGTGAAACCCTCGGCGTGGAAATGCATGGTCTCGTCGAGCGACTCCTCGCCGGCGAGCACCTTGAGCCGGTCGCCAGCGCTGCTCATGGCCGACGAGATCAGCAGG
Organism: Allostellaceae bacterium; assembly: GCA_035280245.1. Taxonomy (GTDB): domain Bacteria; phylum Pseudomonadota; class Alphaproteobacteria; order ATCC43930; family CGMCC-115725; genus DASZHJ01. Next base: position 3,954 of record DATEGF010000365.1, read on the forward strand.
CCGTCGATCCGCTCGGGGTGCTCAAGAGCCTCGCGCAGCCCGCGTCCGGGCTCGAGATCGAGACCAAGTGCCAAGGTGCCGAAATGCAGATCGAGATCGATCAGCGCCGCTCGCTGATGGAACTCGTTCACGAAATACCAGGCGGTCGAGACCGCGATCGACGTGGTGCCGATGCCGCCGCGCGTGCCCAGGAACGCGGTGATCCGGGTCTGCGGGCCGCTGCTCTCGGGTCCGCGGTCATCCAGCAACGCCGCGAGCGCGTCGTGCAAAACCTCGCCCGAAACCGGCTTCACCAGGTAATCGATCACGCCGAGCGAGGTCAGGGAGCGGTAGAGGCTCACGTCGTTGACCGAGCCGATCACCAGCACTCGGGTCGTGCGGGGACAGAGCTGCATGAGCTCGTCGAGCGCCGTCACCGGGTCGGCGCTGCCGGAGATGTCCAGCAGCATCAGATCGGGCGGCGACTTCGGGTCGATCGCCTTGCGGGCGGCCGCGAGATCGCCCGCGCGCACCTTGGCCTCGAGGTTGCTGAGGTGCGAGACGACGCGAGTCACCGTCTCGCGTGTCACTTCATCGCCAATACAGGCGAGGAAGCTCAGCGAGCCCGCTGCCTCCCGGTCATGTGCTTCCGCAGCGTCCGCCATCGTTACTGACCCGTGGACCCACCCGACGGTGCGCCGCCGCTCGAGTTGACACTGAAGTTGTAGGTCGTGCCGGCCGTGGTCGGGCTGATCGCTGAAGTCTTGCCTTCGCGGTAGCGCTGGATCGCCAAGCCCGCTTGGGCGGCGCCCGCCGGACCGAGCTGGCGGCCGATCACGAGATCGCGGGGGTCGGCGACCATAAGGCCGAGATTGGTGGCGTCCGAGCAGCCGAAGTTGCTGTTCTGGGCGTTCTCGTGGTCTCCGCTCTGCGATTTCGTCCAGTTCGGGCAGTCGGGGGGCGTCACCACGTACCGCTCGACGACCACCAGCAAGGCGTTCCTCGGCACGGCGTCCGGCGCTGCGGGGAGCGTCGCGACGGAAAAGCCCCGGCGGGTGAGATCGCGCGCGAGCGCGCTGATGCGCGCGCTGCTCAACCGGTCGGCCGAGGCGCCTTCGAGGTAGATCGGGTCGTCGGTCGTGACCTGCGCCGCCTGCAGGAACGCGCCCAGGCTTTCCTGCTCGTTTTGAGCAAGCTGAGTCGCGTTCGCCGCATAGCCCGCGGTGTGGGCGAGGCGCTGGAAGTCGACGCGGAGGTGCCGCGGCGCCTCGGCGCCCGACCATTCAGCCGGGGAGTCGCAGGCAGCGAGCGCGCCGCAAGCCAGCGCGAGGCAGAGGATCAGTCGAGTTTTCACGGTCGCACCTCGCTCAATCGAGATCGAAGCCGGCCGGCCCGATCAGGCCGGTACCGGAGCGCGTCGCGGGCGCCGCGTTCTGCTTCTGCTGCTGCGGCCGGGCGACGTCGCCATTCAGGACCTGGCGGGCATCGCTCGGGGCCGAGAAGCCGTCGGTCGGCGCCATCAGGCGATTGGCCGTGTCGGTCGGCCGCACGATATAGGGCGTCACGATCACCACGAGCTCCGACTCGTCGTGCTGGAACGCTGTGGAGCGGAACAGCGAGCCCAGCACCGGCACGTCGCCGAGCCAGGGGAACTTGTCGAGGTTCTGCGTGATGTTGTTCTGCAGGAGACCGGCGATGGCGAAGCTCTGCCCGCTCGCGAGCTCGATGGTGGTCTCCGCCCGGCGCGTGGTGAGCGCCGGCACGACGATGCTCGAGATACTGATCGCCCCGGTGGCAGAGAGCTGGCTCACTTCCGGCTGGACGTGCAGGTTGATGCGGTTCCCCTCGGTGATGGTGGCGACGAAGTTGAGGCTGACGCCGAACTTCTTGAACTCGATGCTGATGGTGTTGTTGTTCTGCGGCACCGGGATCGGGAACTCGCCGCCGGCGAGGAAGCTGGCGGGCTCGCCCGAGACGGCACTGAGGTTTGGCTCCGCCAGTACGTTGATGAGCCCGTGGTTCTCGAGCGCGTCGAGCAGCGCGTTGACGTCGGTGTTGCCCTTCTTGAAGCCGACACCGGCATTGTTGAGAGTGTCGGCGGTGAGCTGGCCCGCCGCGCGATTGACGAGGCCCGTGGCCACGTCAACGAAGGACCGGCCGGTGGCCAGACCCACGACGAAGCTGCCGACGCCGAACATGGCTTGCCAGTTGAAGCCGAACTGCTTCACGGTCTGCCGCGACATTTCGGCGATGCGAACGCGGATATTGACCTGGTTGGGCGCATTGACGCGCATCTTGTTCAGAAGCTGCTTCGGATCAGCGACAAAACGCGCGGCAAGACGCCGGATGTCCTCGCCCTCGGCGGCGGAGAACACCGTGCCTTCCAGCACCAGTTGGTCATCGACAGTGCTCACGCTGACGACGCTCCGGGGGTCAAGCTCGCGGATCGCCTCCTCAAGCCGCTGAATGTTGTGGCGCACTACGACCGCCGCGTTGAGCAGCACCTGGTCGCCGTCGCCCACGGCATAGAGCGTGGTCTCGCCGGCGGCCTTGCCGAAGACGTAGACGAGCTGAGGTGACTTCACCTGCACGTCCGCGACGTCGGGATCGGCCACGAAGACGCTGGTCGCGGGCTGATCGAGGCGGATCAGGCGGCCCTTGCTGACCTCGAGCTGCAAAGCGGCGCCCGCTGGCGCGATGACCTTGGGCGCGGCGAGCGCAGGAGCGCTGGCCAGCACCAGAAGCGCGAACCCCGCGAGAATCGCCAGGACGGGCGAGCGCTGACGTCGCCCGATCATATCTCCCCTCATTTCGAGCTCCTTGAGAATTGGACGTCCTTGGAATCAGCGGCGCGGACGATGGTCACGGTCTTGCCGGTGCCGGCCGAGCCCGGGGGCTGCAGCATCCGCGCGGCCTCGTTGTCCCAGGTGTAAGAGGATGTAAGATCCTGATCGGACGGGCCGGGGTCGTCCTCCTGCGGCATGCTGCGCAAGCTCAGAGAGAACTTCCCAAGCTCGGCAACGATCGCAATGATCTCGGCCTGCTTCGGGGTGACCTCGAGCGTCACGGTCTTCGCGACGACGATATCCTTGTTCTGATCGTCCACCCGCTGATCGACCGCGAGCACGCGGAGATTCGTCTCGACCGTCTCGCTAGCGAAGCGCGCCGGATGAGTGCCGCCGTCCTGCTTGCCCTCGAACTCGACCTTGAAAGACGCGACCAGGTCGATACGGTCGCCGGGGAACACCAGACCGGCGAGGCCCGAGCTGGGCGTCACGTTGACGGTGATCGCACGGTCGCCCTGATGCAGCACCGCCGCTAGGAAGCCTTGGTCGCCCGGCTTCATGACGCGCGTATCGGTGATCGGCTCGCCGTCCGTGAGGCCGACGCGCACGACCGCGCCGACGTAATCCTCGAGCCGGCGCTTGCTGTCGAGCACGTAGCTCGGCGCAATGCCATTCTCCGGCCAGCGCTCCCACTTGAGGTTCTCGGGCCGCAGGAAGAAACCCGCGGGAATGTTGCCCTTTGCAACGAGCACCATCGCCGCCGTCGGCTCCTTTGGAGCCTCGGCGGCGGCCACTTGGACCGGTTTCTGGCTCTGCAACCACATGCGCCCGACGACGATGGTGCTACCGGACGCGATGAGCGCAACGAGCAAGAAGAGCATTCGGCGTATCGACATCGGTGCCTCTCCAGTGACTCAGTTGAACGCGCGCAGCGCGGCGACGTAGAGGCCGCCTGCGGCAATTGCCGCGCCGTAGGGCGTGGGCTGGTGGAAGCGGGAGCGCGGTCCGGCGGCCTCGGCGCTCGGCTGTGTCTGGGGCGCCGCCGGCATCAGGCGTCGGAACGGCGTGAGCCAAGCGATCGCGAGGACGCCTCCGGCCAACACCGTGTACATGACGAAGGGAATGGCGAGTGACGGGCCGGCCCAGAGCGCGGTCGCCGCGAACAGCTTGGCGTCGCCGCCGCCAAAAATCCCCGCGGCGAACAGAGCGACGCAGAAGACGAACGCCACGGCGCCCGCTGCCAGACCCAGGAGGCCTTGGTTGAGCGGCTGCCCGACGGCGTAGACGAGATAGGCAAGGGCGATCGCTATCGGATAGCGATTCGGAATGATGTATCGCCGGATGTCCGAGATCGCGGCGGCCAGAAGGGCAGCGACAAGGACGGCGAGCGCGACGGCTTCGGTAGCGGGAGCGGTCATGGGATCGGCTTCTCCGATGTGACCTGCCGCAGGAGGAAAGGGACGGCTCTCGGGAGAGCCGCCCCTTCCGTCGCGGACGGAATCCAGCCGGCCCCAAAGGCCGGCTGGGCCAGGACGGCTTAGGTGCCGACCTTCGTGGCGATCGCGTTGTAGCGGGAGTTCAGGGTCGTACCGAGGGTCGTCAGACCCGCGATGGTCACGACGGCGATCAGCGCGGCGATCAGGCCGTACTCGATCGCGGTCGGCCCCGCTTCGTCGCGGAGCATCTTGCGAATGAACTTGAGCATAGCTTTGCACTCCTGAGGCTTCATGGACGACGCTGCATTCTCAGGGCGTCCTGCCTAATAGAGAGTTAATCGGCACGAAAGACGTGGTTGATGAGCCGTCTTTCTAAGGTGATTTTAAGGACATTCGGGCGGCCCGAGGACGGGCGATGCCACTGCGACTGTTCCTGATCGCAATCGATGCTCCGAGCCCATTCCAGTCACGAGGTCGTCGGTCGAGAGAAAGGTGATGGCGAAGACGGCGACATCAGACGCGAGCGCGGATCGTGGGGCGAGGGGCAGCCGCGTCGCCATGTCGGTCGATGCCACCCGTGCTGTCGACTGCGCTGGAATACGCAACACTCGCGAGCCACGGGCCAAGGGAACTTGAAAGCGTCTGCGACGGTGACCTCGGTGCGCTGGGTTTGCGCGAGGCGGGGACCGGCTCGGCCTCGGTCGCGCAAAATCGCGCTCGGCGCGCGAATTTGTCTCGCATTCATGCGATCGCCTGACTAAGATCGCCACGGCGCCTCGCGATTCGAGCGCGCACAAAAAGCGGATCGGACCGCGGGTCACATTGGCCCTCCCTTCAACGATAATGCCAGCCACCCCTAGGAGCCCTTCATGAAGCTGTTGATCGCAGCCCTGGCGCTGCTGTCGTTCGTCGCCACGTCGACGTTGCCCGAAAACGTCATGGCGCAGGCCGCGACCGGTCAGACCCAGACCGCGCCTGGCCAGCCGAGCACGGATACGCAGACCACGGCGCCCGCCAAGAAGACGATGCGCAAGCACACCAAGAGCAAGAAGAGGTCCAGCACCAAGAAACACACCAAGAGCAAGAAGAAGCCGGCGAAGAAGCACCGCAAGCACACTTCGAAGAAGAAGACATCCAAGACGAAGAAGCCGGCGGCATCGACGAATCCGAGCTGATACTGTCTGATGGAGCACCACCCCCGGGACCTGGTCCCGGGGGTTCTTTTTGTGTACTGGGGATTTGTTTGGTGCGAGCGTTTACCGCGCCGGCGGTGCCATTCCCGGCTTGAGGCACGCAAAGGTCGCGCGGATCGGGGTCAGGAGTGGGCAGGTCAGATGCGTATCCTGCTCGATCAGCCACGGCCGCGTGCCCGGCTCGCAGTTGCGCCGGGCAACGTCCAAGATCTGGCGCGGCGTGCTGGTTTCGCGGCTGTAGCACACACCGACTCGGCTGAAGTTCTCGTGAACTCCCCGAGGCGGCGGCATGGGTAGCGTGTCGAAGGGCGGCAGGCTGCCCCGGCCGCAGGCTACCGTCAGCATCGTGAGCGCAAGGGCGGGGATTGCCGCTGGTCGCATGAGGCGGAAGCTGCCCGAAGGGCACGAGCCCCGCAACTGCTCCTGGCGCTCGGGACGGCGGGGTGCCGGAGATGCACTGCCCTCAGAGGCAAACCGGCGGTGCCAGCCTAGCCCGGCCGTTTCCGCAGGATAACGAGCAAATTCGATACAAGGCCCAGGAGGCGCATACCGCGCACCTCGAATGCGGCTCCGAACTCCGCACCCATGAACGTGAGTTCCGCCTCGGAGAGCAGGTTCAGGTTCCGCTCCGAGGCGAAGAAGTTGCGTCCGATGGCTCGGAGGAGCCGCCGGAACACGGCCGGCGGGAGCCAGTGCACGAGTGGCAACACCGTGTGGAACTCGACTGGGAACCATCGATTGGGTGTCGTCAGAAACGCGCCTTTCCGGGCGACGCGCTCTGCCTCGCGAATGAGCCGCGCTTGCGCCGCCCGGCTTCCCACGTGCTCGATGACTGCCGCGCAGTGCACATAATCGAAGGAGCTGTCCGCGAAGGGCAGCGCGCGGGCATCGGCGCGGACGAAGGCAAGGCCGGGGTAGAGCGTCTCGAGGTGAGAAGCATCGTCGATGCCGACCGCCGTGATGCGATCCTTGTGCGGATACCAGGCCGGCAAATAGTTCGAGTGATCGTAACTCCGATCGCTGGTCGCGCCGATGTCGAGGATCGTGTCCGATGGAGCGATGCCGAGGCCCAGGAATGCCTCGTACATCTTCTGCCGTTGATGGCCGGCGATGCGAACGGGAAGGGAGCTCGGACGCGCGACATTGTATTGAGCATTCACCGTCGGTGGACGGAGATCGCCGGGGTCGCTGGGCCGCGGTCGATCAGTCAGGCTGGGCATCGGAGCCAGCGGCGCGCGATTGCCGCGTTTCGTTGATGGCGTCATAGGGGACGGGCACTGGGTCCGGCCGATCCACTTCGAGGAGCCAGGCCGAGCGATCCCGATAGTAGTCGATCAGGGCCTGATCTCCGTCGTCGCGATCGCGGGCCCAGACGATGCGCGCGGCGTCGATATCGGCGCCGTTGTGGACCCAGTCGAATCGGGAATCATGGCTTGGACTATAGCGCACGATCACCAGATGCTTCCCGGGACGCTTCTCGAGGCTGGCCTCGATCGCTTGTCGCTCCAAGGCCCAGCCCATTTTCGCCTCACGCGTGAAGGGTGCGGTCGCGACCGCGATGATGAGGCCCAGCCTCACCAGCATCTGACCCGCGCGGCGCCCCGAGAATCGAAACGCGTTGACGCGCCTGAGGCAGAGCACCAGCAACGCGAGGACGACCGGCAGGACGGGCGCGGCATAATGCGGCTGGGCATAGGTCTCGCTGAGGAGCGCAACCAGGGAGATCCCGACGATGCCCGCCAGGAGCCGGCCTCGCCGGCTTCCGGCGAGTGTAGCGGGTAATGCCAGCGAGCAGACGAGCAGCAGGTTTTCCGGCGCAATCAAGCGATAGAAGAGCAAGCCGAGGCGGTCGCCGGATTCAGCCAGGAAGCCATCGACGGTGCGCGCTTGCGCGTATTTCATCTGCTCCCAATCCGCGATCTGCCGGAACATCGCATGCTCGTAGAGCGGCCGTGGGTGGGGCAGCGATTGCCACAGGAACAACGGCGCCGAGTCGTGCTGCGCGGTATAGAGCACGTAGGGCATCAGCCAGGGGCTGCCGGTGATCGCCGCGTCGTAGATCGCCAACAGGATGGCCGCCGCGGCAAGACATGCACCGACCGGAAGCCAAAACCGCGAGATCGCCTGAGCCATGGGCAAGACGCCGGGACGCAATGCCGTCGCGACAAGAATGACCCCGAAACTCGCGCTCAGGACGGCGCCCTCGAAGGGGCGCGACACCGCGAGGATCACGAGGCCAAGGCCTAAGATCAAAGCGATGCCGACCGCTGGCCGGGCGCGGAGCCGCAGGAAGGCTCCGAAGGCGAGCGTGCCCCCGAGAAGCGCGAGGCTGCCGCCCCAATAGTCCATGCCCCATAGATGCATCATCGGGTTGGCGGCGAGGAGCATGCCACCGAGCCATGCCCAGTAGGGCGGTAAGATCCCGCGCAGCGCCCACGCCGTTGCCGCGCAGGCGAGCCCCATCACGATCCAGACACCGACGATCGGGTGACCGAAGCCGACCGTCCCGAGTGCAAGGACCAGACCCATCCCCGGCGGATACTTCGAGGCACGGGTCGGCTCCTGGAGGACATGAAATTCCTCCAGGTAGTGCCACATCGGATGCGTCGGATTGCTCAGCCGCCCGTGTGCGAAGGTATCCGCGGCGAGCAGGTAGCTGAACTCGTCGTGCACCACGGGAAGCGGCACGCCATGAAGCGCGGCATCGACCGCACAGAGCGCGACCGCCATCACCGCGATCGATGCAGGACCGAGGAAGGGATGCCGGGCGAGCCCGCGCAAGGTCCGCTCGCCGCGCCAAAGCAGGCGCGAGAGCCCCGCCGGATGGAGAGCGGAGATCCCGACGAGTGCCAGGATGCTGAATGCCTCCTCCCGCAATCCCCACATACATGGCCTCGGTGTAGGGGTTGCCGGCTAGAGGCTGGTCTCGGAACCGCCGGCGCTGTGGCGCGACGCGTCGTCGGGCTTCGACCGGGTGGCGCGAATCTCGAGCACGCTCACGAAGAAAGCGCCATTAGCGCATTCGAAGGCAAGCAGGATCGCCGTGCTCGAGGGAATCACGAGGCGCATGGTCTCGCTGGGGCGCAGCATGCCGAACCCACCGGCATCCCAATAGCCCAGGGCGTAGATGCCGAGTGCCAATCCGATCAGCAGCAGGACGCCCGCGGTCTTGAGTCCCCGCTCGAGCGTCGCAATGCTTGCGAGCGAGACTAACCAGGGATCGGGCGGAACCATGCCCTCGCTCATGCCGTAGATGGTCGCGAACATCCAGAACAGGATCGACTGGAAACCGACTACGAGCGTGAGGGAGGCATAAAGCAACGTGTGCACGTCGAACGTCACGCTACCGATCGTCCGCGGACCCGGAAGCAGCCATAGCGTCAGCAGCGACCCCGCGACCAACATCGCCAAGCCCGGATAAAGGAAAAGCCAGCGTGGGCTGAACAGGAGTAGGAAACGAAGATGCCGCCAACCGTCGCTCCAGCTTCGGAGATGCGGCGGCCGACCGCGCCCGTCCGGCGACAGCGTGGTGGGGACTTCCGCGATCCGTAACTTGTTGAGGGTGGCCTTCACCACCATCTCGCTTGCGAACTCCATTCCCGGGGCCTGCAGGTCGAGCCCGAGGATCGCCTCGCGATCGAAGCCGCGCAGCCCGCAATGGAAATCGCGGCAGGGAGTGCCGAAGAAGAGCCGACCGATCGTGGACAGCACCGGGTTGCCCAGATACCGGTGCAGCGGCGGCATTGCGCCCGGACGAATGCCGCCGCGGAACCGGTTTCCCATGACAAGCTGATAGCCCGCCCGCAGCTTCTCGACGAAAGGCTCAAGCGCGCCGAAATCATAGCTGTCGTCGCTGTCGCCCATGATGATGTACTTGCCGTGCGCGGCGCGGATTCCGCCGATCAGCGCGTTTCCATAGCCCGGCAAGGGTACGTCGACGACGTGCGCGCCGTTTGCGATCGCGACTTCTTGCGAACCGTCGCTGCTGCCGTTATCGCCGATCAGGATCTCGCCGCGAATACCGGTACGCGCGAGAAATGCGCGCGCCTTCCTGATGCAGCGCGCGATCGTCTTGGCCTCGTTGAGGCACGGCATCAGGATGGTGAGCTCGCAATCGAGGTCCGGGGCGTGATCGACCGGAGATGCTGGCCGCAGCGCTGAAATGAGATTTGCCGGGGCCTCGGGCGCGGTGCGAATGTCGAGCACGTCCGTCGACATGGGCTAGCCCCGCAGCCATGGTGTGTGAGCGCCCCCGGCACGGGCGCGAGCGGAAGAACAAACGGCGGGATGCGCTCGCCAACACACGCAGGCCGAACCTTCTCTATGGCACTTGCTCGCCGCGGGTGATAGCGCGTGTTGGGTTAATGCATCGCTAATCGCACATCCGAGCGCCGTGGGCGCGCGAGGGTTCCTCGACGCGGGACGCGTCCTAAGCCCTGCTGGGGCGCAAGGCCACGAGCGCGAGGCCGGCCACCACGAGACAGAGCGCGACCAGGACGGAGAGATCGAGCCGCTCCCGCAGCAGCGCTGCGGCCGAGAGCGTGCCCACCACCGGGATCGCCAGCGCGCCCATGGCGGAGATGCTGCCTGGCAGCAATTCCACGACCTTGAACCAGGCCCACTGGCAGAACAGGATCGGGAACGTCAGCACGTAGGCGAGCGAAACCCACGCCGTGGCGCTGAGCGCGCCCAAATGCGGATTGGACCCCATCGCCACCGCCGCGACCACGATCGGGATCCCGCCCAGCACGAATTGCCAGCCGGTGTTCTGCATGATCGAGAAGGGCCAGCGGAAGTACTTCATGCCGACCGTGCCGCCGCCCCAGCTTGCCGCTGCCGCGATCATGAGCAAGACGCCGAGCGGCTGCGCCAGGAAGCGATCGAACTCAGGCGCCACCAGCACGCCGATGCCGGCCATGCTGAGCGCCAGGCCGGCGAGGCGCGGCGCGGTGATGCGCTCGTGAAGGAAGAGCCACCCGAAGAGCGTCGCGAAGGCCGGCATGGTGTAGGCGATGATGCTGGCGCGTCCCGCCGGCATGAGAGTGAGCGCATAGGCCATGCAGATCTGCCAGAGCGTCACGTTGAGGAGCGCGACCAGGGTGAGTGATGGCAGGGTACGGAGCGGCAGCCTGATCTTCTCGCCGGAGAGTCGCGCGAGGACCAGTGCCACCGCGCCGGCGCCGCAGGAGAGCTCGCGGAAGGCGAGCACGTCCATCTCGTCCAGCACGATCTTCATCACGGGCCACGCGAGGCCCCAGAAGAGCGCCAGGGTCGCGAGCAGCAGCAGGCTCGCGGGCGCGACGCGCCGCCGTTCCGTCGCGCCGGCTAGGCTCAAGCGATGGGCTCGAGCGCCCGCTCGGCGAACCGCGCGACCGCCAGCAGTCGGGCGTCGTCCCAGAGACGCCCCACCAGCTGAATGCCGATCGGCAACCCGGCGTCGCCGCGGCCGGCGGGGACCGTCACGCAGGGCAGATGCAGCAGCGTCCAGGTGCGATTGAAGATGGGATCGCCGGTCATGTCGAGGCGCGCCGGCGCCTCGCCCGGCGCCGCCGGCACCAGGAGCGCGTCGAATTCGCCGAAGAGTTCGTTGACGTGCGTGCGCGCCTCGAAGGTGCGCCGACGCGCTGCGTCGTATTGCTCCGGCGTAATCTCGATGGCGGTGGTTAGAGTCTCGGTGCTGCGCGGCGCCAGCAGGTCCCAATGCCGCGTGCGCTCCCAGGCCAGGTTGCGCGCCATCTCGTAATTCATATGCGTGAGGTGCACGTCGGCGATGCCGTCCAAGGCCGGAAACGGCGCGCGGTCGGTCACGCTGGCGCCCGCCCGCGCCAGGGTTTGCGCGGCACCCTCGAGCACCCGCTGGCAAGCGGGGTCGGCCTTGCCCCATTGCGCCGTTCGGAAGAAGCCGATGCGCGGCTTGGGGTGCGGCTCCGTCGGGGCCAAGCCAGGGCGGCCGGCGAGTGCGCCCACGAACAGCGCCACGTCCGCGACGGCGTTTGCGATGCCGCCGACGGTGTCGAAGCTTTCTGCCAGGGCCTTCGTCCCGGAGATGGCGACGGTGCCGAAGCTCGGCTTATAGCCGACGGTGCCGCAATAGGACGCCGGCCGGATGATCGAGCCCGCGGTCTGGGTCCCGAAACCCAGCGGGATCATGCGGTCGGCGACGCCGGCAGCGGAGCCGCTGGAGGAGCCGCCCGGAGTATGAGCGGCGTTATGAGGATTGCGCGTCTTTCCGGGTGCGCCGGCGGCGAATTCGGTCGTGACCGTCTTGCCGAGCACCAGACCACCCGCCGCCCGTGTAAGCGCCACGCATGCCGCATCCGCCTTGGGCCGGTATCCCGCATAGGCCTTGGACCCGAAGGTCGTCGGCATGTCGCCCGTGTCCATGATGTCTTTGACGCCGATCGGGATGCCCTGAAGCGGGCCGCGCCGCGGGCCGCGGTCGAGCGCCTGCGCCGCCGCGATCGCCGGCTGCGGTTCGAGATGCTGCCAGGCGCCAACGGTCGGCTCGCGCTCCGCGATGCGCTCGAGATAGGCGCGCACGAGCGCCTCGGCGGTGAGGCCGCCGCTCTCGATACGCTTGGCGGCGTCGACGGCGGTGAGACGGGTCAAATCCGACATGGGAGTCCTCGAGCCAGGGGAGCCGCGGCCATTTGAGCAGTGTCGACGCCCTTCGTCGACCCGCAGGGCCTCGCAGGCTGGCGCATCTCTGCCATGCGGGGCCAGGGCGCTCGACTCCTCAATAGGCCTGAACGGCGCTACAAGAAGACCGGCCGATCGGCGACAGTCCGTCGCTGGGAATCACTCAACGGGAAGGGCAGTCTCATGAGTTTGACGATCTATGGCATTCCGCGCTCACGGGCGTTCCGGAACCTTTGGACCACGGGCGAGCTCGGCATCAAATACGAGCATGTGATGACGGATTTCTCCGACGGCCCCGACAGCTGTCGCGCGCCATCATTCAAGTCCATCAACCCCAATGCCGCCGTGCCCGCCATCGACGACGACGGGTTCAAGCTCTGGGAGTCGCTGGTGATCAACCTCTACCTGGCCAAGAAGCACGCCGATAAGGGCCTCTATCCGAAATCGCTGCAGGACGAGGCCAAGGTCTGGCAGTGGGCGCTCTGGACGGCGACCAGTGTCGAGGGGCCGCTGGGCACGTGGCAGTCCCACGCCCTCATGTTGCCGCCGGAGAAGCGCGATTCCAAGCAGGCGGCCGAGGCGCTCCAGAAGCTCGCGAGCCCGCTCAAGGTGCTCGACGACCACCTGAAGGCGCACCAGTTCCTGGTCGGCAACCAGTTCTCCGTCGCGGATCTCAATCTCGCGAGCGTGATGTCGCGCGCGACCCAGATGGATTTGAGTGCCACGCCCAACGTGAAGGCCTGGCTCAACCGCTGCCTCGACCGGCCGGCGGCGCAGGCGGCCATCAAGCAGAGAGCGGCCGCCTAAGCCGCGAGGCCACCCGCGCCGCGGCGCAGGGCATGGCGGCGGGCACCAGTTACGGGAGCGCGCAGCTGAGCGGCGTCGAATGGATTCGTCGCTCGGCGAGCGCGCAACCGTACGCGCGGCGCTGCAGTAAGCGCGGGTCCGCCCTGATCCGCGAGGGCGTGGCGACCACAATCGCGCGGGTCTATGATCGTGGCCATGGAACAGCCGATCACCGGCCCCACCGGGGCAATCACCGGCTATCACGCGCACGTCTATTACGACGAGGCGACCCGCGCCGAGGCGGCGGTGCTGCGCGAGGCGGCCGACAAGCGCTTCAAGGTGGTGCTCGGCCGATGGCGCGATATGCCCGTCGGCCCGCATCCTCAGGCGATGTACCAGATCGCCTTCGGCGTCGAGGAGTTTCCCCGGCTGGTGCCGTGGCTGATGGTCAATCGGGGGAGCCTGGTGGTGCTGGTGCACCCCTTGACCGACGACGAATACGAGGACCACGGCCACCACGCGCTATGGCTCGGCGCGGTGCTCCCGCTCAAGCTCGATATCCTCAAGCACGCGCCGACGGAACCGGCGAACCGCTAGTTGATGGGACTGCGCCCGTGCCCGGGTCTGCGCCCTTGACGGCGCCGTCCTTCTCTCCAGATACTCAGGCATTCCAAGGGGAGCCCCGGCAAGGGGCTGAGACACCGCTGGCCGCACGCCCCACCGGCGCCAGGCAGCGCGGGAACCCTTAGAACCTGATCCGGATCGTACCGGCGTAGGGACAGGAAGCCGTCGGCCGCAGCGCGGCCGACACCAGACCCCAAAGCCCCGGATCTCCCTGTCACGTCGATCGACGGAAGGAGATCGTCAATGCCCGAAGGTACCCTCAAGCCGCTCAGTGTCTCGACGGGCTCGTTGCCCGCCTCGCGCAAGATCTATGCCCCCGGCGAACGCCACCCAGATTTGCGCGTGCCGCTCCGCGAGATCGCGGTCTCGCCCACGTCGAAGGAGCCGCCGGTGCGTGTCTACGACACCTCCGGCCCCTATACCGACCCCGCCGTCTCCATCGATATCGCTTCGGGTCTGCCACCGACGCGCGATGCATGGATCCGCGCGCGCGGCGACGTCGAAGAGGTCGCGGGCC
>DATEGF010000366.1:0-143440 GCA_035280245.1 Allostellaceae bacterium
CCCGACGGTGGAGAATTATCTGCGCGCCGGGCTCATCCCGATCGGTCGGTCGACGACACCGGAATTCGGCATGACCTTCGATACGACGACCGACTATCTCGGATCCGTCACGGTGACCCGCAATCCCTGGAATCTCGACCACACGCCGGGCGGCTCCTCCGGCGGCTCGGCCGCCGCCGTCGCTGCCGGCATCTTGCCGATCAGCATGTCGTCGGATGGCGGTGGATCGACCCGCATCCCTGCGTCGTTCTCGGGGCTGGTGGGCCTCAAGGCGTCGCGCGGCCGGGTGCCACGGCCGCTCGCGCAGAGCGAGTACATCACCCGGATCAGCATCGACGGCGTGGTCACGCGCAGCGTCCGCGACACGGCCGCCGCCTACGACTACATCACGCGCATTCCCGAGGGCGGCGCCTTCATTCATATGGGCCCGCCCGCGACCTTCTACTCCGCCGCGGTCACTCGCGATCCGGGCAAACTGCGGATCGGCCTCTCCACCGGTCGCTGGGGACGCCAGACCGAGACCGATCCGGACGTGGCTGATCGCGTGCGCGCGGTCGCCAAGGTGCTGGAGGAGCTCGGCCATCAAGTCGAGACCATCGACGAGGCAGCGATCTGCAATTGGGAGACGCTGTGGGACGGCTATCTCACCAACTGGATCTCGAGCCGTGCCCAGTTCCGCACGAAAGCGCAGGATCTTGGGATCGATCCGAAGGACTTGAGCCACTACCTCGGGCCGATGGTCTATCGCCACTATCTCGCCGCCGACCGCTACGACAAGTTCGACATCTGGCGGATGATGGAGTGCAACAACCAGGTCACCCGCGCCTTCGGCCGCTTCATGAGCCGGTTCGATCTGCTGCTCACGCCGACCCTCGCAGTCCGGGTTCCCAAGGCGAACGGACCTTATTCGCTGCTGCGCGACGAGGAGTTCGCGCCTTGGGTCACGCGGCTCTGCGACGCCTGCCGCTACACGATGCCCGGGAACGAGACCGGTATGCCGGGCATCTCCGTGCCTGCGGGGCTCGACCACGAGGGGCTCCCGATCGGCGCCCAGCTGCATGCCAAGTGGGGCCGCGAGGATCTGCTGCTGCAGGTTGCGGCTCAGATCGAGAAGGCGAAGGCCGAGTGGTTCGGGGCGGTTCCGCCGGTGCACGCCTAGCTCGGCGGTCGCCCGCGCGAGGCGCGCGCGGGCTCGAGGCGGCGGACGCCGTTGCCGTCGGCGACGAAGACGAGATCGGCGCGACCCACGAACAGGCCGCTCTCCACGACGCCGACCACGCGCTTGATCCGCTCTTCGAGCACCGCCGGATCCGCGATCGGACCGAAGCTGCAGTCGAGAATTCGATTGCCACCGTCGGTGAGGAACGGATCTCCAGTCGGTGATGTCCGCAATTGCACACGGGCGCCCAGCGCCTCGAGTGCCACCTGGGTCGCCTCGAGCCCAAAAGCCACGGCCTCCACCGGCACCGGAACACGCGCTCCCAGGCGATCGACGAGCTTCGCGCCGTCGACGACGATCGCAAGGCGTCGGCTGGCGGCGGCCACGATCTTCTCGCGGAGCAGCGCGCCACCGAGCCCCTTGATGAGGTTGAGGCTCCCGCGCTCGACCTCGTCGGCGCCGTCGATGGTGAGATCGATCCGGCGATGCTCGGCGAAGGAGGTGAGGGGAATGCCGAGTGCGGCGGCCTGGGCCGCGGTTCGCTCGGACGTCGCAATGGCCAGGAAGCGCAGGCCCTCGCGGCGACGCCGCCCGAGCGCCTCGACGGCGAAGCTCGCGGTCGAGCCGGTGCCGAGCCCGATGATCATGCCGTCCTCGACGAGCGAGACCGCCGCCTCCGCGGCAGCGCGCTTGAGCGCGTCCCGATCCGCCGGCATCGCTAGCTGCCGCTGGCCGCGGCCCGATCGGCGAACCAAAGGAGCTCGCCCACGGGCCGCACCCGCGCGGCGGGGACCTGGCTTCCCCCAGTTCGAACTGCCGCCAGGATCGATGCTTTCGACTTGCCCTCGGCCAGAAAGGCGACGTGCTGGCCGCTCTCGATCGCGGGCAACGTCAGGGTGATGCGCACCTCGGGCCGCCCACGCGCCACCGGCACCACCCAGCGCCGGCGCTCGTCGAGCGCGGGATCACCGGGCAAGAGCGACGCCGTGTGCCCGTCCGCGCCGATCCCGAGCAGGATGATGTCGAAGAGCGGCTTTGCCAGATCGAGAGTGCTCGCGCCGTACGCGTCTTGCAGCGTCCGCTCGTAGCGACGTGCGGCGTCCTCGGGATCTCCGTCGGTTGGGATCGGGTGCACATTCTCGGGCGACACCGGAACCTTGGCGAGCATGGCCTCACGGGCCATGCGGTAATTGCTCTCGGGGTGGTCCGGGGGAACGAAGCGCTCGTCTCCCCAGTACCAGGAAACCTTTGTCCAGGGGAACCGAGACCTGAACGGCTCGCCGGCCAAGAGGCCATAGAGCACTTTCGGTGTCGATCCGCCCGAGAGCGATATGCGACACGGCCCCTTCGCCGCGAGCGCCGTCGTCGTCATCCATTCGGCGACGCGCCGAGCCAGCGCCGGTGCGTCCTCGAGAATCTCGATGCGGCCGGTTGGCGAGGTCAAGCGCCGCACCCCAACACGAAGCGCTCCATCGCCTTGGCAAAGCCCTGGTCGACGAAGGAATCTGTGGTGGCATGGGCCTGCGCTTTGACCTCATCGGAGGCGTTGCCCATGGCGATGGAGAGGCCCGAGCGCCTGAACATCGAGACGTCGTTCGGTGAGTCCCCGATGGTCGCGATCTCCTCGGGCGGCACGCCCAGATGGCTCGCGAGATAGTCGACCACCGCACCCTTGTTCGCGTCCTTGTGGGTGATGTCGAGGTAGTAGGGTTGCGAGCGGCTCGCCGCCGCGCGCGCGCCGAACGCGGCCTGCGCGTCCGTCTCGCAGCGCTGGACGAGGTCGTGGTCGTCGCTGACGCCGACGATCTTCGCGACCTCATCGAGCCGGTCGTCGAAATTCGTCACGACTGTCGGCTCGAATTTGACGGTCCATGCCTCGCGCGCGACGTGCGGCGCGGCGGGCTTGGTGATCAGCCAGTCGTTCCCGCAATAGATCCAGGCGTCGAGGCCATGCGCGCGGACGAGATCGAGCGCTTGACGGGCGACATCCGGCGGCAGCGTCTTCTGGACGAGGATCGTTAGATCCGGGCGCACGAATAATCCGCCATTGAAACCGGCGATCGGCGTGCCGAGCGCCAGGGGCTCGACCAGCATCGCCATGCCGCGTGCCGGCCGCCCGCTGGTGATGGCGAAGCGGATACCGGCATCGCGCAGCCCACGCACTGCGGCTTGGGCGCGCTCGGTCAGGACCTTGTTCTCGGTGAGGAGCGTGCCATCCACATCGGCGATCACCATGGAGATCTTTCGCGTCGGCGCCATTACTGCTCCGTCTCTGCTCAGTCGAGCGGCCGCCACGCGCGGCCGTCGCGCGCCAGCAGCTCGTCGGCCGCCGCCGGGCCGTTGGAGCCCGCTACATAATTCGGAAAATCCTCGGCAGGATGGCTTGCCCAGGCGTCCAGGATCGGCTGCACGGCCTCCCAGCCCGCCTCCACGTTGTCGGCGCGCTGGAACAAGGTCGCGTCGCCGATCATGCAATCGTAAATCAGCGTCTCGTAGCCGGTATTGGGCGCCATCTTGAAATAAGTCTTGTAGGCAAAGTCCATGCTGACGTTGCTCAGCCGGACGGTCGGGCCCGGGCGCTTCGCCGCGAACTCGAGGGCGATACCCTCGTCCGGCTGGATGCGCAAAATCAGCCAATTCGGGTTCATCCGCTGCACATGCGTGCCGCGGAACAGCGTGTAGGGCGCCTGGTGGAAGCGAATGGCGATCTCGGTTCGCCGCCGTTTCAGATATTTTCCCGTCCGCAAATAGAAGGGAACGCCGGCCCAGCGCCAGTTGTCGATCTTCAGCTTGGCGGCGAAGAAGGTCTCGGTCAGCGAGTCGCCCGCGACGTCAGGTTCGCGGCGATACGCCTGGACGGGTTTGCCTAGCACGGTGCCGGCGTCATATTGGCCGCGCACGACCTGCTTCAATATGCCGGCGGGCTTGAGCGGCCGGATCGCGTGAATCACTTCCGCCTTCTTCGCACGGACGGCATCGGCGTCGAAGGAAGTCGGCGGCTCCATGGCGGTCATCGCCAGGAGCTGGAACATGTGATTGGGCACCATGTCACGCAGCGCGCCGGTCTTCTCGTAGAAATCGCCGCGCCGCTCGACGCCGACGGTCTCCGCGGCGGTGATCTGGACGTGATCGATGTGCTCGCGGTTCCAGATCGGCTCGAACAAGCCGTTGGCGAAGCGCAGCGCCATGACGTTCTGGACCGTCTCCTTGCCGAGGAAATGGTCGATCCGATAGATCTGGCGCTCGCGCAGCGTCTTCAGGATGTCGGTGTCGAGCGCTCTGGCCGATGCCAGATCGTGACCGAACGGTTTCTCGATCACAACCCGGCGCCACCGGCGCCCGTTTTCCTCGAGCATGCCCGCGGCCCCGAGTGCCGCAACCGTCGGCCCGAAGAAGCGGTCGGCGACCGCGAGATAGAAGAGGCGATTGCCGGCGGTATCCGATGTTTTATCGAGCTCGGCCAGATGCGCGCCCAGCCGCTGGTATAGATCCCGATCGCCGAGGTCACCCGGGACATAGCTCATGCGGTCGGTGAGCCAGCGCCAGGCGGTTTCGTCGATCCGGTCAGCCTCGAACTCGCCGCCCCCGTGAGCGACAAATTCATTGATCGTCTCGGTCAAATGCTTGCGCCAGTCCTCCACGGTCCCGTCGGTGCGGGCGACGCCAACCAATTGAAATTTGTTCGGGAGGCGTTTGGCGACCGCCAGATTGTAGAGCGCCGGCACGAGAAGCCGTTTTGTCAGATCGCCCGTCGCGCCGAAGATCACCATGGCGCAGGGCGGCGCCACCGGGGCGCTCTCATCGTCGCGAGTGCTTCGAGCCGTCGAATGATCGTTTTTGTCGGGCATGACCGCTTGCACCGTCTTCGAGTTGGTCAGGAGGACTCGCGCTCGCCCCTCGGTTAGGCCTTCTCCGGCTTCTCGACATGACCCCCGAACTCGTAGCGCATCGCCGAGAGCAAGCGGTCCGCGAAATCCGCGTTGCCGCGCGAGCTGAAGCGCTCGTAGAGCGCCGCGGACAGAATATGAGCCGGCACGCCTTCGTCGATCGCGGCCTTGACGGTCCAGCGCCCCTCGCCGGAATCGGAGACGCGGCCGGCGAAACCCGAGAGGTCCGCATCCTTCATCAGCGCTGTTGCGGATAGATCGAGGAGCCATGAGGCGATGACGCTGCCGCGGCGCCAGAGCTCGGTGATGTCCTGCAGATTGAAATCGTAGCGGTAGTGCTCCGGATCCCGTAGCGGCGTGGTCTCGGCGTCGTCCACGTGGTCACTCTTGCCGATATTTGCGGCCTTGAGGACGGCAATCCCCTCGGCATAGGCCGCCATTACGCCGTACTCGATGCCGTTGTGGATCATCTTGACGAAGTGGCCGGCGCCGTTAGCGCCGCAATGCAGGTAACCCTGCTCCGCGGTACCGCGAGTGCCCTCACGTCCTGGTGTGCGCGGTATATCGCCTCGGCCTGGCGCAAGCGTGGCAAAGATCGGGTCGAGCCTGCGCACGACCTCGGTCTCGCCGCCGATCATCATGCAGTAGCCGCGATCCAGCCCCCAGACGCCGCCGCTCGTACCGACATCCACATAGTGGATGTTTTTCGCGGCCAGCTCCTTGGCCCGGCGGATGTCGTCGATGTAATAGGAATTGCCGCCGTCGATCACGGTGTCACCGGCGTCGAGATGCGGCAGCAGCTCGGCGATGGTCTTGTCGACCACGCCGGCTGGGACCATCAGCCAGACTGTCCGTGGCTTCGTGAGGGTATCCGCGAGGTTTCCAAGCGACGAGCTGCCGCGTGCCTTCTCCTTGACCAAGTCCTGAACGGCCTTGGCCGACATGTCGAAGACGACGCATTCGTGGCCGGCCTTGAGCAGGCGGCGCACCATATTTGATCCCATTCGGCCGAGCCCGATCACGCCGAGCTGCATGCGCCAGTCTCCCTCTGATGAAAGGTTGCAGCCTGGCTGCGATTAGTCATTTGGCACGCTTGAGCGCGCGGTAGCGGCGGATCAGCGCATTGGTGGAGGTGTCGTGATCAAGCTTAGGCTCCGCCGCGCTCTCGAGCTGCGGGATGATGCGTTGTGCCAGCACCTTGCCCAGCTCGACGCCCCACTGGTCGAAGGAGTCGATCCGCCAGATCGAGCCTTGGACAAAGACGCTGTGTTCGTAGAGGGCCACGAGCTTGCCAAGCGCAGACGGCGTCAGGTGCTCGAGCAGAATCGTGTTCGAGGGGCGGTTACCCTCGAAGACCCGGTGCGGCACGAGCCAGTCGGGCGTCCCCTCCGCCTTCACCTCCTCGGCGGTCTTTCCGAACGCGAGCGCCTCGGTCTGGGCGAAAACGTTGGCGAGCAACACGTCGTGGTGCGCACCGAGCGGATTGAGCGTCTGCGCGAAAGCAATGAAGTCGCAGGGGATGAGCCGGGTGCCCTGATGGATCAGCTGATAGAAGGAGTGTTGGCCGTTGGTGCCGGGCTCGCCCCAGTAGATGGGACTCGTGTCGTAATCGACCCGCGCGCCCTCAAGGGTCACGTGCTTGCCGTTGCTCTCCATGGTGAGCTGCTGGAGATAAGCGGGGAAGCGCTTCAGGTACTGCTCGTAGGGCAGGACAGCGACCGTCTGGGCACCGAAGAAGTCGTTGTACCAGATGGCGAGCAGGCCCATCAGCGCCGGCAGGTTCCGCTCGAAGGGCGCGGTGCGGAAGTGCTCGTCGATCTCGTGGAAGCCCGCGAGCATGGCACGGAACTGCTCCGGTCCGATCGCGATCATCGTGGAGAGGCCGATCGCTGAATCCATCGAGTAGCGCCCACCGACCCAGTCCCAGAAGCCGAACATGTTCGCGGTATCGATGCCGAACTTCGCAACCTCCTGGGCGTTGGTGGAGACGGCGACGAAATGCCGGCCGATGGCGGACGCGCCACTCTTCAAGCCCGCGAGTAGCCACTCGCGCGCCGTGCGCGCGTTGGTCATCGTCTCGAGCGTCGTGAAGGTCTTGGAGGAGACGATGAACAGGGTCTCGGCGGGATCGAGGTCGCGCACTGCCTCGGCGAAGTCCGTACCGTCGACATTCGATACGAAGCGAAACGTCATATCCCTCGCGCTGTAGTGTCTCATCGCCTCGTAGGCCATCACGGGACCCAGGTCAGATCCGCCGATGCCGATGTTGACGACATTGCGGATGCGCTTGCCCGTGCTGCCCTGCCAAGCACCGCCGCGCACCCGATTGGCGAAGTCCGCCATCTTGTCGAGGGTGGCATGGACCGCGGGCACGACGTTCTTGCCGTCGTGCATGATGGAGGCGCCGCGCGGCGCGCGCAGGGCGACATGGAGCACGGCTCGCTGCTCCGAGACGTTGATCTTGTCGCCCCGGAACATCGCGTCGATCCGCTCCCGCAAACCTGACTCGCGGGCCAGACGCAGCAGCAGCTTCAGCGTGTCATCGGTGATGAGATTCTTTGAATAATCGAGGTAGACGCCCGCAGCCTCGCATGCGAAGCGATCACCACGCTCAGAATCTTCCGCGAACAGTCGACGCAGATTGAGCTGCGCCTGCTGGCGATGAGCTTTGAGGTCTTGCCAGACGGGCAGCTCGTGCAGAGGGGGCAGGCTGGTAGACACCTTCTCGGTCATTCACGGCCCTCCTCGCACGGCTCTGGTGTGCGATCCCATGATATAGGCGGCGACCAGGGAACGTCTCGCGAGTTGAGCACGCGAGTCAAACGTTGCCCCCGGCGGCACAGTGGGGGGCTGCGCCAGCCGGGGGCCTTGAAGGACCGCTTGGGGAGGGCGGTCCGCCCGCGCAGGGAGGGGTTGCGCGGTTCTCTCTGGTCATCAACGCAACGATCACCGGGTTCATTGGTTCCAACCAAGCCGCTATGCGCTGAGACGCTTTCAGCCTGGTTTGGAGGTGCATCGATGCCGACGCGAGCCCGCAAGGTCGATCTTCCGGCAATTCTTCGAGATCCCGCCGGGGTCTTCAAATTACCGCAAGATGTCCTCGATCATCCGAGCCTGACGCGCGCGGACCGACTGGCGATCCTCGAGCAATGGGAGCGCGATGCCCGTGGTCTTTCCGTGGCCGAGGAAGAGGGCATGGCCGGCGGCGAGGAGAGCCTTCTCGCTCGCGTCCGAGCCGCTATCGCGCAGCTCGAGCAGGGGCGCCGGCGGTCACCCAAGGGTCCCGGGACCAAGCACGGATAGCGCCGCGATCGCAGGTGTTTGCCGAACCGCCGGACGGACCCTAGATTCAGACGGGATGTACGGATCGAAACGACGTGCGCGCAACCGGTAGCCGGCCATGCCAGACGCCTGGCGGCAGGGGGCCGTCATCTATCACGTCTATCCGCGCAGTTTCCGCGACAGCAATGGCGACGGGGTCGGCGACCTCGCGGGGATCACCGAGAAGCTGGACTACGTTGCAAGCCTCGGCGTCGATGGGCTCTGGATTTCGCCATTCTTCGCCTCGCCGATGCGGGACTTCGGGTATGACGTCAGCGACTACCGCGCGGTGGATCCGATCTTCGGGACGGTCGAGGACTTCGATCGGCTGCTCGCCCGCGCCCACGGGCTAGGCCTCAAGGTCATCCTCGACATGGTTTGGAGCCATACGTCGGACCAGCATTCCTGGTTCGCCGAGAGCCGGCTCGACCGGCACGGCGCAAAGGCAGATTGGTATGTCTGGGCGGAGCCGAGGCCGGACGGCGGCCCACCGAACAATTGGCTCTCCGTGTTCGGCGGATCGGCCTGGACCTGGGAACCCCGGCGGCGCCAATACTATCTGCATCACTTCCTGCCTGCTCAGCCGAAGCTGAACCTGAGGAACGATGTCGTCGTCGCCGAGCTCCTGGAAGCCGGCGCCTTCTGGCTCAATCGCGGCGTCGACGGCTTTCGTATGGACGCTGTCGACTTCATGGCGCACGACGCGCTGCTCCGTGACAATCCGGCGGCATCGGTCAACGAGACCCCGTTGCGACCCTTCGCGATGCAAGTGCATCGCCACGACCTCGGCGATCCCGCGACATTCGACGTACTCGCGCGCACGCGGGCTTTGCTTGATCGGTATCCGGGCTCGATCTCGATCGCGGAGGTCGGCAGCGTCGGAAGTGCTGACAACGCACTCGAGCGCGCGGCGGGCTATGTGGGCGGCGAGGGGCGCCGGCTCCACGCCGCCTATACCCTTCATGTCGCGAAGGGGCCGGGCGAGCTTGCGGCGATTCGCAACGCCATCGCACAGGCCGAGCAGAGCTTCGATCAGGGATCGATCGTGTGGTCGTTCAGCAACCACGACATCGAGCGCGTGGCGACCCGATGGGGCGACGGCGGTCCCGGCTCGGCCAAGGTGTTCCTGGCGTTGCTCGCGACCATGCGCGGATGCCTGACCCTCTACCAGGGCGAGGAGCTTGGGCTGCCGGAACCCGAGATCGCGCAGGCAGACGTGCGGGATCCCTATGGGCGGGCCTACTGGCCGCTCTACAAAGGCCGCGATGGCAGCCGCACGCCGATGCCCTGGGAGCATGCCGCGGTCCACGCCGGGTTCTGCGACGGGGCGGAGCCGTGGCTGCCGGTGGCGGCGACCCACCTCCCACTCGCCGTCGATCGGCAGGATCGCGATCCCCACTCGGTCTTGACCGCATGGCGCGCCCTGAGCCGCCTGCGGCGCGACAACGCGGTCTTTCGCCTGGGATCGTTGCAGCTTCTCGACGCGGCGCCGCCGCTTCTCGCCTTCGAGCGTCGACATGGCCGTGATCGCGCGCTCTGCCTGTTCAACTTGGGAGATATGGACGGACGCTTCGCCATTCCGCAGCGCACCTTGCCGCTGATCATCGGCGGCTGTCGGATGCTGCCCGATGCCGACGAGCTGGTATTGCCCCCGAAGAGCTACTTCGTGGCGACGCTTCCGGGCGTGGTGGCCCCAGTTTAAGCCCAATAGCGCCACGGATTGCTCACGCCGCCGTAGATCCTTCGTGCGCGCCGGTAGTCGCAAGATTGACGCCGGGGGCCTTGCGGGACGCGCGGCTATTTTTATCTCGATGGCAATGGCTGAGTTCTCTCAACCGAGCGCGGGGCCGCGCATCTACAACCTGTTCCCGCTCTTGGCCGGGCGGGTTCGTGACTGGCACGACCACCTGGAGCGCATTGCCGCGATGGGCTTCAGTTGGATCTACGTGAACGCGTTTCACTATCCCGGCTTTTCCGGGAGCCTCTACGCCACCAAAGATCCCTATCGCCTGAACGACTTGTTCGCCGACGGCCGCGACAGCGACGAGGCGCTCGCGGATTTCGTCGGCGCCGCGGGCCGTCGCGGACTCAAGGTGATGATGGATCTGGTGGTCAACCACGTGTCGAAAGACGCGCTTCTGGTGAGTGAGCATCCCGCCTGGTGCCGGCGCGATTTCGACGGCGCGCTTTACAGCCCCCGGGTCCCCGATCCCGCGAGCCCGACCGGCGTCACGATCTGGGCCGACCTTTGCGAGCTCGATTTCGATCGTAGCGACGCGCGCGCCGGGCTGATCGCCTATTGGACCGACTACCTGCGCCACTACGCGCGTCTCGGCTTCGCAGGCTTTCGTGGCGATGCGGCTTACAAGGTTCCCGCCGATGTCTGGCGTGTGCTGATCGGGAGCGTGCGCCGGGAGACTCCCGATCTGGTGTTTCTCGCGGAAACCTTGGGGTGCACGCCGCAGCAAGTTCAAGAATTGGCCGATGTCGGCTTCGACTACGTCTTCAACAGCAGCAAGTGGTGGGATTTTCGGTCCGACTGGCTCCTCGATCAGTATGAGCTCGGTCGGCGCATCGCGCCGTCGGTGTCGTTTCCGGAGAGCCACGACACGTCGCGCCTCGCCGCGGAGATCGGGAGCTACGACCCCGAGCACCTCGCCGAGCACCTGCGCTTCCGGTACGCCTTCGCCGCCTGCTTCTCGGCAGGTGTCATGATGCCGATGGGATACGAGTTCGGCCTCAGCGATCCGCTGGACGTGGTGCGTACGCGGCCCGAGGACTGGCGGCGGGGCTCCCTGGACATCTCGCCGTTCGTCGCGGCGGTCAACGACATGAAGGCGGAGTTGCCCGCCCTGAACCAAGAGGGTGCCCAGCGGCGGGTCACCGCGCCCGGCAGCATCCCAATGGGATTGCTGCGCGAGTCCATGGGTCGCGCCGACGGGTGCGCGCTCGTCGTCCTCAATCCGGATCGCGCGCGGTCGCGGACCGTGGACGCCAGCCTGCTGCTCGCGGAGACCGGCGGGTCCTATCGAAACTTCCGCGACGTGACTCCGTTGAAGGGCTCGGACAACTTGGTACCCGGGTCCCGTTTGAGCCTCGAGCCTCTCGATTTCCGCGTTTTTGTCGGCGAGCGCGCGGTCGGGTCGATCGCCCCTGGCCGCGGCGACGCGCGTCCGACCTTGGGCCGGCTCAGGGACCTCGCCACGGAGCGCATCACGATCGAAGCGGTCTGGCCCGAGATCGATGGCGGTCGTCATCCGGTGAAGCGGGTCGTCGGCGACGTGCTCGACGTCTGGGCCGACATCTTCTGCGACGGCCACGATGAGCTGTGCGCGAGAATCGCCTATCGCGCGACCGACGAGAGTGATTGGTCGACCGCACCCATGCGGCTCTATGACAACGATCGCTGGGTCGGCCCCGTACCGTTGGCGCGAAACGTCCGCTACCTCTACACGATCGAGGCATGGCGAGATCTCTTCGCCTCGTGGCGCAAGGATTTCGTCAAGAAGCGGGAGGCTCGGCAGGATATCTCGCTCGAGCTCGTGGAGGGACTGGCACTCGTCGAGACCGCGTTGAACACGGCATCGGACGCGGACAAGCGCCGGGTCGGGCACGGGATCGCGGCGCCCGATGCAAAGGCTCATCCGGAGCGGCTCGCGGAGGCGCTCCTATCGGCGGAGTTGGCTGAGGTGATGGCGCGGATCGGACCGCGCGCCAACAGCCGGCGCTATTCTCGCGAGCTCGAAGTGGTGGTCGACCGCACCGCCGCGCGCTTCGGTGCGTGGTACGAGCTGTTCCCGCGCTCCATGAGCGACGATCCGCGCCGCCACGGCACATTCGACGACGTGATCCGGCACCTGCCGCGCATCCGTGCCATGGGGTTCGACGTACTCTACATGCCGCCGATCCATCCGATCGGCCGGACGTTCCGCAAAGGCCGGAACAACGCCTTGGTGGCGACGCCGGACGATCCCGGCAGCCCCTATGCGATCGGCTCGGAGGAGGGAGGGCACACGGCGATCCATCGGGAGCTCGGCGATTTCGAGGCATTCGAGCGGCTGGTGACGGCCGCGCGCCGGGAGGGCTTGGAGATCGCGCTCGACTTCGCGATCCAGTGCTCGCAGGACCATCCCTGGATCAAATCGCATCCGGAATGGTTCGATTGGCGGCCCGACGGCAGCATCAAATATGCGGAGAACCCGCCGAAGAAGTACCAGGACATCGTCAATGTGCATTTCTACCGCGAGGCCTTGCCCGCGATCTGGTACGAGCTGCGCGACGTCGTGCTGTTCTGGGCCGCCCGCGGCGTCAAGATCTTCCGCGTCGACAATCCGCACACGAAGCCGATCCCGTTCTGGGAGTGGCTGATCCGTGAGGTCAGGGATCGCGACCCCGAGGTCATATTCCTCGCCGAGGCCTTCACCCGGCCCAAGATGATGCGGAAGCTCGCCAAGGTTGGATTCACGCAGTCCTACACCTATTTCACTTGGCGCCATACCAAGCCGGAGCTCACGGAGTATCTAACCGAGCTCACCCGCGATGTGCCGAGCGAATACATGCGCGCAAACTTTTTCGTGAACACGCCGGACATCAATCCGCCCTATCTGCAGACAGGCGGTCGCGCGGCGTTCCAGATCCGCGCCGTGCTCGCGGCGACGCTCTCGGGCGTCTGGGGCATGTATTCCGGCTTCGAGCTCTGCGAGGCGACACCGATCCCCGGCCGCGAGGAATATCTCGACTCCGAGAAAT
Organism: Allostellaceae bacterium; assembly: GCA_035280245.1. Lineage (GTDB taxonomy): Bacteria > Pseudomonadota > Alphaproteobacteria > ATCC43930 > CGMCC-115725 > DASZHJ01. The sequence goes on from DATEGF010000366.1 coordinate 13,117, forward strand.
ACGAGATCAAAGCCTGGGATTGGGACCGCCCCGGCAACATCCGCGACTTCATCGCGCGGCTGAACAAGATCCGGCGCGACAACCCCGCGCTCCACTATTCAACCAACCTGCGTTTCTACGCGTCGGACGACGACAACGTCCTCTTCTACGGCAAGGCGACCGCGGCAGGGGACAACGTCATCTGGATTGCTGTGAACCTCGACCCCAGGAACGTCCATGAGGCGACGCTCGAGCTGCCGCTTCGCGAGGTGCATGGGGCGGGAGGGCTGGAAGCGATCGAGGTCGAGGATCTCGTGCACGGTGAGCGCTTCACGTGGTCGGGCGGGAGGCAGCGTGTGCGGCTCGATCCCGCGCTCGATCCGTGCGCGATCTGGCGCGTCTCGGTACAGCCGAGCTGAGCCGAGGACCTCGCCGCGATGCCGCGCAACTCACGCTCCATCAGTTTCGATCGCAGTGATCCCGTTTGGTTCAAGAACGCCGTCATATACCAACTGCACGTCAAGGCGTTCTTCGATGCCAATGACGACGGCATCGGCGACCTGAGGGGCCTGACGCGGAAGCTCGACTACCTGCAAGACCTCGGCGTCACCGCGCTCTGGCTGCTGCCGTTCTATCCCTCGCCGCTCCGCGACGACGGCTACGACATCGCCTGCTACGACAACGTCCACCCCTCCTACGGCACGCTCAAAGACTTCCGCGAATTCGTGCGCGAATGCCATCGCCGGAACCTGCGCGTCATCACCGAGCTGGTAGTGAACCATACCTCTGATCAGCATCCGTGGTTCCAACGCGCGAGGAAGGCGAAGCCCGGGTCGGCCTTTCGCGACTATTACGTCTGGAGCGATACCGACCAGCGCTACAAGGACACGCGAGTCATCTTCGTCGACACCGAGAAATCGAACTGGACCTGGGACGAGACCGCGGGTGCCTACTACTGGCACCGCTTCTACAGCCACCAGCCGGACCTGAACTTCGACAAGCCGCGGGTCCTCAAGGAGGTCATCAACGTCCTCCGGTTCTGGCTCGAGATGGGGGTCGACGGGCTGCGGCTCGATGCGGTGCCCTATCTCGTTGAGCGCGAGGGCACCAGCAACGAGAACCTGCCGGAGACCCACGACGTCCTGAAGCAGATTCGAGCCGAGATCGACGCCAAGTTTCCCGATCGCATGATGCTGGCCGAAGCGAACCAGTGGCCGGAGGACGTGCTGTCATATTTCGGGGCCGGCGACGAATGCCACATGGCATTCCACTTCCCGCTGATGCCGCGCATGTATATGGCCATCGCGCAGGAGGATCGGCATCCGATTACGGACATCATGCGCCAGACGCCGTCGATTCCCGATCGCTGCCAATGGGCGATCTTCCTGCGCAATCACGACGAGCTCACGCTCGAGATGGTGACCGATCGCGAGCGTGACTACCTCTGGACCTACTACGCCGCCGATCGCCGAGCGCGGATCAATCTGGGCATCCGGCGCCGTCTCGCGCCTCTGATGGAGAACGATCGGCGCAAGATCGAGCTGATGTACGGCCTGCTGCTCTCGCTGCCGGGAACGCCGGTGCTCTACTACGGCGACGAGATCGGCATGGGCGACAACATCTATCTCGGCGACCGCAACGGCGTGCGCACGCCGATGCAGTGGTCGCCCGACCGCAATGCCGGCTTCTCGCGCGCGGCGCCGGAAAGCCTCTACCTCCCGCCGATCATGGATCCGATCTACGGCTACGAGGCCGTGAACGTCGAGGCGCAGGCCCGCAATTCGTCGAGCCTGCTGAGCTGGACCAAACGCGCCCTCACGATCCGCCAGACCCAGCGCGCCTTCGGCCTCGGCACCCTGCAGTTCCTCTATCCCGGCAACCGCAAGATCCTGGCCTATCTGCGCGAGCACGAAGGCACCACGATCCTCTGCGTCTTCAACCTCGCACGCTCGCCGCAAGCGGTCGAGCTGGATCTCTCGCGCTACAAGGGGCGGGTTCCCGTCGAGCTCGGCGGGCGCAGCCTGTTCCCGCCGGTCGGCGAGCTCAACTATCTGCTCACGCTTCCCGGCTACGGCTTCTACTGGTTCATCCTGGCGGAGCAGGCGAGCCTGCCGAGCTGGCACGAGCCGCTGCCCGAGCCGTTGCCGGACCTGCTGACGCTCGTTGTGCGCGGCGGTCTCGAGGAGCTGCTCGTGAAACCTGCCCGCGAGCAGCTCGAGGCCGATGCGCTCCCTGCATTTCTCGCGAAGCAACGATGGTTCGGTGCCAAGGATGCGCGGATCACGAAAAGCGCGCTGTCCTTCGGCGTGCCGTTGAGGGTCGGCGGCATCTCCTATCTCTTCTCTGCCGTCGACGTTGAGCTCTCGCTCGGGTCGGAGCAGCGCTACTTCCTGCCGCTTGCCGTCTCCTCCGACAAGGAGACGGAGACGCCGGGCTGGCCGCTGCTGCCCTTCACGATCGCGCGCGTGCGCCGCGGCCGCGTCCTCGGCGCGCTCTACGACGCGAGCGCCACGGAATCCTTTCCGCTGACGCTGGTCGATGCCATCCGGCAGAATCTCGAGATCAAGGCGAATTCCGACGCGATCGTATGCCGAGCCACGCCTCAGATGGCGGAGCTGCAATTGCCGGCATCCGCGGAGGTCCGGCGCCTCAAGGTCGAGCAGAGCAATTCCTCCATCCAGATCGGCGATCAACTGATCGCCAAGCTCTATCGCCGGATCACGCGCGGCGTCCATCCGGAGATCGAGATGGCACGATTCCTGACCCAGGTTGGCTTTGCGAATACGCCGCCGCTTTACGGCACGATCGAGCACGTTGACGAGAATGGTGTCCCGACGGCGCTGGTTGTGGTTCAGGGCTTCGTCCGGAACCAAGGTGATGGCTGGAGCAATATCTCGGGCTACGTGGTCCGACGGTTGGAGGAGCAGCAGGTCGGCACCGCCCAAACCGAGCCGCGGGCCGACTCCAACCTGCCGCATGCCTACCAGCGAGAGCTCGCCGTAACGCTTGGGCGCCGGACCGCGGAGCTCCATCGAGCTTTGGCGACGCCGGTGCAAGATGCCGACTTTGCACCGGAGCCCATCAGCGCCAAGGATATCGCTGCCTGGCGCGCGGCGGCGCTGGAACAAGTAGAGGCGTCTTTCGCGACGCTGAAGCGGCAGATTCCGGCGTTGCCCGAGGCCGATCGGCCGGCGGCGGGCGCGTTGCTGGCTCGGCGGCGGGAGTGCGTCGACTGCATCAAGACCCTCGCGCGCGACCCCATCAAGGCCCTGAAGACGCGTATCCACGGCGACTATCACTTGGGCCAGGTCCTGGTCGCCCAGAGAGATTGGTACATCATCGATTTCGAGGGCGAGCCGGCGAAGGCGCTGGCGCAACGTCGCGCCAAGCAATCCCCGCTGCGCGACCTCGCGGGGATGCTGCGCTCGTTCGACTATGCCGCCTGGTCGGCCGTGCGGCACGTTGTTGCCACCACGGGCACGGCGGCCGACGCGACGGTCCAGCAGGCGCTCGCATGGCGCGACGAGACATTTGACGCGTTCATGGAAGGCTATCGTGCGCTCAAGGCGGAGATCCCGAGCTATCCCGCCGACGAGCGTGAGGCGGCGCGCCTGCTCCAGCTCTTCACGCTGGAGAAGGCCTGCTACGAGCTCGCCTACGAGGCGGCGAACCGGCCAGATTGGATCGCGATTCCGATCAGGGGCATCGCCTCCATCCTGGACGCCAGTACAGCGAAGCAGAAATGACTCAAGGCGGCACACCACCCACGAACGATGGCGTAATCATGCTGGAGGACGGGAGCGTCCCTGGACAGACCGGCCGCGCTCGCGCCGGTCGCGGCGTGCATCCGGCGATCGGCAATCGGCAGGCGGATCTCGAGGCGGTCGTGACCGGCGACTGCCGCGACCCCTTCGGATTCCTCGGCATGCATCTCGATGGTCCCGGGCGATGCGTGACCGTCCGGGTGTTCTATCCCGGGGTTACTCGTCTCGAGGTGCTCCACGCTGGCGGTGCCGTCACCGAGCTCGAGCGCGTGCATCCCGCGGGATTCTGGGCCGCGGCGCTCCGGGAGCATCGCGAGCGGTTCCCCTATCGTCTCCGGGCGATGACGCCGAGCGGGCTGCGCGAGTTCGATGACACCTATCGATTCGCGCCTGTCCTCGGCGATCTCGACGTGCACTTGCTGGCGGAGGGCACTCATCTTCGGACCTACGAGCGGCTCGGCGCGCGCCCGATGGAGATGGCGGGGGTCGCCGGCACCGCCTGGGCTGTCTGGGCGCCGAATGCGCGCCGGGTCAGCCTGGTCGGCGACTTCTGTGACTGGGACGGCCGGCGTCTGCCGATGCGGCTCCGGCACGAGTGCGGCGTGTGGGAGCTCTTCGTGCCCGGCGTCGGCCCCGGTGTGCTCTACAAGTTCGAGATCAAGGGCCCGAGCGGCAACCTGCTTCCGCTCAAGGCGGACCCCTACGCGTTCCACGCGGAGCATCCGCCGCGCACGGCCTCGGTCGTGCCGAGCGCGGTTCCGTTCGCTTGGCAGGACCAGGGCTGGCTCGTCGATCGCCCGGCGCGCAACGACCGCCACGCGCCGATCTCGATCTACGAGGTGCATCTCGGCTCCTGGCGGCGCAAGGGCGAGCACGGGCGCGAGCGGCTTAGCTATCGTGAGCTGGCCGACACGCTCGTGTCCTACGGCGCGGAAATGGGGTTCTCGCACATCGAGCTGATGCCGGTGAGCGAGCATCCGTTCGACGGCTCTTGGGGTTACCAGCCGATCAGCCTTTACGCACCGACCAGCCGCTTCGGGCCGCCCGAGGATTTCGCCTATTTCATCGATCGCTGCCACGCCGCTGGCATCGGGGTGCTCATGGATTGGGTGCCCGGTCATTTCCCGACCGATCCGCATGGGCTCGGCTATTTCGACGGCACGCATCTCTACGAGCACGCCGATCCGCGGCAGGGCTTTCACCCCGACTGGAATACCCTGATCTTCAACTACGGCCGGCGCGAGGTGACGAACTATCTCCTGGGTAATGCGCTGTTCTGGCTCGAGCGCTTCCACCTCGACGGCCTGCGCGTCGATGCCGTGGCCTCGATGCTTTACCTCAACTACAGCCGGCGCGCCGGCGAGTGGATCCCCAATGCCTACGGCGGGAACGAGAACCTCGACGCGATCGCATTCCTGAAGCGGATGAACGAGATCACGTTCCGCGAGCAGCCGGGCATCACCACCGTCGCCGAGGAATCGACGGCCTGGCCGGCGGTCTCGCGCCCGACGTATCTGGGCGGGCTCGGTTTCGGCTTCAAATGGAACATGGGGTGGATGCACGACACGCTCCGCTACATGAGCTTGGACCCGATCCATCGCCGCTGGCATCACAACGACATCACCTTCGGATTGCTCTATGCCTTCCACGAGAATTTCGTCCTGCCGCTGAGCCACGACGAGGTCGTGCACGGCAAGCGCTCGCTCATCGGCCGGATGCCTGGCGATCGCTGGCGGCGCTTCGCCAATCTGCGCGCCTATTTCGGCTTCATGTTTGGGCATCCCGGAAAGAAGCTGCTCTTCATGGGCGGCGAGTTCGCGCAAGAGCGCGAATGGAACCACGACGAGAGCCTCGACTGGCACTTGTTGAACGAGCCGCCTCATCAGGGCGTCCAAGCACTGATCCGAGATCTCAACCGGCTCTATCGCGAGTGGCCCGCACTCCACGTCCACGACTGCGAGCCCGAGGGCTTTGAGTGGCTGGTGGTCAATGACGCGGAGAACGGCGTACTGGCATTCCTGCGCCGCGGCCGCCCGGAGCATCCGCCTGTCCTGGTGGCCTGCAACTTCACGCCGGTGCCTCGCCAGGGTTACCGGATCGGGGTGCCGGCGCCAGGGCGGTGGAGAGAGCTCGTCAACACGGATTCCCGGCTCTATGGCGGCAGCAATATGGGGAATGCCGGTGGTCTCATGGCGGACGGCATCGCCTGGGGCAACAAGCCTTATTCATTGAGCCTGACGCTGCCGCCGCTGAGCACGGTGATGCTCGCCCCTGAGGCGGGCTAGGCAATGCGGGCGCTACCGGCGACCCGCAGTCGGGTCTCGCCCGGTCGCCCCACGCCGCTGGGCGCAACCTGGGACGGGGCCGGCGTGAATTTCGCGCTGTTCTCGGCCCATGCGGAAAGAGTGGAGCTCTGTCTCTTCGATCGCAGCGGCATGCGCGAGATCTCGCGCATCCCGCTCCCCGAGTGCACCGACGAGGTCTGGCACGGCTATCTGCCGGATGCCCGCCCGGGTCTCCTCTACGGCTATCGGGTACATGGACCCTACCAGCCCGAGCGCGGGCATCGCTTCAACGCGAACAAGCTGGTGCTCGATCCCTATGCGCGCGCGCTCCAGGGCGCAATCAGATGGAGCGACGCGCATTTCGGCTATCGCTTCGGCTCACCGCGCACCGATCTCTCCTTCGACCGGCGAGACAACGCGCGCGGCATGCCGAAATGCCGCGTGGTCGAGACCGAGTTCAGCTGGGGCAGCGATCGTCCGCCGGGCCGCGGCTGGGACGAGACCGTGATCTACGAGACGCATCTGCGCGGCTTCACAATGATGCACCCGGCCGTGCCCGTGCAATTGCGCGGCACGGCTGCGGGAATGAGCGGCTCCGAGATCGTCGACTACCTCCGTGCCCTCGGGATCACCGCCATCGAGCTGCTCCCCGTGCATGCCTTCGTCGACGATCGGCGGCTCGTCGAGCTCGGGCTTACGAATTACTGGGGCTACAATTCCATCGGATTCTTCGCGCCGCAGCCGCGCTATCTCGCGAGCGGACTGATCTCGGAGTTTCAGGTCCTGGTCCGGCGCCTTCACGATGCCGGCATCGAGGTGATCCTGGACGTCGTCTACAACCACACCGGCGAAGGCAACGAGCTCGGCCCCACGCTCTGCTTCCGCGGCATCGACAATGCGTCCTATTACCGGCTACTGCCCGACGATCCGCGCCGCTGCATCGACGATACCGGCACGGGCAACAGCCTCAATCTCAGGCACCCGCGCGTCCTCCAGATAGTGATGGACAGCCTGCGCTATTGGGTGGAAGTGATGCACGTCGACGGCTTCCGCTTCGATCTCGCGACCACGCTGGCGCGCACCCCGACCGGTTTCGATCCGGCGAGCAGTTTCCTGGCGGCGGTGCGCCAGGATCCTGTGCTGAGCCGCGTCAAGCTGATCGCCGAGCCTTGGGACATCGGGCCTGGAGGCTATCAGCTCGGCGCCTTCGGCACCGGCTGGGCCGAGTGGAACGACCGCTACCGGGACGCGGTGCGCCGGTTCTGGCGCGGCGATGCCGGCGTGCTGCAGGAGCTGGCGACGCGCCTCTCGGGCTCCGCGGATTTGTTCGACCGGCAGTATCGCCGCCCCTATGACAGCATCAATTTCGTGACGGCGCACGACGGCTTCACGCTGCGTGACGTGGTCTCCTACGAGCGCAAGCACAACGAGGCCAACCGCGAGGACGATCGCGACGGGCGCGATGCCAATTACAGCGTAAATTACGGCGCGGAGGGCGACAGCGAGGACCCCGCGATCACCGCCATCCGCCGCCGGCAGCGGCGCAATCTGCTGGCAACGCTGCTCTTCTCACAGGGCACGCCCATGCTGCTGGCCGGAGACGAGCTCGGCCGCACTCAGGGCGGCAACAACAACGCCTATTGCCAGGACAATCCGACGAGCTGGCTCGACTGGACCGCGGTCGACGATCCCGAGCGCGATGATCTCGCCTTTGTCCAGGAGCTTCTCGCGCTTCGGCGGCGCCACAAGATGCTGCGCTGGCCGGCGTTCCTGCACGCCCGGCAAAGCAGAGACGGAATCAAGGACATCACCTGGCTCGGGCCCGACGGAAGCGAGATGGCGACGGAGCACTGGCACGATGCCGATCGGCGCGTGATCGGCCTCATGCTCAACAGTGGACCCAACGAGCGCGCGCCGGGTAATGGTGAAACCGCGGCCAGCGAGCTCATCCTGCTCATCTTCAACGCGCAGACCGAGTCGATCACCTTCGTGATGCCTTCGAGGCCGACCGACGGTGCCTGGGTCCTCCTTCTGGATACGGCGGCCGATGGAAGATCGACGCCTCCGCCGATGCCGCCCGGCCAACGACGAACCGTCGACGGCCGATCCGTGGTTGCCCTCATCTTCGTGGATTCGGGGGCGCGCACCTCCGCATGAACCACTTCGCCCACGCCATGCCATTCGGCGCGACCGTTCTTCCGGAAGGTGGCGCGTGGTTCCGTCTGTGGGCGCCGGCGCAAGAGAGGGTGCGGCTCGTCCTGGGCGAGGCAGGCGCCACGCGGCCGATGGAGCAACGGGAGGGCGGCTGGTTCGAGCACGTCGTCGCCGATGCACCGCCCGGAACGCCCTATCGCTTCGAACTCGCCGATGGCTTGAGGGTTCCCGATCCCGCCTCGCGCGCGCAGGCGGCCGACGTGCATGGAGCCAGCCTGGTCGTCGAGCCACAATCCTATACGTGGAAATACCCGGAATGGCAGGGCCGGCACTGGCGCGAGACGGTGCTCTATGAGGCGCACCTCGGTTGTTTCACGCCGGAGGGGACCTTCGACGGCGCGCGCCGAAAGCTCGATCACCTCGTCGCGCTCGGTGTAACCGCTCTCGAGCTGATGCCGATCGCGGCGTTCGAGGGCGAGCGCGGCTGGGGCTATGACGGCGTCCTGCTATTCGCGCCGCACCGCGCCTACGGAGCGCCGGACGATCTGAAGCGGCTCATCGACGAGGCGCACGAGCGGAACCTGATGGTGTTCCTCGACGTGGTCTATAACCACTTCGGCCCCAGCGGGAACTATCTGCACCTCTACGCGCCTCAGTTCTTTACCGAGCGGCATCGCACGCCCTGGGGAGCCGCGATCAACTTCGACGGCGCCAGGAGCGACGTGGCGCGTCAATTCTTCATTCACAACGCGCTCTACTGGCTCGAGGAATATCGGTTCGATGGGCTGCGGCTCGACGCGGTACACGCGATCGCTGATGACGGGAAGCCCGATATCCTGACGGAGCTTGCGGCGACGGTGCGTGCGCGCTGCGGCCCGAGCCGTCACGTGCATCTCGTGCTCGAGAATGACGGCAATGAGAGCCGCCGCCTGAGAAGAGACTCTTGCGGAACCAGCTACGACGCTCAGTGGAATGACGACATGCACCATGCGACGCATGTCGCACTCACCGGCGAGGCGCAGGGCTATTACGTGGACTACGTCGACGACCCCGTCGGCCGATTGGCGCGCGCGCTCGCGGAAGGCTTCGCCTATCAGGGAGAGCGATCCCGGCATCGGAAGGATGTGCCGCGAGGCGAGCCCTGCGCGGATCTGCCGACCGTCGCGTTCGTCGACTTCTTGCAGAACCACGATCAAGTCGGGAACCGCGCGTTCGGCGAGCGTTTGGCATCGCTCGCGCCGCGCGAGGCGCTGGATGCGGTTACGCTTCTGTTGTTCCTCTCTCCGCACATTCCCATGCTATTCATGGGTGAGGAATGGGGTTCGCGAACGCCGTTCTATTTCTTCAGCGACTTCCACGGCGATCTCGCGGTCGCGGTGCGCGATGGCCGCCGCCGGGAGTTCGCGAAATTCCCGGATTTCCAAGATCCGACGACGCGTGAGCGGATTCCCGATCCTAATGCGCGCGGAACCTTCGAAGCCTCGCGCCTCGATTGGAGGGAGTGCGATAGCGACACCGCGCGACGCCGGCTCGAGCGCGTGGTGTCGTTGCTGGCGCTCCGGCAGCGCGAGATCGTCCCTCGGATCGGGGCCTCGACAGGCAAGACCGCCCGCTATGAGGTGAGAGAGGGGCGCGCGCTTCGGGTGACGTGGCGCCTCGACGACGGCGCCCACCTCTCGGTCATCACGAACCTGTCGCAGCGACCGCTCTCGAGGGTGACGTGGCCGATCGCGGGACGGGTGATCGCGACTGAGCCTACCGGCCTCGCCGTCGATGCACGACTCGAGCAGCTGCCGCCCTGGAGCGTGATTTGGACCCTCGCACCCCCGAACCACCGCCCGTAAGTGCGACGGCGAGGCTGGAGCGGCTCGCCCACACGCTCGGCATCGCGACGTCATACTGGGATGTCGACGGTCGGCACTGCATTCCCCCGCCCGAGACGATCGGTGCCGTCGCGCGATCGCTTGGCGTGTCTGCCGAGAGCGAGACGACAGCGCACCCCTTGCTTGACCCACAAAGGCCCGATCGCTTGTTGCCGCCGGTTCTGGTGGTACGAGACAACCAAGCGTCCATATCGATCGACTACCAGGTTTCTCCGCGGGCTCTCGCACGGGCTCCGCGGTGGCGCGTGATCGAGGAAAGGGGCGCCGTCTCGGAAGGAGAGATTGTCGCCGAGGATTTGGGCCGGCTGAAGGTACCGCCCCTGCCAGTGGGGTATCACCGGCTCGATCTGGAGGTAAGCGACGGCGAGGTCACCCGCGTCGTGACGATGCCGCTCATCGTGGTGCCCACGCGCGCGTTCCGACCAGATTTTCTCGAGGGCGACGGGCGTTGCTGGGGCATGGCGGTCCAGCTCTACGGCATCCGCTCGCGGCGCAACTGGGGCATCGGCGACTTCACCGATCTTAGGCAGTTGATGCGAGGTGTCGCGCGGTTGGGCGGTGCCTTCGTGGGCGTCAATCCCTTGCACGCCCTGTTTCCCGCGCATCCCGACCACGTGAGTCCGTACTCGCCGAGCAGCCGGCTTTTCTATAACCCGCTCTACATCGACATCGAGGCGGTCGAGGAGTTTCGCGAGGACGCCGCCATCCGAGCCCACGTTGGCAGCGAAGACTTCCAGAAGCGGCTTCAAGCGCTGCGAGCCGCCGACCAGGTGCCCTACGTCGAGGTCGCTGGCGTGAAGACGCAGATTCTCCAGCAGCTCTATCGGAATTTTCGGGAACGGCATCTCGCGGTTCCCGGTGATCCGCGCGCCGAGACATTCCGATCGTTTCAGCATGGTCGTGGCGCAACGCTCCGACGCTTCGCGATCTTCCTCGCGCTCTCAGACCAGATGGTCGGGCGGGGCTTGCACGCGTGGCATCAGTGGCCGGCAGAGTACCGTGCCGGCGCGTCGGGGGCGCTCGCGGAATTCGAAAGCGCCCATCTGGAGGCGATCGAGTTCCACGAATACCTGCAGTGGCTGGCGGATCAGCAGCTCGGCCGGGTCCGAGCGACGGCGCGCTCGCTCCGCATGGGCATCGGCCTCTACCAGGATCTTGCGGTGGGGGTCGACGGCGGTGGCGAGGAAGTTTGGGAGCGGCCTGCCGCATTCGGTCCCGGGATGAGCGTGGGCGCGCCGCCGGACGCCTGGAACCCGCGCGGCCAGAATTGGGGCTTGCCGCCTTGGAATCCGATCGCGCTTCGCGCCGAAGGGTATCAGCCGTTCATCGACCTTCTGCGCGCCAACATGCGCCACGCGGGCGCGCTCAGGATCGACCACGTCATGGAGCTGACGCGCCTGTTCTGGATTCCAGCGAGCAAGGGCCCGGGCGAAGGGACCTACGTCGGATATCCCTTCGAGGATCTGCTGGGGATTCTCGCGCTCGAGAGCGTGCGCAACCGGTGCGTGGTCATTGGCGAGGACCTGGGCACCGTTCCCGAGGGCTTCCGCGAGCGCATGCACGACGCGGGTGTGCTGTCCTATCGGCTGCTCTATTTCGAGCAAGAGCCGGACGGCACAGCGCGCCAGCCCGAGCACTATCCGCGCGAGGCTGCCGTCGCCATCAGTACGCACGACCTGCCGCCGCTGTCGTCGTTCTGGTCCGGGGCCGACATCGCGCTTCGCGATACGCTCGACCTATGGCCTTCGCCGGAGCGGCGCGCCGTCAATGTCGCGGAGCGGCCGCGGCTTCGGGCGGCATTCGCGTCGGCCTTCCGAGGTGCGGGCCTCCTCCATGAGGCGCTGGCGGAGTCCGAGGTGCCCGTTATCGCGGCGCACGCCTTTCTCGCGCGCACGCCCTCTCGGATGCTGATCGTCAATCCCGAGGACATTCTCGGCGAGATGCGGCAGGCCAACGTGCCCGGCACCGTCGACGAGCATCCGAACTGGCGGCACCGTCTTGCAGTCGACGTTGAGGATCTCTTTGCAGATCGACGGCTGTTGGACACCGTGCGCCAGCTCGGCGTCAGGTCTTTCGCCGGCCTCCTGGATTACGAGAGACCGGGCCCGAGTAGATCGCCGCGAACCCGCCCCGCCGTGCCTGGCGCCACCTACCGGATACAGCTCGATCGCAGCTTCACCTTCGATGACGCCGCGGGCCTGTTGCCCTATTTGAGCGCGCTCGGCATCACGCACCTCTATAGCTCGCCATGGCTCAAGGCGCGGGCCGGAACCACCCATGGCTACGACATTGTCGATCACAATCTGATCAATCCCGAGATCGGCGACCCCGGCTCTCTCGGTCACCTGACCGCTGTGCTCGCGAGCCGCGGCATGGGGCACATCCTCGATTTCGTGCCGAACCATATGGTGGTCGGCCGCGCCGACAATGCCTGGTGGCTCGACGTCCTCGAATGGGGTCGCGCTTCCCCCTATGCCGAGTATTTCGACATCGACTGGGCGCCGCTGAAGCCGCAGCTGAATCAGAAAGTGCTGGTGCCGTTCCTCGGTGATCACTACGGCAAGGTGCTCGAGGCCAGCGAATTGACGCTGCGCTTCGACGTCGAGACCGGTAGCTTCAGCGTGTGGTATCACGAGCATCGCTTCCCGATCGCGATTGCTCACTATGGCCCCTTGATTCGCGCCGCGCTCGATCTCGCCGGCGCCGATCCTCATGCACCCGATCGCCCGTGGCAACGGTCGCTGGCGAGCCTCGCCAACAGCTTCGAGATCGTGGGCCGACGGAAGACCCGGAAGGATCGCGAGCGTGCGGCCGCACTCAAACTGGATCTCGCCACCCTCGCTCGGGCATCGCCCGAGGCGTCCGAGGCCCTTGCTCGCTCGGCGGGAGCTCTGAACGGGCGGGTGGGAGAGCCGGCTTCCTTCTTCATCTTGCATCGGCTGTTGGAGCGTCAAGCTTATCGCCTGGCGTTCTGGCATGTGTCCGCGGACGAGATCAACTATCGCCGCTTCTTCGACATCAACGAGCTCGCGGGAATTCGCGTCGAGCGCGCGGAAGTGTTCGAGACCGTGCATCGCTTCATCGCGTCGCTGATTGCCAACGGCGATGTGCAGGGCTTGCGGATCGACCACGTCGACGGACTCTTCCATCCGCGCGAGTATTTGACGCGCTTGGTCGCGCTTGCCGGCGATCCCCCGCAATCCGCGGCGCCTCTCTATCTCGTCGTCGAGAAGATCCTGGCGGCGCACGAAGCGCTCCGCGAGACCTGGCCCGTCGCCGGTACCACCGGATACGACTTCCTCAATCAGGTGAATGCGCTGCTGCTGCATCCCGGCGGGGCTCACGCGCTCAGCCGCGCCTACCAGCGCTTCACGGGGCGCGAGGACGACTACGACGACGTCGTGCACACCTGCAAACGCCTGGTCATACAGGCGCTGCTCGGCAGCGAGCTCAACGTGCTCGCGCGCGAGTTCGATCGCATTGCCCAGCGCCATTGGCGGACGCGCGACCACACGCTCGAGACGCTGCGGGCAGCCTTGGTCGAGATCGCTGCGTGCTTTCCGGTCTATCGCACTTACGTCGCGCGGCGCGGCGCGCTGCCGGACGACCGCCGCGACATCGCCTGGGCCGTGAGCCAGGCCCGCAAGCGCTGGCGCGGCCTCGGGCGGGAAGCGCTCGATTTCGTGGAGTCCGTGCTCACGACGGACCTGGTGCGGCCCGACGCCAAGTCCTATCGCCGTGCCGCGGTGATCCAGGCCGCCATGCGCTTTCAGCAGTACACGGCCCCGGTCATGGCGAAGGGTCTCGAGGACACTGCCTTCTACCGGTTCAACCGGCTGATCTCGTGCAACGAGGTCGGCGGCGATCCGCGGCAGGTCGGCCTCTCGATCGCCGCCTTCCACAACCGAAATCGCGAGCGGGCCCGGCGCTGGCCGCAAAGCATGTTGGCGACCGCTACGCACGACACCAAGCGCGGCGAGGACGCGCGGGCGCGGATCGACGTACTGTCGGAGATTCCGGGCGAATGGGACCGCGCCGCCCGTCGATGGGCCGCGCTCAACGGCCGCTGGAAGGTCGATCTGGACGATCGGCGGGCGCCCAGCCGGAACGACGAATACCTGCTCTACCAGGCGCTCATTGGCGCGTGGCCCGTAGAGCTCGACGAGGCACCCTTCGAGGCCGCGGGGCTCGCGGCATTCACCGCGCGCATCCAGGCCTTCATGGTTAAAGCCGCCCGCGAGGCGAAACTCGCGACTTCCTGGGCGAATCCAAGCAAGGACTATGAGCACGCCCTCGCGCAATTCGTCGCGCGCCTGCTCGATCCGGAATCGGGTAAGGTCTTCCTCTCGGATTTCCTGCCGCTGCAGTGTCGGATCGCGCGCATCGGCATGCTGAACAGCCTTGCTCAGCTCACCCTCAAGCTCACTTGTCCAGGGGTCCCCGACATCTATCAGGGCACCGAGCTTTGGGACCTGAGCCTGGTCGACCCGGACAACCGCCGCAGACCCGATTTCGACGCGCGGCGGCGGCTGTTGGCGGAGCTGATGCTCCTTGGCGCCCTGCCTGGTCCGGCGCGCGCCGAGCGGGTCGCCGGGCTCGTGGGAGGCTGGCGAGATGGGCGCATCAAGCTGCACGTCCTGGCGTCCCTGCTGCGGCTCAGGCGGGATCGGGAGGCGCTGTTTGCGGCGGGGACCTATCAGCCACTCGCCGCCGAGGGGGCCATGGCCGACCGGCTGGTCGCATTCACGCGCGAGGTCTCGAATGATTGCGTTGTCGTGGCCGTCGGGCGTCACCTCGCACCGTTCGTGCCGGTGGCCGAGGGCGCGCCAGCGCAGCACTCGTGGGAGGATACGTCGCTGTCGCTACCGCCCCGTCTCGAGGACGTGACTTGCGACGTAATCACCGGGCGCGAGATTCGCCCGACAGCGGGCGCCATCCTCGCGAGAGAGCTATTCTCGATTTTGCCGGTGGCGGTGCTGGTTGAGAGGCGAGCTGGTCCGTAGCGCGCCGCGGGGTCAGGAGATCTGACTGCGGCTCTGCGCAGTCTCAAGGGCGAAGAGCGCGTTGCCGATCACGCCGGCATCGGCGCCGAGGTGCGACCGCACCACGCGAAGCGGCTTCAATGCGGCGGCAAGGGCGCGACGATCCAGCTCTCGCTCCGCGATCTCGATCAGGCCCGGCAATCCCTCGACCACGCCGCCGCCGAGGATGATGAGCTCGGGGTTGAGCGCATTCGCGATCACCGCGAGCGCGACCCCCAGTGCGGCGCCGGTCTCCTCGACGAGCGCGCGGGCGAGCGCGTCGCCTTGCGCCGCCGCCTGGCCGACCCGAGCGGCGGTGATCGCCTCGACCTTGCCGCCTGCCAGGCCCAAGAGAGCCGTGCCCGGTCCGGGCTCCGTGATGACTCGGCGCCGAGCCCTCTCGGCGATCGCCCAGCCACCCACGAAGGTCTCGACGCAGCCGCGGCTCCCACAGGTGCAGGGCAGGCCGTCCCGCTCGATCGTGACGTGGCCGATCTCGCCGGCGTTTCCGCTCGTGCCACGGACGAGCTCGCCGTCGATCACGATGCCAGCGCCGACGCCGGTGCCGGCAAAGAGGCAAACCAGGTTCTTGACGCCGCGACCGACACCACGGCGGCACTCGCCAAAGGTGATGGCCTGAACGTCGTTGAGCACAGCGACCGGTAATCGCAAGGCCGCTTCGAGCCGCGCGCGGATCGGAAAGTCCCGCCAGTCGAGGTTCGGCGCGCGGCGCACGACGCCGCTCTCGGGATCGACTTGGCCCGCGACGCCGATGCCGAGCGCGCGAACCGGCCGGCGAGCGTCCCGCAAATAGTGCGCTTTGAGCATCGAGACGATGGCCTCGACCACATGGTCCGGCCCGCGCTTTGCGTCGGTAGGCGTGCGCTGAGTCTCGGTGATGCGTCCCTCGGTGTCCACGAGAGCCGCCTCGATCTTGGTGCCGCCGAGATCGACTCCGATCGCATAGCGTGGCTCAGCGACGCTCGCCATCTGGTTGCGCAATCCCCAAGACATGATCGCGGAAAAGCCGAGGCAATTAATATGGGATGCTCAGCGGATCGTCGCAACCGAGCGGCGCAGCGACGCCACGAGCTCACGGCTGTGCTGCAAACTCTTCTCCTCGGCGTCGAGGATCGTCTCGAAGACGCGCCGCTTCAGGCTTGCGATGTCGATGGCGTCGCCGTCGTTCTCAAGACCCGCCGCGTCACAGACGATGTCGATGAGTCGGTCGGCGCCGTGGAGCCGTCCGAGCAGATAATCGTTCTCGCGGTAGCCGCGCGAGAGAAACGCGGCGAAGTGCGCGAAGCCGGTGCCTCGAAGCGTGCCCGCGGCGGCGACCTCGCGAAGCGTACGCACGTCCTCCGGGCTGATGCGGTCGATGCGCACCTCGTCGAACTCGCCCACATCGCGCCAGTTGGTCACGGAGAATGTCAGGATGTCCCAGAATGCGAAGCCGAGGAAATTAACGAGCACCTCGCGCCGCGCGACGGGCCGCCATTGCGCAGGGTCCATGCGCGACAACAGCCGCTCCACATCCTCCGTGCCCGCATCGAGGTCGATCTCGGCGGCGAGGCGGTCAATCAAGGCCGTAAGGCCCGACGCGTTGCGCTCGACGAAGGTCCGCGCATAGTCCGTGAGGTGCTTCGCCTCGGCGGCGGTCGGCTCGGTCGAGAATAGCGTCTCGGCCATGCCGCGGGTCGAGGCGCTGAAGAAATCCGCGGACTCGCGTCGGCGCAGCGCCTCCAGGCACAGATAGAAATCGCGCTTGAGCCGGTCGATGACGGCGGGGTCATGACTGTTCGCGCTTTCGTCGAGCACTTGATAGAGGCGGTTTTGCCCCTGGATGAGGAACTGCAGCCGGCGCTTCCGGAAATCAGAGTCGAAGGCGAGGAGCAGCTGGATCCAACGCGGCAGTCCCTGTGGCGAGTGCGCCGCCTCGGTCGAGAGCGCATCACGGTGCAGGGGGTCGTAGGTCGCGCCGGTAAGCTCGCACCAGGCGTCGATGATCTCCGAGACGGCGCGGCCGAGCGGCGACTCATGGGCGACGCCGCGCAAGGTCATGATCAGCTGGCTTATGAAGGCGCGCACCGAGGCAAGCTTCAGCCGAACATAGCCCTCGTAGGCGAAACCGGCGTCGCGCGCCGCCTGGACGGTCATGCGCTCCCGCCAGACCTTGAGCTGGTCGACGCTGACCGGCCGATCCGGCGGCAGGTCGACGACCGCCGAGACGAGCGCTGTGATCTGCGGCCGTGCGGCCTCGACGATGGCCTTGAGTCGCCGCACGCGGTCGTTGAGATCGCCGACCCAGGTCAGCTCGTCCGCGATCGGTTCGTTTCGCGGGATGTCGGAGAGCGCTCCCTTCAACATGGCGAAAAAGCCGGGCCGGTGATGGCTCAGGGGCATTCGCGGGTGCACCGGGTCGGGCTCGATGTAGATGAGGCGCCGATCCACCTGGCGATAAGCGGGCCGCCCGCGGATCGCGAGAATGGCCTCGCGGAACGGCTTGTTGTTGAGCACGCTGCCGTCGATGAACGCTGCGGTCGCGGGATCGAGGTTGGCCCGCACGTACCGCTGAAAATTAGCGGTCAAAAACGCCTCACGCCCGTGCCATTCGACGCCTCGCGCGGCGAGCATGCGATCGATCTCCGCGACTTGGGTCGCCGGAAACGCGCCGGGGAAGGAGGAGGTGGCGCGCGCTGCAAAGGCGAGCGCCGGCGCGTTCGCCAGGTCGAAATCGCTCTCGACGTCGCCGCTCGGCCACCGGCGATAGGCGAAGTGCAGGATGTGCCGATGCTCGCGCTCGTGGATGAGCGAGGGATCATGGATCTGGATGAGCTGCTGATAGCCGTAGTAGTCAGTCAGCGTGACGAAGAGATCGAGATGGTGGCCGGACGGGAGCAGGGATGCGCGCGGCTGCTTCGGCGCACCCATCGCGGTGATTGCGTCATACATCAGCTCGCTCATGCGCTGGCCGTCGAGGGGTGGCTTGAACCAGCGTGAGCGCACGAAGAGCGAGAGCTTCTTCCGCGCCTCTGGATCGGCGATCGGCTCCAGCACGCCCATCCGGCCGAGCCCCCAGACCACGGGCGTCATGAACCATTTGCTCCAGTAGTGCGCCCGGGCCTTGCGGTCGAGCAGCTCGGTCACGTCGGCATTGTCGAGCCAGAGATCGCGGAGCGCGCCCATCGGCAGATCGTGCGAGAGCGCCCGTGCCAGCATGGTGCCGTTGATGCCGCCCGCCGATGCACCAGCGATGATGTCGACGACGACGCGCAGCTCGACCTTGCGGCCGATCTCGCGCAGCAGGTGGAAATAGACCTGCTCGGTATCGAACTCGGGGTCCAGTGGATCGACGTGGTCGGTGAAGGACGCCTTGAAGCGCGCCGCCCGGTCGGCGATGGCATGGAGCGCGCTCGAGGCCCGGATGAGCTTCAGGATCTCCTTGCTGATGCCGTGCATGTAGACCGCGAGCGACACCCCGCCGAAGAAGATCAGCGCAAGACGAAGCTCTTTCTCTCGCAACGCGGTCCCCCCTCGATCCGGCTAAGCGTGCGGTCCGAACTCCCGCAGGACCCGCAGGACGTCATCGATATCGGCCGTCGTATGATCGGCGCAGATCTGGAATCGGATCTCCTCGGAGCCGCGCGGCACCACCGGGAACGTGAGGCCGGTCGCCAGCACGCCATGCTCCCTCAAATGCTGGACCAGAGCGGACGTCCGCGGGGTATCGCGCAGTACCAGCGGGACGATCGGATGAACGCCCGCGATGGTCTCGAGCCCCAGGCGCGTCAGCCCGTCGCGGAACCGCCGCACCGTCTCGCTCAGATGCTTCAGCAGATCGCGCCCGACCTGGCTGTCGACCAGCGCCACGGCCTTCGCGGCGGCCATCGCCTCGCCCGCGGAGATCGGGTTCGAGTAGATATAGAATGGCGCCGTCTCGCGCAGATAGTCGATGACGGCGTTCCCGGCGACCACGTAGCCGCCGTTGACTCCGAAGGCCTTGCCGAGGGTTCCGATCAGGATGTCGGCGGCGGCGCCCGTGCGCTCCTCGGTGCCGCGGCCAGTCGCGCCGAACGCGCCGACACCGTGGGAGTCATCGACGACCAGCAGCACGTTCTCGGGAAATGCCCCGTCGTGCTTGCGGGCGACCTTGTCGATCTCCGCCAATGGCGCGTGATCTCCGCGCATGCTGAAGATGCCGTC
The DNA here is from genome assembly GCA_035280245.1 of Allostellaceae bacterium. Taxonomy (GTDB): domain Bacteria; phylum Pseudomonadota; class Alphaproteobacteria; order ATCC43930; family CGMCC-115725; genus DASZHJ01. The sequence continues at coordinate 32,406 of DATEGF010000366.1, forward strand.
GGTCACGACGACAGCGCGCTTGCATGAGCCCGCGGCGTCCTTGAGCCGCGCGTCGAGCTCGGTCAGATCCAGATGCCGATAGACGTGGCGCTCACGGGGCCGCGCGAGCCGGATCGCGTTGATGATGGAATTGTGATTGAGCTCGTCACTGATGACGGCGGTGTCGGCCGTGATCAGTGACGGCAGCACGCCCATCACCGTGGCATAAGCGGAGCTGAAGAGCATGGCCGCCTCGCGCCCATGAAAGCGCGCAAGCGCCCGCTCGAGCTCGAGATGCGGTCCCCAGGTGCCGCTGATGAACCGCACCGCGCCGGGCCCCGTCCCGAAGCGCAGAACCGCATCGTGCTCGGCCGCGATGATCTCCGGACGCAGCGAGAGGCCGAGATACCCGTTCGAATTCATCCGCAGGAACGGCTTCTCGCCCTCGCCCTCGACGAGGAAGCGCGGTCCCCGCGTCCCGCTCGCCGGCAGCACGCGGGTCACCACGGTCTCCTTGCCCTTGCGGCGCCCTTCCGCCGCGAGCCGCTTCAGGTCTTGCAGCAGAATCGATTCGATCCGGTCGTGCGGCATGGGTCACCCTTTTGCCGGTCTGAGCTTGGTTCCGAGCTTCTCCAACATGTCCTTGGTCATCGCGGCGAGGTCGTAGGCCGGCGCCCAGCTCCATTCGGCGCGGGCCGCGCCGTCGTCGACCGATCGCGGCCAGGAATCGGCGATCGCCTGGCGGATCGGATCGACCTCGTACTCGATGACGAATCCTGGAATGTGCTTTCGAATCTCCGCAGCCAGTATTTCCGGCGTGAAATTCATGGCGCCGAGGTTGAAGGCATTCCGGTGCTTGAGCCGAGCCGGCTCGACCTCCATGAGCTCCATAATCGCGCGAAGCGCGTCCGGCATGTACATCATGTCGAGCGCGGTATCGCTGCGCAGAAAGCACGTATAGTGCCGATAACGGATCGCCTGATAGAAAATCTCGACGGCGTAGTCCGTGGTACCGCCGCCCGGCGGCGCCGCATAAGAGATCAGGCCCGGAAATCGCACGCCGCGCACATCGACGCCGAAACGATGCGCGTAGTAGTCGCAGAGCAGCTCGCCCGAGACCTTGGTGACGCCGTAGATCGTAGTGGGCCGCTGCGCGGTGTCCTGCGGCGTCCGATCGCGCGGCGTGGTCGGACCGAAGGCGCCGATCGAGCTTGGAAAGAACACCGAGCATCGATGCTGTCGTGCCACCTCGAGCACGTGATAGAGGCCGCCCATGTTGAGCGTCCAGGCGGCCTGCGGCCGGTCCTCGGCGATCGCGGAGAGCATGGCGGCGAGGTGATAGATTGTCCGCACGCCGCGCCGCTGCACGACGTCCTGTACCTGGTCGGGCTTGGTGCAGTCGAGATGCTCGAAATTCCCGTCGGGCGCGGGCGAGGCGGGCATCCGGATGTCGCTCGCGATCACCCGACCCGTGCCGTATTTCGCCCGGAGCGCCGGGATCAGCTCGGACCCGATCTGTCCGGCGGCGCCCGTGACGAGGATGGCGTCCATCTCGGGTGCCGGGCGTGTTGGGGCGCTCTAGCGGAGCGGCCAGCCGGGCATGGTGAATCCGCGCTTGTCGAGCTCGCCGTCGAGCGCCGCGCTTTGCTCGCGGGTGAGCGGCGTGAGCGGCGGGCGCACGGTCTTCCAGGCGGCCTCGCCGGCAAAGCGGGCGACCGTGTGCTTGAGGGCGGGGATCATCGGGAATTTCTGCATGGCGAAGCGCAGGTCGTTGAGCGTGGCTTGGCGCTGGTCCGCATCACCGTCTTTCCAGTGCGCATAGAGACCGTGGATCGCGGCCGGGTTGATGTTCGCGGTCGCGCTGATGCAGCCCTTGCCACCGTGGCGCATGTTCGCGAGCAGGAAGGCTTCCGATCCCGCGAACACGTCGAACACCTCGTGGAACGCCTTGAGCACGGCCTCGGTATTGCTCCAATCGCCGGAGCTGTCCTTGAGACCCGCCACGGTCCCAGGATAGGCCTTGAGAAGGCGCTCGATGAGATTGAGCGTGATCGGCACCTGCGAGACCGGTGGGATGTGATAAAGATAAACGCGAAGCCGCGCGTCGCCGACGCGCTCGATGATCTCGGCAAAATTCCGGAACAGCCCATCGTCGCTGACGCCCTTGTAGTAGAAGGGCGGCAGCATCAGGACGCCGGCGCAGCCGCGCTCCACGGCTGCCGCCGTCAGTTTGACGGAGTCGGAGAGCGCGCAGCAGCCGGTGCCCGGCATCATCACGCGGGGATCGATGCCCGCCTCCATGAGCGCATCCAGCAGCTCGAGACGCTCGTCGACGCTCAGCGAGTTCGCCTCGCTGTTTGTGCCGAACACCGCGAGGCCGCAATTCTGGCTGACGAGCCAGCGGCAATGCCGCACCAGCCGCTCGGCGTCGACCGAGAGATCGGTCTTGAAGGGCGTGACGACGGGCGAGAGGACGCCCGCGATGCGACGCGCGGGGGCTTCGCTCGTCGCACCTCGGCCGCGGGAATTCTCTCGAACGGGTGCGGCGGTCTCGGCCATGTCGGTCTCCCTGTGGGCTCGCGGGGGCTCTCCGAAGGCAATCCATAGCACGCAGGGCAGCGATGACAAGCGCCTCGGGACGGCGCATCCTGCCGCCCATCAATTTCGCGCTGATGGAGCCCCACCTGTGATTCCTGCCAAGTCCGACTTGACCATCTGCTTCGCCCATGTCGCCTATCAATTTCAGGGTTTGTTCGAGCGCCGGCGCACGGGGATCAAGAGCTTTCAGGTCTGGAACCGGGCGGATCTCGACGCCCGGATCGGCGACGCCCACGTGCTCGTGATCTCCGGCCTCTGGAAAAATGACCTTGTCGCGCCGGCGAAGCAGCTTCGGTATGTCCAGTCGATCGGCGCCGGCACCGATCAGTTCTCCCGCGATCTCCTGTCCGCGCGTGGCATCCGGCTCGCGAGCGCCCGCGGCGTGAATGCGCGTGCGGTCTCGGAGCACGCGCTCTCGCTCATGCTGGCGCTCGCGCGGCGGCTACCCGAGGCGCGCGACAATCAAGCGAAGCGAGTCTGGCGCGACATGATCGGCGATCCCTCAGTGCGCGAGGACGAGCTCGGCGGCAAGACCGTCATCGTCGTCGGTACCGGCGCCATCGGCGGGCGGCTCGTGCAGCTCGTGAAGGCATTCGACATGCATGTGATCGGCGTCCGGCGCGACCCCGCGCTCGGTAAGGGCAGCACCGACTCCGTCCATGCGACGAGCGAGCTCAAAGCGCTGCTGCCGAAGGCGGACTTCGTCGTGCTGGTGTGTCCGCTCACGAAAGAGACGGAAAATCTTATTGATGCCGAGGCGCTCGGTCAGATGAAGCGATCGGCTTATCTCGTCAACTGCGCGCGTGGACGTTGCGTCGATGAGCCAGCACTGCAGCGGGCCCTGCAGCATGGGCAGATTGCCGGCGCGGCACTCGACGTCACCGTCGAGGAGCCGCTGGCGCCCACATCACCGCTCTGGGGCATGGAGAACGTGCTGATCACGCCGCACACGGCGGGAGAGACGCGACGCTACGAGGAGAACGTGCTCGACATCCTGCAGGACAATCTCGACCGCCTCTGGCGCGGCGAGACCGCCTTGCGCAATCAGGTGCTTTAGCGGGCGGTCAGGCCGCCCGCTTCCTGCGCCGCTTGCCGGTCAGCTGCTTCGACCGCTCCTGTGCGATCTCCAGCATGATGGGGTCGAGTTTTCCCGCCTGGATATCCTTGGTGAACATTCGCAGAGTCATCTTGCGCGTCTTGTAGACGGGATAGGCGTTCTTCTTGCCGCCCGTCATGCGCTGAACGATGTTCACGTTGGCATAGCGCGGCGCGAAGTATTCCTGATCGCCGAAATGGATGAACCAGCTTCGCCCGGATTTTCTCGGCGAGGATTGTTTGCGGATTAGGGCGATCATCTTCGCCCGACATTTTTCTTCCTGGCTGAGTCGCGAGCCCAACACCTGGACTTTGACGGGTTTCACTCTTTCGAGAAACGACATCGGGCAACCTCGCGGATTTTGAAAGCGTGCGGCTAGGGAATACGATTTCGCTCTGCTCGTCCATTCATTTATGTCGGCATTGTGAATTTTATGCAATTACTCGTGGAAATGGTCGCGCGACCGCCTCTACGAACGCTGGCGGATTCGTTGGTCGATGCCCGATTCCCGACGCATTCCTCGGTCCTGGCGCGATGGGCTCCTACGCATACTATACTGTACAGACGTCGTCCCATTAGAGCGTGGACTCATAAGCGCGTAGTCAAATCCGGATGGATGCGAGTTTGATGAAGGCGAGGTAGTTGACCGCAAGTTTGTCGTAGCAGGTTGCGATGCGCCGACATTGCTTGATCTTGTTGAAGAACCGTTCGACCAAGTTTCCATTTGAGAGCTTGAATCACGCCCGTCTCGGTGCCCGCAACACCGAACCGGCATTTCCGGAATTGGCCGCTAACCGGACATATGGCGGATATGGCAAAATCGACGCGATTGACCCAACTCGGACCTGGGGTTGCCAAGGCGCGCGCCCTCCGCCCTGGGGGTCGTCATGTACCGATCCCGCCACTTGAGCTAGGCTTGGCGCGTAGGGCAGAGAGGTTTCCCCTGTGCCGCAGCGCGTCGAACGCAAGCTGGCAGCTATCCTGGCCGCTGACGTGGCAGGCTACAGCCGACTGATCGGTGCCGACGAGGAAGGCACGCTCAAGCGGCTCAAGGCGTACCGCAAAGAACTCATCGATCCCAAAATCGCCGAGCACCAAGGCCGCGTCGTGAAGGTCACCGGCGACGGCCTCTTGATAGAGTTCCCGAGTGCGGTGGCGGCATTGCGTTGTGCCGTTGAGGTTCAGCACGCGATGGCCGAGCGCAATGCGAGCGAGGCCGAGGATCGGCGCATTGAATTTCGAGTGGGTCTCCACCAGGGCGACATTGTGGTGGAGGACGGCGATATCTTCGGCGACGGCGTCAATATCGCGGCGCGTCTCGAGGCGCTGGCCGAGCCCGGCGGTATCTGCGTATCGCAGCGCATCCATGAAGACGCCGTTGGAAAAGTCGATGTGACCTTCGAGGACATAGGGGAACAGCAGCTAAAGAACATCGCGCGACCGGTGCGGGTCCACAGGGTTCGGCGTGAGAGGAGCCAGGCAAAGGAGAAACCGGCGCTTGCACTGCCGGACAAGCTCTCGATCGCGGTCCTGCCGTTCCAGAACCTGAGTGGCGACTCCGAGCAGGAGTACTTCGCCGACGGCATTGTGGAGGACATCATCACGGCGCTCTCCCGCTTCCGGCAGCTATTCGTGATCGCGCGCAACTCGAGCTTCACCTACAAAGGCCGGGCCGTGGACGTGAAGCAGGTGGCGCGCGAGCTGGGTGTGCGTTACGTGCTCGAAGGCAGTGTCCGTAGGGCGGCAAGCCGGGTCCGGATCGCGGGACAGCTCATAGATGGCTCGACCGGAGCGCATTTATGGGCGGACCGCTTCGAGGGTGCGCTCGAAGACATCTTCGACTTGCAGGACCAGGTGACCGCGAGCGTGGTGGGTGCGATCGCGCCGAGGCTGGAGCAGGCCGAGATCGAGCGCGCCAAGCGCAAGCCGACGGAGAGTCTGGACGCCTACGACTACTATCTGCGCGGGATGGCCAGCCTTTATCAGTGGACCCGGGAGGGCACGAGCGACGCGCTGCGCATGTTCTGTCGGGCGATCGAGCTCGACCCTGATTTCGCATCGGCCCACGGCATGGCCGCGTGGTGTTACTGCTTGCGAAAGGTAAGTAGTTGGATGATCGACCGCGCTCAGGAGATTGCCGAAACCGCAAGGCTGGCTCGGCGGGCCGTGTCGTTGGGCAGGGACGATGCGCCAGCGCTCGCCTTCGGCGGGTACGCGCTTGCCTATGTCGTCGGCGACCGCGACGACGGCGCTGCCTTCATCGATAGGGCGCTCGCGCTCAATCCGAATCTGGCGGCGGCGTGGATTTTCAGCGGCTGGGCGAGAATATGGCTCGGCGAGCCGGACGTGGCTATCGACCACCTCGCACGCGCCATGCGCTTGAGCCCACTGGATCCGCTCATGGCAAGGATACAAGCCGCAACCGCGTACGCCCACTTCTTCGCCGGCCGATATGACGAGGCGTCGTCATGGGCCGGAAACGCATTACGGGATCAGCCGGATTACGTCGATGCATTGCGGATCGCCGTCGCAAGCAACGCGCTCGCTGGGCGGCTGGAGCAAGCACAGAAAATTTTAGCACGGTTGCGGCAGCTCGAGCCTGCGCTGCGCGTTTCCAACCTGAGGGAAAGACTGGGACCTTACCGGCGACTCGAGGACCTCGCGAGATATGAAGAGGGCCTGCGGAAAGCAGGGCTGCCGGAGTAATGGTGGCATGATGCGCGGCGACCTTATGTTGCCCGGGGCGGAGGTGGTTTGATCCAGTATGTCTCCTTTTGGCACATAACGGATGGCCGCTTCCGGCCCGAAAGCAGAAGCTCCCGGACAGCAGTCAGTCCGGATTTATGGGTTCACGTCCTAGGGCAGTTGTACGAACCAGGAGATTCCATGACGCTCTCGAACGGTCTCATTCACAAGCACCCGGTGCCCGGACGCATCGTCAAGGAATGGGTAATGCCGGCGCGCGGCTACGCCGCCTTCGAGATGAAGGCGGGGCAGGTGCTGCGCCACGTCGACCTCGAGGGAAAGCAGGTGCCGGACGTGGTCTGCTTCAATGCCAAGGACCACGGCGAGTGCCTCAATCTCGGCAACACCTTGCTCTTGAACAAGCGGCGCGAGCTCGTGACGGGCAATGTGATCTACTCGATCATCTGCCGTCCCATGATGACCATCACGGGCTATTCGAACGAGCTCAGCTATTCCTATGGCCCCATGTGCAGCGAGGAGCTGAACCACATCCGCTACGGCGTGCCGAACACGCCGAATTGCCGCGGCAACCTCGCGCAGGCGCTGGGGCCCTGGGGCTTCAACTACCGCGACATCCCCAACGCCTTCGTGCCCTTCATGAACGTGCAGGTGGACAGTAAGGGCGCCATGGAGATCAAAGAGCCCACGAGCGTCGCGGGCGACTTCTACGATCTCCGCGCGGAGATGGACCTGCTGATCGGCCTCTCGAACTGCCCGCAGGAGCGCAACCCCTGCAACGGCTTCAACCCCACGCCCATGGGCGTGATCGTCTACGAGTAGCGGGGGCGATCAGTCCTTGCGGAGGTGATGGTCGCGCCGGCGATAGAGGTCGTCGTCGGCGTAGCCCATGGTCTCCGGCTTGGCGCGCCCGAGCATGACCTGGAAATAGACGGGCTCGAGGCCGTCGTTGATGTAGCCGTGGATCACCCCGGGCGGGCAGGAGATGCACTCCCACTTCCCGAGCCGCGTCTCCACGCGCTTCCCGGCCTCGTCTTCCAGGAAGACCGTCAAGAAGCCGTCGAGCACGAAGAAGACTTCCTCGACCTCGTGGGTGTGCGCGGCGTTTCCCTGACCCGGCGGCACGAACATGATGCTGAGCGTGAAGCCGCGCGGCGGAATGGCGTTGGGGTCGCCGTGCTTGCCGGAGCCGCCGCCGCCGATGAATCGGTGCTGGGCGCGCTTGTAGCCTTCGTGCTTCGCGTCCTCGAAGGCGTTCCAGTCCGGCGTCTTGTCGCGGAATCGACCGACGGATCGGCGGAGAATCTCCTCGATCGCCACGCCCTCGAGCTCGGGCGGGCGGGGATGTCGGGCGACGATGCTCATCGGGACTCTCCGATCTTGTTCCGGACACGGATGACGATCTGCTCGGGCTTGAGCGGCGTCTCGTTGAACTCGACGCCGAAGGGCGAGAGCGCGTCGGCGACAGCGTTCGCGATCGCCGACGGCGGCCCGATGGCGCCGCCTTCGCCCACGCCTTTGACGCCAAGCGGATTGAGCGGCGAAGGCGAGTGCAGGTGGATCATCTGGAAATCCGGCATCTCGTCGGCTCTCGGCAGCGCGTAGTCCATCAGCGAACCCGTGAGCAGCTGGCCCTCCGCATCATAGGCGAAGCCCTCGAGCAGGATGCCGCCCAGGCCCTGCGCGGCGCCGCCGGTGATCTGGCCCTCCAGCAGCAGCGGGTTGACGACGGTGCCGCAGTCATGCGCCACCGCATATTTCTCGATGGTGACGCGTCCCGTCTCGATGTCGACCTCGACGATCGCGGCATGGGTGGCGCTTGACCAGGTGACGGTCTGGGGCTCGAAGTGGAAGGTCTCCTCGAGACCGGGATCGACCCCTTCGGGCCGGCCATGGTCCCAGCCGGGCCGCGCGGCCTGCGCGATCTTGGCAAGAGACACGTTGCGTCCGGGCACGCCCACGATGCCGACGCCGCCGTCGCGGAGCTCCAGGTCCGCGGGCGCGCACTCCAGGAGGTGCGCCGCGATCGCCAGCACCTTCTTGCGGAGCCGCTCGCTCGCGTAGTGGATCGCGGCGGAGAGCGTGACCGTGCTGCGGCTCGCGACCGTGCCGTACCCCGTGGGAATGGCCGCGGTGTCCGCCAGCGACACGATCACGTCCTCCGGCGTCACCGACCAGGCGTCCGCAACGACTTGGGCAAAGATCGTCTCCATGCCCTGACCCTGCGGGCAGGACCCACCGGACATGAGCAGCTTGCCGGTGGTGTCGATGCGCACCATCGCGCTCTCGAAGGGGCCGACGCCCGTGCCCTCGGTGTAGCAGCCGAGGCCAAGGCCGAGGTATCGGCCCTGGGCGCGCGCCTCGCGCTGTCGCCGGCGAAAGGCCTCGATGCCGCCGAGCGCCTCGAGCGCCTGCCGAAGCGCCGCGGGATAATCGCCGCTGTCGTAGACGATGGGCGCGCCGTCGCGATAGGGCAGGCCGACGGCATAGGGCATCTCGTCGGGGCGCACCATGTTGCGCAACCGTACCTCCGCGGGCTCGAGGCCGACCGCGGACGCCACGAGGTCCGTGGCCCGCTCCACCGCGAAGCTCGCCTCCGGCCGGCCCGCGCCGCGATAGGCAGCGCTCGGCACCTTGTTGGTCGCGGCGATCCGGGCGCTCGTGGAGAAATGCTCGACCTTGTAGGGCCCGAGCAGGTGCGCTGCCGTGTTGTAGATCACGCCCGCGCCGATCAGGTTATAGGCGCCGCAGTCTGCGAGATACGCGTCCTTGAGCGCAAGGATGCGGCCCGCGTCGTCGAAGCCGATCTCGACGTCGTGGATCTGGTCGCGCGACTGCGTGGCGGAAATGAAATGCTCGCGGCGGTCCTCGATCCAGCGCACGGGGCGGCCGATCTTGCGAGCGAGGAACGGGATCAGGAGATCCTCGGGATAGACGTGGCCCTTAACCCCGAAACCGCCACCGACGTCCGGCGCCACGCAGCGCACGCGTGACTCCGGCAAGCGGAGAATAATCGCGGCCTCGCGCCGGACCCAGTGCACGACCTGGGTCGAGGACCAGATGGTCACCATGTCCGACCGCGAGTCGTGGACGCCGAGGACACCGCGGCACTCCATGGGAATGCCGCTGTAGCGGTGATGATAGAAGCGCCGCTTCAGCCGCTTCGGCGCACGCGCGAGCGCGGCGTCGACCGAGCCTTTGCCGATCGAGAACTGACCGATGAGATTGGTCCCGAAGCGCTCGTGAACGAGGGTGGCGCCCGGGCGTACCGCCTGCTCCGGGTCGACCACCGCCGGCAGCGGCTCGAGTTCCAGCTGGATCAGCTCGGCCGCGTCCTCGGCGGCATAGAGGCTTTCCGCCACCACCACCGCGACAGCCTCGCCGACGTGCCGGACCTTGTCCATTGCCAGCAGCGGCTGCTGCGGATTGTGCAGCGTGTGCTCGACTTGAGTGTGCCATTTGCTCGGCAAGGCCAGCTGCGCGTCGGGCGCCGGCGGCAGCTCGCGCGCAAGTTCCGCTCCATTGAGCGCGAGGACGACGCCGGGGGCCGCTGCGGCTCGGGAGACATCGACGGCGCGAACCCGCGCGTGCGCGACGGTGCTGCGGACGAACACCGCGTGCAGCATGCGCGGCAGCACCATGTCGGCGACGAATTGCCCCTGGCCCGTCAGCAGTCGCTGATCCTCGCGGCGCAGGATCGGGCGGCCGACGAAGCGGGATGAATGCTGATTTGTCATGGCGGGATTGCAGTTTGGGATTTTCGCAGGCGTTTCCAAGATGACAGGGAGACAGCGAGGCAGCGAGATGATTGAGCTGACTATGCGTAAAGCGCAGCACGCTTCACTTTGCCACCAGGCCGCTTATTCGTACAGAATGAGCCGGAAGCTGGCCTTAGATTGGAAAAGTGGGGACGGGGAGGAAACCATGTGGAAAACCTTTTCTCTAGGGATCGTCGCACTCGCAGTCGCGACGCTACCCTGCGGTCAACAAGCCGCCGCCGCCGACGCGTCGTTCACGCTCAAATATGGCGTGCTCGCGGGCTTGACCGGCGACCCCGCGCCCAGCGGGCAGGGCTGGAACGAGGCGGCGCGCCTCGCCGTCGACCAGGCGGCGGCGACGCTGAAGGCGATGAACCTCTCCGGCATCTCCGTCGAGCTCGCGGACTCCCAGGACAGCCAGGGCAACGCCCAGGCGGGCGTCGAGGCCGCGCAGAAGCTGGTGCAGATCGACCGCGTCAACGTGATCATCGGCGACTTCTACAGCTCCGTCACCTCGGCCGCGGCGACCGCGGTCGCGATCCCGAACAATGTCCTGATGTTCACGGGCGGCACCAGCCCGGCGCTCAGCAAGCTCAACACCGGCCCGACGCCGCTGCTCTGGCAGCCCGTCGCCGCCGACGACGTGCAGGGCCGCGTCCTCGCCAAGATCGTCGCCGACGCGCTCGGCAAGACCGCGAAGGTCAACGTCGGCGCGCGGAACGACGCCTACGGCACCAACCTCTCGAACGTCTTCAAGGAGGCCTGGCTCGCCGGTGGCGGCACGATCCCGAAATTCGTGATCTATAATCACCAGCAGCCGACACTCGACAGCGAGGCGCAGCAGCTGGTCGAGGGCGAGCCCGATGGCTGGCTCTTCATCGATTTCTGCAACACCTTCGAGAAGCTGGCCCAGCCGCTGACGCGGACGGGCAAGTGGGATGCCGGGAAGAGCTTCGGCTCCGACACGCTCAACGATTGCGGCAGCCGCGGCAGCAAGAATTACCCGGGCATGCGCGCCACCATCGCGAATGCCTCGTCGGGCGCGTCGTTCCCCGCCTTCAAAGCGCTCTTCGAGCAGAAGGCGAAGCAGGGCGTGAAGTTCCAAGCCTTCCTCGCGGAGTCCTTCGACAGCGTGTTCGTGGCGCTGCTGGCGGCGGTCGAGGCGAAGTCGTCGGACCCGCTCAAGATCGCCGAGCACGTCGTGTCCGTCACCAACGATCCCGGCACGCCCTACACGTTCGAGCAGCTCGACAAGGCGATCACCGATCTGCTCGCCGGCAAGAAGGTGCATTTCATCGGCGCCACCGGGCCAATCCAATTCGCCGCCACGGGCCGCGTGACCGCGACCGCCTACGACATCTGGCAGCACAAGCCCGATGGCTCGTCGGCGGTGGTGGCCACCATCAAGTTCCAGCCGTAGTACTCGGATTCATGATGCTGCGTCACACCCCCTCACCCCAACCCTCTCCCCGGTGGGGCGAGGGAGCAATACTGCGCCGCTCATTTTCCTCTCCCCTCGGGGAGAGGAAGGGGCCTGCCGCGAAGCGGCGGGAAGGTGAGGGGGCGCGTCACCGAATGCCGATCTCGGGTACGAAGCACTCGGGCGCGCCAATTTGAGGTTATAGTGGAAGGTAGCCTGCACGAGCTCGCGCAGCTGATCCTCAACGGCGTCATCACCGGCACGATCCTGGCGCTCACCGGCGTGGGTGCCACCCTGGTGTTCGGCATTCACCGGATCGCGAATTTCGCGCACGGCGAATACCTCACGTTCGGCGCCTATATGGGGCTGATCCTCAACACCGGGCTCGGGCAGAACCTGGCGGTCTCCGCGCTGGGCGCGGTGGTGGGGACCGCGCTGCTGGCGCTTGCGGTGCATCTCCTGGTGCTGAAGCCGCTGCGCGGCCGCGGCCTGGTGGCGATGTCGCTGATCACCGTCGGCATCGGGCTGATGCTGCGGAACGCCGTCTTCATGGTGGCCGGACCGCAGATCCGGCAATACGCCATCGACCAGAGCGCGGTCTCCGACCTCGGGATCGCGCGGATCTCGCCGGGGCAGCTGGTGGCGATCGTCATCACGGTGGTGGTGGCGCCGGCGATGGCGCTCTTCCTGGGACGGACGCCGCTGGGCAAGTCGATGCGCGCGGTCGCCGACAATCGCGATCTCGCGGCGGTGGCGGGGATCGATGTCGAGCGCGTCGGCGCTTACGTCTGGCTGCTCGCCGGCGGACTCGCGGGCCTCGGCGGCACCATGTTCGCGGCGGTACAGGGCGCCTTCGATCCGAACCTCGGCTTCGAGGTGTTGTTCCTGATCTTCACGACTGTCGTGCTGGGCGGCATCGGTAGCGCCTATGGGGCGCTGGTGGCAGGTCTGGTCCTGGGCCTGGTGATGGAGCTCTCGACCTGGAGCGGATTGGCGGGCGGCCTCGAGGCGCGGTTCAAGCCGGTGCTGGCATTCGTCGCACTGATCGGCCTGCTGCTCTACCGGCCCCAGGGCCTGTTCGGCCGCGCGAGGATCCTCTGATGGATTTTCTCAATCCGGCGTTCTGGACTTTTGTCGCGGTGGTCGCCGGCATCTACGCGATCCTCTCGCTGGGTCTCTACGTGCAATTCTCGCTGGCGGGCCTGCCGAACTTCGGCCACGTCGCCTTCATGGCGGTCGCGGCCTACACCATGGCGATCCTGGTCGTGCGGTATGCCGTGCCGATGCCGCTCGCGGCGGGCGCCGGCATCGTCGGTGCCGTGCTGCTCGCGCTGATCCTGGGGATACCGACGCTCCGATTGCGTGCGGATTATCTGGCGATCGCCACCGTCGCCGGCGGCGAGATCATCCGCTACCTCGCGATGAACCTGCCGGACCTCACCGGCGGTCCGATCGGCTCCATCGGCTTGCTCGGGCCGGGGCAGATCGCGATGTACAACGGCGACTGGCTCGCCTTCCTCGATCGCATCGGCGCGAATCTCTCCACGCTGGTGGGTGTCCGCGTGAGCAGGGATGCCGTCGCCGCAATCCTGGTCTGGCTGCTTGCGGGCTTGCTGGTGCTGGTGCTCTGGCGCTGCGAGCGCTCGCCCTGGGGCCGCGTGCTCAAGGGCATCCGCGAGGACGAGGCCGCGGTCACCGCCGTCGGCAAGAACGTGTTCGCCTTCAAGCTCCAGGCGCTGATGCTGGGCGCGGTGCTGGCGGCGGTCGCGGGACTGCTGCTGGCCTGGCAGATCGGTGTGTTCAGCCCCGAGGACTATCAGCCGACGCTCACCTTCTACGCCTATTTGATCCTGATCCTCGGTGGCATGAACCGGCTGCTGGCGATCCCCGTGGGCGCGATCGCTTTCAGCCTGCTCTATTCCGGTACCAGGCTCCTCAATTTCTTCCCGCTATCGTTGATCGATTCGGGATCGCGGGCCTTCCTGCGGCTGTTCCTGGTCGGGTTCCTGCTGGTGCTGCTGATGGCCGTCAGGCCCCAGGGCATGCTGGGCAACCGGCGCGAGCTCCTGCTGGAGAGATGACGGTGCTCCTCGAGGTCGAGCGTCTCAGCAGATCCTTCGGCGGCGTCGCAGCCCTCGACGGGGCGACGTTCGCGGTCGAGGAACGCTCGATCACCGCCCTGATCGGCCCGAACGGCGCCGGCAAGACCACGGCCTTCAACGTGATCTCGGGCTTCCTGAAGCCGGATGCCGGCACGATCCGCTTCGCGGGCGAGCGCATCGAGGGCTTGCGCGGCGACCAGGTGGCACGCGCGGGCCTGGTGCGCGCGTTCCAGGCGCCCCGCGTGCTCACGCGCATGAGCGTCCTCGACAACATGCTGCTTGCGGGCAAGGACCAGCCAGGCGAGCGCTTGAGCCTCAACTGGCTGGCGCCTGCGCGCGTGGCCCGGCGCGAGCTCGAGGTGCACCGCCGCGCCCTCGATATCCTGGAGCGCGTGCGCCTGCTGCCGCTCGCCGAGGCATATGCGGGGACGCTCTCGGGCGGCCAGCGCAAGCTGCTGGAGCTCGGCCGCGCGCTCATGGTCGAGCCGCGCATGATCCTGCTCGACGAGCCCATGGCCGGCGTGGCGCCGGTGCTGGCGGAGCAGCTTCTGGAGCACATCCGGCGGCTCCGCGAGGAGCGAGGCGTCACCTTCTTCGTGATCGAGCACGACATGGACGTGGTCATGTCGATCAGCGACCGTGTCATCGTCATGGACGAGGGCCGCGTCATCGCCGAGGGCACGCCCGACACGATCCAGCGCGACGAGCGCGTCATCGAGGCCTATCTGGGCCGGCTCGCGCCGGCAAGCGCGGGGCAGGGGGCGTCGCCGTGAGCGAGCCGCTGCTGGTCGTGCGCGATCTCTTCGCCGGCTATGGCGACGAGGACATCCTGCACGGCGTCTCGGTCGAGGTGACCCGCGGCAGCATCGTCGCAGTGATCGGCCCCAACGGCTCCGGCAAGTCGACGCTGCTCAAGACCATCTACGGCCTGCTGCGGCCGCGGCGCGGCAGCGTGACGCTCGCCGGTGCCGATGGCCTCGCGATCGATCTCGCGGGCCTGCGGCCCAACGAGATCACCGCGCTCGGCCTCAACATGGTGCCGCAGCTCGCCAATGTCTTTCCTGACATGTCGGTGATGGAGAATCTCGAGGTCGGCGCCCGGCCGATCCCGCAGCGGTACGCCGAGCAGCTCGCCACCGTCTTGGACTTCTTGCCGCAGCTTCGCGCGATGCTGGCGAAGCGAGCGGCGACGCTCTCAGGCGGGCAGCGGCAGATGCTTGGCCTCGCGCGGGCGCTGATGTCCGATCCCAAGGTGTTGATCCTCGACGAGCCGTCGGCGGGTCTGGCGCCGCGCGTCCAGGACGAGGTCTTCGCCAAGGTGAAGGCGATCAGCGGGCTCGGCGTCTCCGTGCTCATGGTGGAGCAGCGGGCGCGCCAGTGCCTGGCGGTCGCGGACTACGCCTATGTGCTTGAGCAAGGCCAGAACCGCATGCAAGGGCGGGCGGCCGATCTGCTCGTCGATCCCGAGGTGGTCCGCCTCTACCTCGGCATTCGCAAGGGCGCCGCCGCGCCTGTTTGATGGAGGACCCCATGACCACCGCGAAGATCGCCCCCAAGCTGCAAGCCTTCGACTACGATGGCGTCCGCCTGCTGCCGAGCCGGTTCAAGGAGCAGGTCGACCGCGCCCGCGAGGTCTATGGCGCGATCCCCAACGACGACATCCTCAAGGGCTTTCGCCGCAACGCCGGCCTGCTGGCGCCGGGCAACGACATGCGCGGCTGGTGCGCTGAGACGAGCTCCGTGATCTTCGGGCAGCTCTTGAGCGGCATGGCGCGCATGAGCCGCGCCACCGGCGACCGCGCGCTCCGCCAGAAGGCCGTGGCGCTGATCGACGGCTGGACAGAGACCCTCGACCGCAGCCATGGCGACGTGCGGATGCGGCCCTACGGCTGGGAGAAACTGGTCTGTGGTCTGGTCGATCTCCATCTCTATGCCGATCTGCCCTCGGCGCTGCCGCTGCTCGCGCGTACCACTGAATGGGCCGCGCGGACCTTCGATCGCTCGCGGCGCTCGGCGGTGAATTTCGACTTCCAGGGCATCGGTCCCGGCAAGACCTCCGAGTGGTACACGCTGCCGGAGAACCTCTACCGCGCCCACCTCGCGAGCGGGGATCCGCTCTTCAAGCAGTTCGCCGACGTCTGGCTCTACGAGGATTATTGGCGGCGGTTCGTGGAATCCTCCGAGCCTGCGGAGGTGGTGGCTGTCCACGCCTACAGCCACGTGAATTCCTTCAGCAGCGCCGCGATGGCCTACGCGGTGACCGGCGACGCGCGCTATCTCCGCATCTGCGTCAACGCCCACGATTTCCTGCTGCGGACCCAATGCTACGCGACCGGCGGCTTCGGACCCGACGAGCGGTTGATGCCGCCCGATGGCAGCCTCGGCCGCTCGCTCGACCTCTACGGCTATCACGCCGAGATCCCCTGCGGCACCTGGGCCGCCTTCAAGCTCTGCCGCTACCTCATGAGCTTCACCGGCGAGGCGCGGTTCGGCGACTGGATCGAGACGGCGTTCTACAACGGCATCGGCGCCTCGCTGCCGACCGAGCCCGACGGCCGCACCTTCTATTACGGCGACTACCGCATCTCCGGCGGCATCAAGCAGTTCTACTGGTTCGAATGGCCGTGCTGCGCCGGCACTTACTGGCAGACCGTGGCCGACTACCACAACATCCTCTACTTCCGTGACGCCGGCGGCCTCTATGTGAACCTGCTGGTGCCGTCGGAGGCGACCTGGCGCCACGACGGGCAGGAAGTGCGCGTCCGCCAGGAGACCAGCTATCCCGACACCGACAGCAGCCGCCTCACCGTGGAGGTGGCGCGGCCGACCCGCTTCGCGCTCCGCATCCGCGTGCCCAGCTGGTGCGGGAATCTCTCGGTCACGGTGAACGACCAGCCCTTCCCGGTCGCGGCCAAGCCCGGCACCTGGGTCACGATCGAGCGCGAGTGGCAGCCGCGCGACACCATGGTGGTGCGCGTCCCGATGGCGCTCCGCATGGCGCCGATCGATCCGCAGCACCCCCAGCGGGTCGCGATCCTCTACGGTCCGCAGGTGCTGGCGCAGGACGAGGCCTGCTGCCGCCGTCCCTTCGCGCTGGCGCCCGGCGAGACGCTCGCCTCGCGCCTCGTCCACGAGGGCCCCGAGCCGCGCTTCCGCATCACCAATACCGAGCCCGAGCGCCACGTCCGCCACCTGCAGCCCCTGCACACGCTGCCGGGCTTCTGGCCCTACTGGGTCTATTTCGACCTGGAGGCGGCGCCGCTTTATTAGCGGCGGCTTGTCACAGCAAGAGCGAACACGCACTCTCTGCCGGTTGACGTCAGCGAGGGCACCTCCGATGCCGAATATCCCCGACGACATCTACACGGAGTCCGACTACTCGCCGGACACGCTCGCCAATCTCGGGCCGCTGCGGCGCCTCGCGGGCGAGTGGCAGTCGGACCAGGGGGTCGATATCAACCCCAAGGCTGAGGGCCCCGAGCGGCGCGTCTACCGCGAGCACATCGTGATGGAGCCGACCGATGCGCAGAACAATGGACCGCAGCTCCTCTACGGCCTGCGCTACCACATCCACATCAACACGCCGGAGGAGAAGATCACCTTCCACGACCAGGTCGGCTATTGGCTCTGGGAGCCTGCGACGGGTCTCATCATGCAGACCCTCGCCATTCCGCGCGGGCAGGTGCTGCTGGCGGGCGGCACGGCGAAGCCCGACGACGACCGTATCTCGGTCGAGGCGCGCCGCGGCGATACCCGTTTCGGGATCTGCTCGACCACCTTCCTCGACGAGGCGTTTCGCACCGACTATTACCGCATCGACATCACCTTCAACGCCGACGGCAGCTGGACCTATGTGACGCGCACGGATCTGGCGATCCGGGGCAAGACGCCGCCCTTCGACCACCGCGATACCAACACCTTGCGGCGGATCGCGCCGCCAAAGCCGAACCCGCTGGTTGGGCTCCTGAAGGGCGGTGCGGTGGGCTAATTAACGAGCGCGCATGCCGCCGCGGCGCCCGCGATACGGGCGGGGCAGCCCCGCAGAGCCGTCGCTTTTACCTTGAACCGCATGGGCGTAGACTGCGCGCGGTTGGATAGCCAGAGGAGAAGAACCGTGTCGACAGTCGAGCGCCTCAAGACCAAGTCGGTTCGGGACACCGAGGAGTGGCAGCTCCGGGTCGATCTCGCCGCGGCCTTCCGCCTTGCCGTTGAGTTCAACTGGCACGAGGGCGTGGCCAATCATTTCAGCCTCGCGGTCTCGCCAGACGGGCGCAAGTTCCTGCTGAACCCGCGCTGGAAGCATTTCTCGATGCTGCGCGCGAGCGACCTGCTCCTGGTCGACGTCGACGACCCCGACACCATGAAGCGGCCCGACGCACCGGACACCTCGGCCTGGTGCATCCACGGCAACATCCACGCCACGGTGCCCCATGCGCGTTGCCTGCTGCACTGCCATCCCGCCTACGGCACCGCGCTCGCCACGCTGGCGGACCCCGAGATCAAGCCGATCGAGCAGAACACCGCGCGGTTCTATAACCGCGTCACCATCGACCTGGGCTTCGGCGGCATCGCCGACGACAAGGAGGAGGGCGAGCGCCTTGCCCGGTCGCTCGGCAACAAGAGCATCATGATGATGGGCAACCACGGCGTGCTGGTGGCGGCACCGACGGTCGCCGAGGCCTTCGACGCGCTCTATTATCTCGAGAAGGCTTGTCAGACGCTGGTGCTGGCCTATTCGACCGGCCAGAAGCTCAACGTCATGCCCCATGCGCTCGCGGAAAAGACCGCGCGCGGCTGGGAGTCCTACAAGGACATGTCCTTCTCGCACTTCGAGGAGATGAAGCGCATCCTCGACCGCAAGGATCCGTCCTACGCGGAGTAGCCTTTATTCATAAGGTCGCATTTTCCGCTCACACGAGCTCCCAAGTGATCGATGGGACGCTCCCAATGATCCGCGACCCGGCGTAGCTCCCCCCGATCCGTCCGCTCCAACCGGCTGCGGAAATGGAGCCGCCAGATCGTATCCAGACATGGTAGAGGTGCTGGTTGTCCACTGTGCACTGCGCGGAGACAGGGAATGCACTGCTGGATCCGAACTGGAATCCACCACTTGTCCACCAGGCATCGCTGGCCCAAAGGAAGATCTTTTCATCGACCAGTACGCCGGTCGGAAAACCCGCCATGTCAAACTGCTCGACGGCAAGGCCCACCCATCCGTCGGAATGACCCGATGCGTAGGCACAGAGCGTGGCCCACTCCGAGTTGTAGCTCAGTGTCGCGGATATGCTGAGTGTCCCGGGGCAGTCGGTCGGCGGATGGAAGAAAATGCCGACACCCACGGTGACCGTCGCGCTCGAGGGTTGATCGTAGTCGGTACCGATGTCTGACGTAATCTGCCCGGTCGATTTGTCGGCGCTGGAGCCGTTCAGTGGCGTCCCCGTGGAACTGAAGAGCACCTCCTGAAAGTCGTAAGGCGGTACGACCGTTGCGCCGAGGTCGGCAACGATGCGCGGCTTGTGCAATGGCGTCACGGGTCGAGCCAATGGCCGTCGTCGCATCTGCCGGGTCAACGATTTGAGCGACGCGGCCGCGCGCACGGCTTCGGCGTCCCTGCCGAAAGCCTTCAGCATCGGTGCGTGGACGCGGTCCATGATGCGTCCGTGTCGCACGCGCAAGGTTTCCTGTCTGGCAAAACTTGCCGACAGCTCCTTCTGCTTTGCGACTGTCGCCCGGCGCGCAACGGCCTGGGATGGAGACAGGCCGCCATAAAGGCCGCGCAGGCGTTGCTTGTGGGACTCGCTTCCTCTTGATTTCATCGCCATGGACCGCTCCTTCATGAGTTTCTTTGACACCGCGTGCTCTGGCGTCGTGACCGTTTGGCTGTCTTCATTCAGCAATGATTTATTATGGTTGCATCAGCCGGTATCGACTTCCAGGCATAACGCGGCGCCTTTTATGCATCACACTTTGGGATCCAGACGGGTTGGCGCGCGATGAGTCCGACCCATGCCACTGACCATGCGCGCCCGATCGTTCCGTTCGCGGTGGCCACCGGAGCGATCCTGCTGCTCACCACCATGGACGCGGTTGTGAAGGCGATGCCGCTCGGTCTCCCGATCGTCCAGATCGTGGCAATGCGCTACCTGTTCGGCGTTCCACTGGCGTTGCTGGCGATGTGGCGTACCCGCGCCGGCTGGCCCACGCTTTCCTCCTGGAAGGCCAACGCGCCGCGCGGCGTGCTGAACGTCGTCTCCCTGATGCTGTTCTTCACCGCGTTGCGCCGGCTGCCGTTCGCCGAGACGCTGACGCTGAGCTACCTCGCGCCGCTGATGCTCGTCTTGCTGGCCTCGCTGCTGCTGGGCGAGCGGCTGCGCGCAAGGGTGTTGGGGGCTGTGTTGCTGGGTCTGGTGGGGGTCGGCGTCATCGCCTGGGATACGCTGTCCGATGCCCAGTCGCTCAGCGCCGACCTGATCGGCATCGCAGCGGTATCCGGCTCGGCCGTGGCATATGCGTTGAACAACGTGATGCTGCGCAGTCAAGCGCGACGCGATGCCGCCACCTCGATCGTGCTGATCCAGCACGTGGTGCCGAGCCTCGTTGCGTTGCCATTCGCGGTAGCGACATGGCAGGCGCCTTCAGCGTCGATCTGGCTCGTCTTTCCGTTGGTCGCGGCGCTGGGCGTGAGCGGGCATTTCCTGCTGACCTGGGCGTATCGACGCGCGCAGGCGGGCGTGCTGGCGTCGGTGGACTACCTGGCACTGCCCTACGGGGCGCTGTTGGGGTTTGTATTTTTTGCCGAGGTGCCCACCATGGCGGTGTGGGCGGGCGCGGCTCTGATTGTGGCCGCATGCCTGATCATCACCGGGCTACGCAAGTAGCGGCTCCGCTCCGATCTTCGGCCCGGAAACGGACCCGGGTGAATGTCAGCCAAGCACGGGGGGCTTTCACTCCATCCAATCCTACCCGGAGGCGCGCGCCGGCTCGTTCCGGTGCGCGATCTGGCGGGCATAGCGGACGATGCGCTGCCCGGCGTCGGCGAGCCGCGTCTCGTCCGCCGTGAGCGATATCCGGAGATGGCCGACCGCGCTTTCGCCGAAGCCGTCGCAGGGCAGTACGGCGACGTTCTCCCGCTCCAGCAGCCCGTAAGCGAAGCCCTCCGAGCCGAGGCCGGTCTCGCGGACATCGAGCAGCACGAACATGCCGCCCTCGGGGTGGATGACCTTGCACTGGGGTGCCTCGGTCAAGATGTCCGCGAGCAGCGTCGAGCGCTTGCGGTAATCGGCACTGAGGCTCGCGGCTTCCGGCAGCTCCGATTTAAGCGCCGCCAGCGCGCCGTCCTGGATGAAGGGTGGGCCCCCGTAGAGCATGCAGAGCAGCAGGTTGAAGAGCGGCTTCGCCAGCATCGTCGGGCCGATCATCCAGCCGAAGCGGAAGCCAGGCATCGCGTGCGACTTCGAGAGGCTAGAGACCACGACGGTGCGCTCGGCCATGCCCGGGAGGCTCCAGGGGCTCAGATGCGGGCGGGCGAAGGCGAGGTCCTCGTAGACCTCGTCGGAGAGCAGCCAGAGATCGTGCCGGCGGCACGCCTCCGCCACGGTCTCGATCTCGCTCCGCGTCATCACGGCGCCGGTTGGGTTGTGCGGTGAGTTGATCCAGACGAGCTTCGTCCGCGGCGTGATCGCGCGCGCGAAGGCATCGAGGTCGAGGTGGAACCCGGCTTCCGGCCGCAGCGGTACGGTCACCATGGTGCCGCCGGCGGCACCCACCACCGCTTCGTAGTTGGCGTAGAGCGGCTCGCCAACGACGACCTCGTCGCCCGGTCCGACCAGACACTGGAGTGCGCAGTAGAGGCCCGCCTGGGCGCCCGGCACGACGACCACGTTGTCGGCCGTGCAGGTCTGGCCGGTGCGGCGCTGGAACCGCTCGGCAATCGCGGCGCGCACCTCAGGATAGCCCACGATCGGCGAATAGCCCGTGCGGTGCCGGTGCAGCGCGTCGACGGTGGCGTCGATGACAGCGGCTGGCGGCGCCTGATCAGGATCGCCGACGGTCAGCAGGATCACGTCCGCGCCCGTGTTGCGCTTCCTAAGCGCGTCGAAATGGATCTGCCAGGCCGCCGCGCCCTTGCTCGCGATCCGATCGACCAGCGGTGCCAGCTTCATGGCGCACTCCTAGGCAAAAAACGACAACCTCCGCATCCCCCAGGGGATGCGGCGCGAAACTCCGAGACGACTATAGCGGGATCGAGGCCGGGGTGCGAAGCAGACGGCCGAGCCGCCTGCCTCGCGTTTCCCCTGAGTACCGGTCCGATTACGGCCAGATCTTCTTCGGGTTCTTGCCGATCAGGAAGGTCGCGGGATCGGCGTCGGTGTACTGGTAGACGGCGGGCTTGAACTTGCCGCACTCGCCATGCGCGTCGCATTTGATCGGTCCGGACACGCCGTCGAACTCGGGCATGGCGAACACCGCGTCCCGAAGCGCCTTGCGGCCGATCTGCGTGGCGCCGGACGAATCCGTCACGGCGACCTTGTTGATCGCCTTCATCAGCAGCTCCGCCGCGTCATAGGCCTGGCCGTGGAAGCCAGAGATCGGGCCCTCGCCATAGGCCTTCTTATAGGCCTCCAGGAACTTCGGATAGGACTTGCCCATCGCTTCCGGCGAGACGTCGGGGTAGGCGATGCGGAAGCCGACGACCGCAGTACCGGCCGCCTTGATCATGTCCGGTGCCATCAGCGACCCACCGCCAACCAGGGTCACCTTCTCGAGCCCGGGAATTTCCTTCACTTGACGGACGATCTGCGCGGCACCCGCGACGAACACCGGCAGATAGATCACGTCCGGCTTTTGAGTGGCGATGCGCGTCAGGAGCGGGTGCATGTCCACGTCCGTGGGTGCGATCGCCTCTTGAGACAGCACCGTGCCGCCCATCTTGGTGAAGTTCGTCGCGGTCACGACGGTTAGCTGTTGAGCATAAGGACTGCCGTCGTGGACGGTGACGATCTTCTGCGCCTTGAGGCTGTCGTGGATGAATTTCGCGTCCGCGGCACCCTGGTCGATGTCGCTGAAGATGGTCCGCACGAAGCCGTCATAGGTGGGCTTGCGGTCTGCCGCCGTGAGGGACGGCGCCGAGCAGGCGGTGCCAAGCTCGGTGATGCCGACCTTCCAGAAGATCGGCGCCGCGGGCGTGCAAACGCTCGAGCACGCGGAGCCCAGGACGGCCACGATGTTCGGAACGGCCGCGAGCTTCGTCGCGGCAGCCTGGCCACCCTCGGCGTTGCACTGATCGTCCTCGACGATGAACTTGATGGGATGGCCGACGATCTTGCTGCCGGCGTCCTTGAAAGCGATCTCCGCCCCACGCTTGGAATCGGTGCCGAGCGCTGTGTCGGCGCCCGAGATCACCCACATGCCGCCGATGACGATCGGCGCGCCCTTCGGGATCGTTACCACCCCCAATTCGTCCTTCACCGCACCAGCGGCCCGTGCCCCTGTCGGCGCGGCGATGGCCGCGAGGAGCACGCCCAAGAAAGCAAATCCCAGAATGTTCCAACTCCGTTGCGACATATCCGCCTCCTCTCGATTGTTTGTTGACTGGATAGTCTCCTGTCCCCGGTGCCCCCGAATGCGGCAGCCGATCAGTCCGCGAATGCTAGCACCGGGACGGGCCACCGGAAAGATGCGCTGGTCGCTTCCCCATAGAGGGGTACGGGCTCAGCCCTTGATGCCCGTCAGGGCCACGCTCTCGATGATGCGGCGGCGCAGGAGCAGGAACACGATCAGCATCGGCAGCGTGGAGATCACCGAGCCCGCCATCAGCTTGCCGAAGTCGGTGCTGAACTTGAACTGGAAGGCGGTGAGGCCGACCTCCATGTTGAAGAGCAGCTGATCGTTCGCGATCAGGAGCGGCCAGATGAAGGCGGCCCAGGCCTGGATGAAGGCGAAGATGCCGATCGCGCTGAAGGCCGAGACGGAGAGCGGCGCGATGATCCGGACCAGGATCCACCATTCCGAGGCGCCGTCGATCCGCGCGGCCTCGAGATAGTCGGTCGGGATCGCCGACGCCACGTGCTGGCGCATCAGGAAGATGCCGAAGCTCATGAAGAGCGTCGGCAGCACGATGCCCTGATAGGTGTTGATCCAGCCGATGGCATTGAGCTGGAGATAGAGCGCGATCATGTAGCTCTCGAACGGCACGATCGCCGTCGCGATGATCAGGCCGAAGAGCGCCGTGCGCAGCGGGAAGCGATATTTCGCGAAGACCGTGCCCGCGAGCAGCGAGGTGAGCGCGACGCTGATCGTCGCCACCACCGACATGCCGATGCTGTTGGCGAAGAAGCGGCCGAAGGGCGCCGTGTCGAACACCCCGGAATAATTCGCGAGCGTCGGCGTCTGCGGCAGCCATATCGGCGGCCAGACCGCGATCTCCGGCGCCGGCTTGAAGGAGGTGAGCAGCATCCAGATCATCGGCAGCACCATGATGACGCCGCCGAAGAACAGGATCGCGTGCGCGATCCCCGTGAGGATGCGCGCGCCGAGCGTTTTGCGCCTGCCCCGCACCATCTATTCCTCCTGGCTCCGCACCAGGCGGAACTGGATCAGGGTGAAGCCCAGCACCAGGAAGGTGAGCGCCATCGCCTCGGCGGAGCCGTAGCCCATCTTGTGGTACTGAAAGGCGTTCTGCCAGATGTCGAAGACCAGCACGCGGAGCGCCTGACCCGGTGACGCCTGGGATCCCAGCGTCATCACATAGACCTGGGTGAAGACGTTGAACGAGTTGATCGTGGCGGTGACGAGCACGTAAAGCAGGATCGGCTTCAGCAGCGGCAGCGTCACGTGCCAGAAGCGCTGCCAGGGCGATGCGCCGTCGAGGCTCGCGGCCTCGAGATAGGAGTCCGGAATGTTGCGGATGCCGACCAGGAACAGGATCAGATTGTACCCGAGCCCCTTCCAGATGCTCATGATGATGATCGCCCAGAGCGCGACATCCGGGCTGGTCAGCCAAGGCACCGCGGGAATGCCGAGGAACGACAGGAAGTAGTTGAGGACCCCGTAGGTGTAGTCGTAGATCCAGCGCCACGCGATCGCCATCGGCACCAGCGGCGTGATCACCGGCAGGAAGTAGATGGTCTGATAGATCGCGGCGACCCAGCCCTTGCGCGCAAGGAAAACCGCGAGCGGCAGTGCCAGCAGCGTGCTGATCACCACCGTGGCGACCGAGTAGATGAGCGTGTTCTCGAGCGCGAGCCGGAAATTCTCGTCAGCGAGCAGATCGGTGTAGTTGCGCAGGCCGATGAACGGCTTTGCCGGCCGGATCAGGTCCCAGCGGTAGAAGCTGATCGCGACGCTCTCGAGGATTGGGATGACGCGGACATAGAAAAACAGGGCCAGCACTGGCGCTAGCGCGACGTAGCAGAAGATCAGGGCCTGCCGGTCGCGCCGAATGCGCGCCCAGCGCATCGCCAGGAATCCTGGTCGCTCGATAGCTGGGCTCGGTGCCGCCACGGCGTACCTTCCTTAGGCGCCGCTCCCGCCGTCCGTCATGGCCGGGCTTGACCCGGCCATCCACGTGGACCCCCGGGTCACCCCCGGACTGTGATCCGGGGGCGGGGGTGACGGAAAGAAGGAGACTGACTCGAGATACACGACCATGCTCAGGTCGCGCTGTACATGTCCGCATCCTTGAGGAGCTGGTCCGTCTGCGCTGCCATCGCCTTGATGGCCTCGGCGACCTTCGCCGGGTTGCCGTTGAGGGCGGGATCGATGTAGGCGGCGGTGAGCTTGTCCGCCATCTTGGATTCGATCTCATCCCAGGGCGAGAGGATCGGCTCGACGTAGTAGTCCATGCCCTTGGGTGGCGTGACGAACACCTCGAACTGGGGCGTCTTGGCGAGGAGCGGCTTCCAGTCCACGTCCTCGCGCTCGGAGACCCAGCCGGTCATCTCGGTGATCCGGAGCGAGTTCTCGGGGTTGGTGAGGAACTTCACGAACTCCCACGCGGCGGGCTTGTTCGCGCTCTTGCCGTTGACGTAGACGCCCCAGGGCTGCAGCAGCATCTTGTAGGGGCTGGAGGCCGTCCATTTCGGGATCGGAGCCACGCCATACTCGAGGTTTGGTGCCTTGTCGTGGATCTCGCCGATCACCCAGGCCTCGCGCCAGAGCATGGCGGTGGTGCCGGCCGCAAACGCGGCCGCATCGTGCTGCACCTTGGGATCGTCGATCTTGTGCTTCTGCACGGCGTCCACGACCCATTGCAGCGCCGCCCGCCCGCCATCGTTGTCGAAACCGTTGTGGTACTTGCCGCTTGCCGTCTTGACGATAACCGGAGAGCCTGCGGCCTCGAGCAGATAACGGAACTTCTCGCAGATGCCGCTGCCCTGGCCTGAGAGCCGGAGGCTGATGCCGCTGCGGATCATCTTGCCGCTGCTGTCGAACTTCACGAGCTTCTTCGCGGCCTCGACGCATTCAGCCATGGTGGCCGGCGGATTGGCGATCCCGGCCTCCTTGAACATGGCCTTGTTGTAGAACATCGAGGCCTTGCTGCCTTCGTAGAGCGGCAGCCCATACGTCTTGCCGCTGAGCGTGAAGAACTCGACCACGAACTTGTTCCAGGAACCGCTCTTCAGATACTTGTCGATGTCGGCGGGATTCGCATCGATCAGGCCGGACTCGATGAAATTCACGCTGATGTTGGTGCCGATGTCGTAGATGTCGGGGCCGGTGCCCGTGGGCACCGCGGCGGTCAGCTTCTGCTCGGTCTCGCGGAGCGAGGTGCTGAAGACCGTGCATTTCACCTCGGGATGGGCGGCGGTGTAGGCTTTGGCGACCGCCTCGTAGAACGGCTGCAGCTCCGGGAAACCGGTCCATATCGCGAGCGTGGTCTCGGCGAGTGCGGGGCGGATGACCGAGATGCCGCTCGCGCTGGCGATGCCGGCTCCCGCCGCGAGCTTGAGCATGGTCCGCCGCCCGATTTTGGTGCGCTGGATCCTAGGCTTTTCCATTCTGGTCTCCTCCCGTTAGTTCGGTGACCGCGCCAGCCTCGCACGAGACGCGCGGGTCCGAGACAAGCCTATCGCCGGAGTGCGGCGTGGGCAAATCGCGCTCGATAATGGGGGAGCGGTTACTCCGCGGCTTTCGCCGCTCGAGCGCCGAGCGCCTCGATCACCTTGCTCTGGAAATACGCGACCGACTGCTCGTGGCGTGGGCTGAGCGGTCCGGGCACATAAGCGCCCGATGCGTAGTTGCGCTGCGTGTGCTCGCAGATGCCGAAATCCTCGCGCACGATCTGGCAATTGGTCGCGATGGTTTGTGCGCGTGTCTCCGCCGCCGCCTCCGACGTGTCGGCGAAGTAGAAGTGATAGACGAGCTCGGTTTCGCCGGCGCTGGTCGGGTTGATGCGGCTCGTGTTCATGCCGCCAGGGAAAACCGAGAGCGTCCAGCTCGGCCACATCCAGAGCCACTTGCCGCCATAGATGGAGCCGCTTCGCTGGGGCGCGGTCATGCGCACGAGGCCGCGGCGCGCGACAGTCTCGAACTTGTCGAACTGGATCACCTTGCTGAAAGCCGGATGAATGCCCGGGACGTGATAGCCCTCGACGAAATTGTCCGTGTAGGTCTTCCAGTTCGACTTCATCAGAAACCGCTCGCCGGCGACGGGCGCGAAACGCTCGATCGGGAACTCCGCGACTTCATCGGGAAGATCGCCGAGCTGCTCGATCAAGCTCGTGGCGGGATCGATCGCGACAAAGAGCAAGCCACGCCAGGCATCGACCGCGATCGGCTGGAGTGGCCAATCCTCCAGCCGGAATCCCGGATCGTCGCCGAACCACGGCGCCGCCCTGAGCCGGCCGTCGTGATCGTAGACCCAGAGATGATAGGGGCAGCGTAAGGTCTGACAGTGGCCGGTGCCTTCCTCGAGGAGGCGCGCGCCCCGGTGCCGGCACACGTTGTGAAACGCGCGAAGGACGCCGTCCTCTCCGCGCAGGACGAAGAGCTTCCAGTTCGCGATCTCGACTGCGAGGTATTGCCCCGGTTCCGCCACCTGCGAGACCGGGCCCAGCATCTGCCAGTGCCGGGCGAAGATCGCCTCGCGCTCCCGCCCATAGTTCGCGGGATCGACGTAATAGCCGGGCGCTAGGTTGCGCGGCATCGGGGCGCTGGTAGAGGTCACCATCGATATCCTTTTCTGTCGCCCCATAGACTAAGTCCGAACCCCATCGAGCGGCAAGAAACCGCGCGAATCCGCGGTGGGCCGAATCTCGATGCACCGCGATTCCGCGGCTATACTGACCGCATGCACCTTGCCCGGCGCATGATGGGCGTCGCGCTCGCTTTCGGTATCGGCGGCATTGCGGACGTCGTCCAGGCCGAGGAGCTCGCCGCCTTTTATCGCGCCACCTGGGCGGGGCTGCCGGCGGCGGAAATTCGGCTCGGTCTCGGCGATACGCCGTCGGACTATCGGCACGAGATCCGCATCGAGACGCAGGGTGCGCCGCGCTGGTTCACGAAGTTCCGTGCGGACGCGGTGGGCGAGGGCAAACTCGCCAAGAACGGCAATGCGATCCCGGCGCATTACAATGCCCACTACGACCTGCGCAAGCGCCGCAACCAGCTGCTGAGCTTGCGCTTCGTCGAGCGCGGGGGCGACCGTGTCGCCGAGCGAACTCCCGACGATACCAGCCGCAAGCCCCTGCTCGCGGAGATTCACCGCCGCGATGTCCTCGATCCCATCGCGGCACTCGCTTTCATTCGCCAGCATCTGCGGGTGAAGCCGGCACAGGCCGGCGATACCTTCGTGATCCCCGTGTTCGACGATGCGCGTCGGTTCGACGTCGCCGTGCGTGTGGTCGCGGTCGGCGGCGAGGAGGACACGATCCGGCTCGGCCTGACACTCAAGCCTATCGCGGGGTTCAAGGGTGAGAGCAGTGACGACGGCGATCCCGACAGTGCCCCGAGACCGGTCGACCTGACACTCAGTAACGACGCGCGGCTATTGCCGCTCACGCTGCGGGTCCGGATCGCGTTCCTGCCGGTCTGGGTACAGCTCGACCACGTCTGCACCAGCCTCGCCACCTGCGGGGCGCAGCGCTAAGCGCCGAGGCATCCGGTCATCGGGGCCGCGACACCGCTTCACGTGGAATTGTCAGAAAGGCGGAGGCCGCGGAGAGGGCGGCGAGGCCAGCGGCGCCGACCATCAGAAGCCGGAAGCTCGTGGTCAGCGACGCCGCGATCGAGACCTGAAGCTCGGCCCGCGCATCGGCGGGCAGGCTGGTCGCGAAGTCCGTGCCGGCCAACGACTGCTTGACGGCGGTGACGGCGTCCCGCAGCTCGGGGCTCACGCCGAGTGCACCGACCTGACCGTCCAGCACGTGACCGAACAGGCTCAGTCCCACGGCGCCGAACGCGGCAACGGCAAGCAGGGAGGCAATATCGGCGACGGCGTTGTTGATGCCTGAGGCGACCCCGATCTGACCGTCGGGCACGGCGCTCATCACCGCCGCCGTGAGCGGCGCGACGCTGATCGCCATGCCGAAGCCGGTGATCAGCATCGGCGGCAATACCGTCAGCCAGTAGGAGCCGCCGCCGCTCAGCGCGAATAACGCCAAACCCGCCGCCGTGATCAAGGGTCCGATGATCAGCGGCGGGCGAGCACCGAAGCGATCGAGCAGGCCACCGGACCAGCGGGACAGCGTGAACATGACCAGCGGAAATGGCAGGAACGCGGCACCCGCTTCGGCCGCAGTATAGGATCGCGCCCGGATCAGGTCGAACGGCAGCAGGAAGAGCCCGCCACCGAGCGCCCCATAGAGGAGCAGGGTCAGCAGGTTGATCCCGCTGAACCGGCGGGAGCGAAAGAGTCCCAGGGGCACCATGGGCGCGGCACCGCGCATCTCCACCCAGAGAAAGAGTGCCAGCGCCAGCACGCCCGCGACGCCGGCGGTCACGATCGGAGGATCGCGCCAGCCATGCTCGCCGGCCTCGATCAGTGCGAAGGCCAAAGCGGCGAGGCCACTTGCCGCGAGAATGGCGCCGGCCCAATCGAGGCGGGCAGCAGCGTGCGGATCGCGACTCTCCGGAAGCCGAGTCCAAGCGATCAAGCCGGCCAGCACCGCGAACGGCACATTGATGAAAAAGATGGCGCGCCAGGAGATCGTATCGGTGAGCCATCCGCCGAGCACGGGGCCAAGCGCGCCCGCGATCGAGGTCGCTCCGGCCCACGTGCCGATCGCCTTGCCTTTCTCGCGCTCATCGAAGGCGGCGCCGATGATTGCGAGACTATTGGGCACCATGAGGGCACCGCCGAATCCCTGCACGATGCGCGCGGCGACCAGTGGGATCGCGCCGGGCGCCAGGCCACAGGCAATCGAAGCGAGCGTGAACACGACAATGCCCGCGATAAAGACGCGACGGCGGCCAAACCGATCGCCCGCGGCGCCGCCGATCAAGGTGAGCGCGGCGCTCACCAGCACGTAGCCGTTCACGACCCACTGCATGAGGGGCAGGCTCGCGCCGAGATCGGTGCCGATCACCGGCAGCGCCACGCCGACCACCGCGCTGTCGATGAAGGCCATGCCCGAGCCGATGACGGTCGCGGCCATCACGAACGATTTGACGCGCTCGGCGCAAGGCGCGCCCGATCGCGCCGCCGCGATCAGCGCCTCATCGCACGGGCTCGTCCGGCCTTTCATGAGCGCGACTGTCGCATCGCATCGTCGGGAATGAAATACCCGGCCGCGCGGTCATTCTGGCGAGGCCTCGCATCCACCTCATCAGGAGATCAAGCTCATGACCAGAAAACCTTGCCGTCCGGGGTCACTTGCCGTGGCCGCCTTCGCGCTCGCGGTATTCGCGGCCGCGCCCGCATTCGCCTCGGGGCACGAGGTCTATCCGCCCGGCTGGAACACGCCCCGCGATCCCGGGCCGGTGATCTACACCTACGATCCCCTGGATCTCTCGATGCATCACATCCCCGGAACGCCGGAGCTCAAACCGGCCTACGGCCCGGTGATCTACCAGTTCACGCCGCAGTCCCTGCGCATGCATCGCGTTCCCTGACGGAGCCTGTTTTCCGCGCCACGAGCCGCCACACCGACCCTCGTGGCGCGTGGAACGGCGACGGGCCGCCGGGCTCAGGAGCCCGGCGGCTTGTAATTCGGGAAGAACAGCTGCTCGCCGGCGATCTTGTAGCCGGCGATGCTTTGCTGCCCCGTGGGTGAGGTCACCCAATCGATGAAGGCCTGCCCCCACTCGCGCTTCACATTCGGATGGCGCTCCGGGTTCACCAGCATCACGCCGTATTGATTGAAGAGCCGCTTGTCGCCCTCGACCAGGATCTTGAGGTCGGCGCGGTTCTTGAAGCTGAGCCAGGTGCCGCGGTCGGCGAGGGTGTAGCCGCCGATTCCCGCGGCGGTGTTCAGCGTGGCACCCATGCCGGAGCCGGTATCGCGGTACCAGTCGGCGCCCGCTTGCTTCACGTCGATGCCGGCCTCGCCCCAGAGCCGGAGCTCCTCCTCGTTGGTGCCGCTCTTGTCGCCGCGCGACAGGAAGGTCGCCTTCGCCGCCGCGATCTTTTTGAAAGCGTCGACTGCGTCCTTGAGCCCAGAGACTCCAGCGGGATCGGCGACGGGGCCCACGATGATGAAATCGTTGTACATGACCTCGCGGCGCCCGACTCCGTCGCCCGCCGCGACGAATTTGAGCTCGGCGGGGCGGTCATGCACGAACACGACATCGGCATCGCCGCGTTGGCCGATCGCGAGCGCCTGGCCCGTGCCGACGGCAACCACATGCACCTCGATCCCTGTCGCCTTGGTAAAGGCGGGCAGCAGCCAGGTGAAGAGGCCGGAATTCTCCGTCGAGGTCGTCGACGCCACCGTGATGAATTTGTCTTCGGCCGAGGCGGCGGGCACGAGCGCCAGCATCGCCCCGACCAGTGCCAGAACTACGAAACGCCGTTTCATCATCTGCTCTCTCTTTCTTGACTGTCGGTTACCACACGAGCTCGCCCGAGACATAGGCGCGACCCTCGGGCGTGCTCGGCCGCTCGAAGAACTCGCGGGCGGGCGCGTGCTCGAGGAGCCGGCCCTTGTGCAGGAACACGACCTCGTCCGCGAGCCGCCGCGCCTGGCCGAGATCGTGGGTGGTCATGATGATCTTGGTGCCGGCCATGTCGAAGGCCGCGATCACCGTCTCGACCGCGCGGGTCGCGGCAGGATCGAGGCTGGCGGTGGGCTCGTCGAGGAGCAGCACCTCCGGGTGCAGCGCCCAGGCGCGCGCGAGCGCCAGCCGCTGCCGCTCGCCACCCGAGAGCGCCCGCGCGGGACGATCGGCGAGCTCGGCGAGACCGACCTCGGCGAGGGCCTCCTCGGCCTGTTTGCGGCGCTCGCGCCACGGCACGCCCGCGAGGGCGAGCCCATAGGTGACGTTCGCCCGTGCCGCGCGCCGCAGCACGACCGGATGCTGGAACACCATGGCTTGCCGGCGCCGTACCCAGTCCTGGCCGAGGCCGTGATCCGACCAGACGACACGGCCCGCGCTCGGGGTCAGCAGCCCGTGGCAGAGGCGGAGCAGCAGGCTCTTGCCCGCGCCGTTGTGACCGAGGATCACCGTGCGCGGCCCGGCCTCCAGGCGCATCGCGATGCCGTTGATCAATCGCTGCCCGTCGACCGAGAAGGAGAGGGCTTCGAGGCTGAGCGGCAGGATGGAGGGCGAGCCGTGCATGGCGCCTAGCCCGCGCTCCGGCGGAGCGCGCCACGGGCGATCTCGGCCGCGCTGTTGACGGCGAGCACCAGCATCAGCAGTACGAGCCCGAGCGCCAAGGCGAGCGACAGGTCGCCCTTGCTGGTCTCCAGCGCGATCGCGGTGGTCATGGTGCGCGTGACGCCGGAGATATTGCCGCCCACGATGATGATGGCGCCGACCTCAGCGCTGGCACGGCCGAAGCCCGCGAGCACCGCGGTCCCGAGCGAGAGCCGCGCGTCCCAGAGCAGCGTCATGGCGGCGCGGATTCGATTCGCGCCCAGGGACTTGAGCTGCTCGCGATGCTCGGCCCAGAGGTCCTCGATGATCTGGCGCGTGATCGCCGCGATGATCGGCGTCACCAGGCTGCACTGGGCGATCACCATGGCCGTGGGCGTGAAGAGCAGGCCCCAGCTGCCGAGCGGCCCCGCCCGCGAGAGCAGGATATAAAGGACCAGGCCCGCGATGACCGGCGGAAAGCCCATGCAGGCATTGAGGGCAATGATCACGCCGCCCCGACCCCGGAACCGCGCCAGCGCAAGCAACGCGCCGAGCGGCAGGCCGATCATCGCGGCGAGTGCCACCGCGCCCAGGCTCACACGCACGGACAACAGCACGATCGCGATCAGCGCGGGATCGCGCTCGATGATCAGCCGTCCAGCCGTGTGAAATGCCTCGGCAAAATCGCCCATGACCCCTATCTGCTCCCGGCGTCGGGGCATTATGGCCGAAGCACCGCCCGTCCAAAAAGCCCAGCCGAACCGCCCGGGAGCTGTGGTCACGGCCGAGTCTGGCTCGCGCGCTTCGGTTGACGCATAGTCGACCGACGCGTCGTGTAGTGGATTTTCTCGCGAGAAGGCCTACCTAGGCTATCGGCGACGGCCCGGCGATGAGGCCAAGAAATGGGTCGCGCCCACGGAGGAGTGTATGCGGAGCAGAAGGCTTCTGGGTTCGCTGTGGGGCGCGATCGCCGGGCTTGCAGTGATCGCCACCACGTCCAGCGCCGATCGGGCGCTCGCGCAAGGCGCGCCTGCGCCGCCCGCCGTCACCGTCAGCGCGCCGCTCCAGAAAGAGATCGTCGAGTGGGACGAGTTCACGGGGCAATTCGCCGCCGTCGACTACGTCGAAGTCCGAGCCCGCGTCAGCGGCTATCTGACCGAGATTCATTTCGAGGACGGCCAGATGGTGAAGCAGGGCGACCTGCTGTTCGTCATCGACCCGCGCCCCTACGAGGCAACCCTGGCGGCGGCGCGTGCGCAGCTGGGGCAGGGGACGGCTCAGCTGGACCTGGCCCAGAAGCAGCTGGAGCGCTCCTCGGAGCTCAAGACCAAGGGTTTCGAGCCCGTCGCCAACTATGACCAGCGGGTGTCCGAGGTCAAAGTGGCCGCCGCCTCGGTCGAGTCCGCGAAGGCCACGATCCGCTCGGCCGAGCTCAATGTCGAGTTCACGCAAATCAAGGCCGCCGTCTCCGGCCGGATCAGCAATCACCTCGTGAGCGTGGGCAACCTCGTGAGCGGCGGCGAGGGCAGCAGCACGACGCTCCTCACAACCATCGTCTCGCTCGATCCCATCTATTTCAATTTCGACATGAGCGAGTCCGATTACCTCGCCTATGAGCGCGCGACCCAGAAGGGGCTGATGAAGTCGAACCGCGGCAACTCCGTGCCGGTCTCGCTCCATCTCACCGACGAGAAGGGTTGGCCGCACGACGGCAAGCTCAATTTCGTCGACAACCAGGTCGACCGGCTGTCCGGCACCATTCGGGTGCGCGCGGCCTTCGCGAACCCCGGCCTCTTCTTCACGCCCGGCCAGTTCGGCCGTATCCGGATTCCCGGCTCCGAGCCTTACGAGGCGATTCTGGTGCCGGACGCCGCCGTGGTCACCGACCAGTCGCGCAAGATCGTGATGACCGTGCGCGACGACGGCACGGTCGAGCCCAAGGTCGTTCGCGCGGGGCCGATCTACGACAACCTCCGCATCATCCGCGATGGACTGACCGCGAGCGACCGCGTCATCATCGATGGCCTGATGCGCGCACGGCCCGGCGCCAAGGTGACGCCGCAACCCGGAAAGATCGAGCTCTCGGCGCAGGCTAACTGAGCCCCGCGCCCATGAACCTCTCTCACTTCTTCATCGACCGTCCAATCTTCGCGATGGTCGTGTCGATCTTCATCACGCTGCTGGGCGGCATCGCCTACTTCTCGCTGCCGGTCGCGCAGTATCCCGACATCGCGCCGCCCACCATCGTCATTTCCGCGAGCTATCCCGGTGCCTCCGCCCAGGTCGTGAGCGACACCGTGGCGACGCCGCTCGAGGAGGGCATCAACGGCGTCGAGAACATGCTCTACATGACGTCGCAGGCGACCAGCGACGGTAACCTCCAGCTCACGGTCACCTTCGCGCTCGGCACCGATCTCGATATCGCGCAAGTGTTGGTGCAGAATCGCGTGTCGGTGGCGCAGCCACAACTGCCCTCGGAGGTGCAGCGGGTCGGCGTCACCGTTCGCAAGAACTCGCCGGACCTCATGATGGTGATCCATCTGAGCTCGCCGGACGGCTCGCGCGACCAGCTTTACATCTCCAACTACGCGACCTTGCAGGTGAAGGACGTGCTCGCGCGGCTCGACGGCGTCGGCGACGTACGCGTGTTCGGCGCCCGCGACTACTCGATGCGGATCTGGCTCGATCCCGACAAGGTCGCGGCGCGTGGTTTGACCGCGGGCGATGTGGTGACGGCGCTCCAGGGCCAGAACGTGCAGGTGGCCTCGGGCGTGCTCAACGAGCCGCCGGTGCCCAAGTCGGGCGCCTTCGAGATCAACGTGGAGACGCTGGGGCGCCTCACCGATCCGCGGCAGTTTGACAACATCATCGTGCGCACCGACGCGAACGGCCGCGTGACCCGCGTGCGCGACATCGCGCGGGTCGAGCTCGGCGCGCAGGACTACACCGCCAACGGCTATCTCGATGAGCGCGCGGCTGTGCCGCTGTTGATCTTTCAGCGGCCGGGCTCGAATGCGCTCGCGACCGCCGACCGCCTGCTCACGACGATGCGCGAGCTCTCGCAGGCGTTCCCGCCCGGCCTCAAATACGACATTGTCTACAATCCCACGCAGTTCATCGCCGAGTCCGTCCGCGAGGTCTACAAGACCATGGGAGCCGCCGTGGTCCTGGTCGTGGTGGTGGTGATCCTGTTCCTGCAGACCTGGCGTGCCTCGGTGGTCCCGATCGTGGCGATCCCGGTCTCACTGATCGGCACATTCCTGGTGCTGGCGGCGGCGGGCTTCTCGCTTAACAACCTGTCGCTCTTCGGACTGGTGCTGGCGATCGGCATCGTGGTCGATGACGCGATCGTGGTCGTCGAGAACGTCGAGCGCCTCATCCGCGAGGGCATGTCGCCGAGGGATGCCGCGCACGAGACCATGAACGAGGTGGGTGGCGCGCTGGTCGCGATCGCCCTGGTGCTCACGGCGGTGTTCATCCCCGCGGCCTTCATCGCCGGCATCTCCGGCCAGTTCTTCCGGCAGTTCGCGGTCACCATCGCCGCGTCCACGGTGATCTCGTGCATCGTCTCGCTGACCCTAAGCCCCGCGCTCTGCGCGCTGTTGTTCAAGCCCCACGAGACGGGCGAGCCCAAGGGATCAGTCCTCACGCGTCTCACCCGCGGTTTCTTCCGCGGCTTCAACACGGGCTTTGATCGGCTCTCCTCGGGTTATGGCGGGTTGACGGGCGCGCTGGTTCGGCGGGGCGCCATCGTGCTCGTGGTCTACGCCGGCTTGATCGGCCTCACCGGCTGGCAATTCGAGCGGGCTCCGACCGGATTCATCCCCGATCAGGACTTGGGCTACCTGATCACCGTCATTCAGCTGCCGCCGGGTGCGTCGCTCGAGCGGACCGACGCCGTCGTGCGCAAGGCGACCCAGATCATCCTGGGCACGGAGGGGGTGGCGCACGCGGTACCCTTCGCCGGGTTCGATGGAGCCACCTTCACCAATGCGCCGAACGCCGGCGCCATCTTCGTGCCCATGCTGCCCTTCGCCGAACGGGTGGCCAAGGGTCTCTCCGTGGACAAGATGCGCGCCAGCCTTCAGGCGCGGCTCGCCGCGATCCAGGAGGCCTTCATCATCGTGATTCAGCCGCCGCCGGTGCGCGGCATCGGCAATTCCGGCGGCTTCAAGGTGATGGTGCAGGACAAGCGCGGGCGCGGCCTGCCGCAGCTCGAGGCGGCGATCCAGGACATCGTCGGCGCCGCCAATCAGGTGCCGGGCCTCACCGGCGTGTTCTCGCTCTTCAATACGCGGACCCCCAAGCTCTATGCCGACATCGACCGGGTGAAGTCCGAGATCCTGGGCGTGCCCGCCGACAAAGTGTTCGAGGCGCTCGAGGTCTATTTGGGCTCCTCCTACGTCAACGACTTCAACTACCTCGGCCACACCTACCGCGTGACCGCCCAGGCGGATGGACAGTTCCGCGAGGATCAGCGCGACATCATCAATCTCAAGACCCGCAACAACAGCGGCCGGATGGTGCCGATCGGGTCGGTCGCCACCTTCCGCGACATCACCGGCCCTTATCGCGTCGCGCGCTACAACCTCTATCCCGCCGCGGAAGTGCAGGGGAACAGCCGGCCCGGCTATTCGACCGGCTATGCGCTCGCGGCGATGGAGCGGCTCGCGAAGGAGCGACTGCCCGACGGGTTCGGCTTTGAATGGACCGAGCTCGCCTACCAGGAAAAGCTGGTGGGCAACACCGGCCTGCTGGTGTTTGGGGCGTCGGTGGTGTTCGTGTTTTTGGTGCTGGCAGCGCAGTACGAGAGTTGGGCGCTGCCGCTCTCGGTCGTCCTCATCGTGCCCATGTGCCTGCTCGCGGGTGTCAGCGGCTTGCTGCTGCGGGGCTTCGACGTGAACATCCTGGGCCAGATCGGCTTCATCGTGCTGATCGGTCTCGCCGCCAAGAACGCGATCCTGATCGTTGAGTTCGCGCGGCAAGCCGAGGAGCAGGGCCAGGACCGCTTCCAGGCGGCGATGCAGGCGGCGCGCACGCGGCTCCGGCCGATCCTGATGACGTCCTTCGCCTTCATCCTCGGCGTGGTGCCGCTGGCGATCGCGACCGGCGCGGGCTCGGAGATGCGGCAGTCGCTGGGCACCGCCGTCTTCTTCGGCATGCTCGGCGTCACCGGCTTCGGCCTAATCTTCACGCCGGTCTTCTACGTGGTGATCCGCGGCTGGTTCGTCCGGCGCCGCCCCGCGGCGCCCGCGCCCGCGGTCGAAACGCCGCCACGCTAGAACGTGTCCCGGGTGGATAGAATCGGTGCGTCCTTCGACTTCGCCTCATCTTGCCACAATAACTTCGCCTCATCCTGAGCAAGGGCCGTTAGGCCCGCGTCGAAGGACGCACTGTGTCTGTGCAAGCGGGAACCGTTCTAATGCTCCGCCTTGCTCGGAGGTTCAGAAGAAGGTCGGATAGAGCGACGCCACCAGCAACGATGCCATGACAAGATTGAACGCGCGCAGATAAGCCGGCTTGCTCAGGAGATGACGCAGAGACGTCCCGACCGCCGCCCAGAGTGTGATGCAGGGCCCCATGACGAGCGCGAAGACCGCCGCCACGGTCACCAGGTTCGCGACGTATCCGGTCGCCGGCGTGTAAGTCGCGACCGCGCCGGTGGCGGCGATCCAGCCTTTCGGATTGACCCACTGAAAGCTCGCCGCCTGGAGGAAGCTCAGCGGCTTTGCCCGGCTCCCTCGCGTATCGGGGCGCCCGGAGGTCGCAATCTTCCAGGCGAGGTAAACGAGGTAGAGCGCGCCGACGTAGCGCACTCCGGTTTGCAGCGCGGGCAACGCCGCAAAGACCGCGCCGATCCCCGATCCGACCGCCACGATCATGACGGCAAAACCGAGATCGATCCCCAGAAGATGCGGAATGGTCGGACGCAGACCGAAATTCGCGCCGGAGGCCAGGACCATTGCATTGTTGGGGCCCGGCGTGATGCTGATCACGAAGGCGAAGAGCGTGAAGGCCAGGATCCGATCGAGCGTCATGGCGCGATCGTGTCGGCCACGTCGTGCTCCCGCAACTACCTCGGGCGTAGTCGGACATTTTGAGCTTCACCCGGCCCGGAGTCCGCTATGCTGCCGGCCTCGGGAACGCATGGGGGGATACCTATGGTCGACGTGACACGCCGCCGCTTTGCCGCGGGCACTGCCATCGCGCTCGCTGCACCTGCGATCCTCAGCGGTCGCGCCCAGGCGGCGGAGTTTCAGCTCAAATACGCCAACAACGTGCCGCTCACGCACCCGAAGAACGTCCGGGCGCAGGAAGCGGTCGATCGCATCAAGCAGGAGACCAACGGCCGCGTCGTCATCGAGATCTTCCCCAACAACCAGCTCGGTGGCGACACCGACATGCTGTCGCAACTGCGCTCGGGCGCCATCGAGTTCTTCGATCTCTCTGGCCTGATCCTGGCGACGCTGGTGCCGGTCGCCGCCATCAACGGCGTCGGCTTTGCCTTCAAGGATTACGCCACCGTCTGGAAGGCGATGGATGGGCCGCTCGGGGCGCATGTGCGCGCGGCGATCGAGAAAGCCGGCCTCGTTGTGTTCGAGAAGATCTGGGACAACGGCTATCGGCAGATGACCTCGAGCACCAAGCCGATCAATGCGCCGGCCGACCTCAGGGGTTTCAAGATCCGCGTGCCCGTGAGCCCGCTCTGGACCTCGATGTTCGAGGCCTTCGGCGCGGCACCCGCGAGTATCAACTTCAGCGAGGTCTATACCGCTCTCCAGACCAAGGTGGTGGAGGGGCAGGAGAACCCGCTCGCGATCATCAGCGCGGCGAAGCTCTACGAGGTGCAGAAATACTGCTCCAAGACGAACCACATGTGGGACGGCTTCTGGTTCCTGGCGAACAAGCGCGCGTGGGAAGGCTTGCCCGCCGACGTCCGCGATATCATCGCGAGCAATTTCAACAAGTCGGGACTGACTCAGCGCGACGACATCAAGCAGCTCAACGACAGCCTCGAGGGCGAGCTTGCGAAGAAGGGGATGGTGTTCAACGCGCCCGACCCCGCGCCATTCCGCGACGCGCTGCGCAAGGCCGGCTTCTATTCCCAATGGAAGCAGAAGTTCGGCGACGAGGCATGGGGGCTGCTGGAACAGCAGGTGGGGACGCTGGGCTGATTGGCGAGCCTGACGGGCAGCGTGGCCGGCATCTGATCGTCAGCGCGGTACATTCGGCATGAGCCCCAGCGAGGCATCGGCGGCATCCACGTCGGTGCCAGGTTGGTTGCACGGTCTCGATCGGGTGCTGGCCCTGATCACGGAGGTGCCGGTCGCAATCCTGGTCGCGGTCGAGATCGTCGTTCTGTTCGCGGGGGTGTTCGCCCGCTACGTGCTGCGCGCGCCCCTCGTCTGGTCGGACGAGCTCGCCTCGCTGCTCTTCCTGTGGCTCGCGATGCTCGGCGCCGTGGTCGCGTTGCGGCGCGGCGAGCACATGCGCCTCAGCGCCGTCGCAACCCGGGTCTCGGCGCCATGCGGCGCCTGCCTCGCGACGCTCTCCGCGATGGTCGTTGCGCTCTTCGTCCTGCTGATTCTGGTTCCGGCCTACCAGCACGTCCAGGACGAAGCCTTGATCACCACGCCGGCACTCGGCCTCCCTAACAGCCTTCGCGTCCTCGCGATCGAGGTCGGCGCCGTCCTCATGATGGTGGTTGCGGTCGTCCGTCTCCTCGAGAGCGCCAGCGTGCGATATGCGGCCGGGGCGGTGGCAATCGTCATGGGCCTCGCGATCGCACTCTATCTCGCGCGCCCGCTCCTGATGTCGCTCGGGAACTACAACCTGCTTGTCTTCTTTGTTTTCCTGGTCGCCCTTTGCGTCGCCATCGGCGTGCCGATCGCGTTCGCCTTCGGCATCGCGACGATCGCCTATCTCGCGCTCACGACGCGGGTGCCGCTCACCATCGTCGTGAGCCGCATGGATGAGGGCATGTCGGCGCTGATCCTGCTGTCGGTGCCGCTCTTCGTATTTCTGGGGCTCCTCATCGAGATGACCGGCCTTGCACGCTCGCTGGTCGATTTTCTGGCGGCGCTGTTGGGGCACGTGCGCGGCGGCCTCGCCTTCGTGCTGCTGGGTGCCATGTACCTCGTCTCGGGAATATCCGGCTCCAAGGCCGCCGACATGGCGGCCGTGGCGCCCGTGCTGCTGCCTGAGATGAAGCGCCGCGGCACGCCGGAGGGCGAGCTCATCGCGCTCCTGGCGGCCTCCGGCGCCATGTCCGAGACAATCCCGCCAAGCCTCGTCTTGATCACGATCGGCTCCGTGACGGGTGTCTCGATCGCGGCGCTCTTCACCGGCGGCCTGCTGCCTGCGCTCATCCTGGCGCTGGCGCTGGGCCTGCTCGCCTATCTGCGCTCGGGACGTGAGGACTTGTCCGATGTTCGTCGCGCCACTCTCGGGCAAGTGCTGCGTGCCTTCATCGTCGCCATGCCCGCCCTCGCGCTCCCCTTCCTCATCCGCGCCGCGGTCGTCGAGGGGATCGCGACCGCGACCGAGGTCTCGACCATCGGCATTGTCTACACCGTGGTCGCGGGCCTGCTGCTCTCGCGCGGCCTCGATTGGCGGCGGCTCTATCCCATGCTGGTCGAGACAGCCTCGCTCTCGGGTGCCATCCTGCTGATCATCGGCACCGCCACCGCCATGGCCTGGGCGCTCACGCAATCGGGTTTCTCGCGGCAGCTTGTGGCGACCATGTCGGGTGCGCCGGGTGGCGCCGCGGGTTTCCTCGCGCTTTCGATCGTCGCCTTTGCCGTCCTGGGATCGGTCCTGGAGGGTATTCCCGCGGTGGTCCTATTCGGGCCGCTCCTCTTTCCGGTCGCGCGCGCGATCGGCCTCCACGAAGTGCACTACGCGATGGTCGTCATCCTCGCCATGGGGATCGGCCTGTTCGCGCCGCCCTTCGGGGTCGGCTTCTATGTCGCCTGCGCGATCGGGCGAGTCTCGCCCGACCAGGCAATGTCGAAGATCTGGCCCTATCTCGCCGCGCTCGCCGTCGCGCTCGTGATCGTGGCAGCGGTGCCGTGGCTCTCGATCGGGTTCCTCTGACGGGGGATCACTGCGTCGCGCGACCGCCGGAGATGTCGATGATGCTCCCGGTGACGTAGGAAGCCTCCTCGGAGAGAAGCCAGAGGACAACCGCGGCAACGTCCTGAACCTCCGCGATGCGGCCCAGGGGAATCGCCGCGATGGTCGAGCGGACCCAGTCGGGACTCTGCTTGAGGTCGTCCTCGTACATCGCCGTCCGCACATAGCCGGGCCGCACGGCATTCACGCGAATGCCGTCCTTGGCTACCTCTTTCGCGAGCCCCGTCGTGAAGACGTCGAGGCCGCCCTTGGTCGCGGCGTAGTGGACGAAGACGCCGGGCGAGCCGGTTCGGGCCGCGGCCGACGAGATGTTGACGATGCCGCCGCCAGCCCCGCCGAGCTTCTTCGACATGCGCTTCACCGCCTCGCGGCTGCATAGCATCGGTCCCAGCAGGTTGGTCTCGAGGAGCCGCCGCGTCGCTTCGGTGTCCCAGGCCTCGATGGGCCCATGCTGCCCGCCCCAGCCCGCGTTGTTCACGAGCGCCGTGATCGGACCGAGCTTCGACGAGACCTCGTCGAACATACCCTTGATCTCGCCCTCCTTGGTAACGTCCGCCCGAGCCGCGACAGCGCGGCCGCCGCCTCTCACGATCGCCGCGACGACGTCGCGCGCCTCTTTCTCGCCGGTCCGGTAGTTGACGGCGACGGAATAGCCGCGCGTCGCCGCCCGAGCGCAGATCTCCGCGCCGATCCCCCGGCTCCCACCTGTGACCAGGATCACACCCATCGTTCAGCCCCCCGCGTAAGCAGTGCTGACGTTCGTACTTTGCCATCATCACCGCGGCTCTTATCGAGTATAGAGTGGCCGCAAACCACAACAAAATGCGAGGAAGTCACCATGGCGACACATAAGGGCGAATGCTTCTGCGGCGCGGTCAAGATCGAGGTCACCGGCGAGCCAGAGGGCATGGGCTATTGTCACTGCCGGTCGTGTCGATCGTGGTCCGCGGGTCCGGTCAACGCCTTCACGCTCTGGAAGCCCGACACCGTCAAGGTCACGGCCGGTGCCGAGCACATCGGCATGTTCCAGAAGACGCCGGTGAGCCAGCGGCAATACTGCAAGAAGTGCGGCGGCCACCTGATGACAAACCATCCACCGTTGGGCCTCATCGACGTCTACGCGGCGACGTTGCCGAGCCTCACCTTCAAGCCGGGCATCCACGTCAACTATGCCGAGACCGTGCTCCCCATGCGTGACGGCCTTCCGAAGATGAAGGATTTCCCCAAGGAGTTCGGCGGCTCCGGCGAGCAGATGACGGAATAAGCCGCACCGAGCACGCCGCACAAACACCTTGACGCCCTGAGAGGTCGCGGCTACCCCACGCGCTCCCAGCCGCGACCCCTCAGGAGCCTGCCCGCATGCCCGCCTACCAGTACATCTATGTGATGAAAGGTCTGTCGAAGACCTATCCGGGTGGGCGGGAGGTGCTGAAGGACATCTGGCTGTCGTTCTTGCCCGGCGCGAAGATTGGCGTGCTCGGGCCCAATGGCGCGGGCAAGTCGACGCTGCTCAAGATCATGGCGGGCGTGGAAACGGAGTTCACCGGCGAGGCCTGGGCGGCCGAAGGCGCCAAGGTTGGCTATCTGGCCCAGGAGCCGGCGCTCGATCCCGACAAGGACGTGGCCGGAAACGTCACCGAGGGTTTGGGCGAGGTCAAGGGGTTGCTCGAGCGCTTCGAGGCCATCAGCGCGAAGCTCGGCGAGCCCCTCGATGACGACGAAATGAACGCGCTCTTGGTTGAGCAGGGCGAGCTCCAGGAGAAGATCGACGCGGTCAACGGCTGGGAGCTCGACCGCACGATCGAGATCGCCATGGACGCGCTGCGCTGCCCGCCCGGCGAGGCCGACGTCACCAAACTCTCCGGCGGCGAGCGGCGCCGCGTGGCGCTTTGCCGGCTCCTCCTGCAGCGCCCGGACCTGCTGCTGCTCGACGAGCCAACCAACCATCTCGACGCGGAGTCCGTCGCCTGGCTGCAGCGCTTCCTCGCGGAGTATCCCGGCACGGTCGTGACGATCACTCACGACCGGTATTTCCTCGACGAGGTCGCGGGCTGGATCCTCGAGCTCGACCGCGGTCGTGGCATTCCCTACGAGGGCAATTATTCCGGCTGGCTCGAGCAGAAGCAGAAGCGGCTGGCGCAGGAGGGCAAGGCGGAAGCCGCGCGCCAGCGCACCCTCGAG
Source organism: Allostellaceae bacterium (assembly GCA_035280245.1). GTDB lineage: Bacteria > Pseudomonadota > Alphaproteobacteria > ATCC43930 > CGMCC-115725 > DASZHJ01. Next base: position 76,113 of record DATEGF010000366.1, read on the forward strand.
CGCGAGCTCGACTGGGTGCGCCAGAGCCCGCGCGCCCGCCAGGCCAAGAGCAAGGCGCGCATCCAGGCCTACGAGAGCCTGGTGGCAGAGAGCCGCGAGAAGGCGCCCGAGACCGCGCAGATCGTCCTGCCGCCGGGGCCGCGGCTCGGCGATCTCGTCATCGATGCCGAGCACCTCTCGAAGGGCTATGGCGAGCAGCTGCTGATCGAGGATCTGAGCTTCCGCCTGCCGCCGGGCGGAATCATCGGCATCATCGGACCGAACGGCGCCGGCAAGACCACGCTCTTCCGCATGATCACGGAGCAGGAGAAGGCGGATCGCGGCTCACTGCGCCTGGGCGAGACCGTGAAGCTCGGCTATGTCGATCAGTCCCGCGATGCGCTGGCGCCCACCAAGACCGTCTGGGAGGAGATCTCCGGCGGCCAGGACGAGATCGATCTCGGCCGGCGCAAGATGCCGAGCCGCGCCTATTGCTCGCTGTTCAATTTCCGCGGCTCCGACCAGCAGAAGAAGGTGGGGCAGCTCTCGGGCGGCGAGCGCAACCGTGTCCATCTCGCGAAGATGCTGAAGTCCGGCGCTAACGTGATCCTGCTGGACGAGCCCACCAACGACCTCGACGTCGACACGCTCCGCGCGCTCGAGGACGCCATCGTCGAGTTCCCGGGCTGCGTCGTGGTGATCAGCCACGACCGCTGGTTCCTAGACCGCATCTGCACGCACATCCTGTCCTTCGAGGGCGACAGCCAGGTGACCTGGTTCGAGGGCAATTACCAGGACTACGAAGCCGACTGGAAGCGGCGCATGGGCGCCGCCGCAGAGCAGCCGCACCGCATCCGCTACAAGCCGCTGACGCGGGCCTGACCGGCGGGTCCGATTACGCAGCGGATCGTCTGCGTCGGCGGTTTACTTGATGCTCGTTTGGTTTACGTCACGACGCTCAGGAACCGGTCGTTGAGTTCCTTCTGGTAGTAAAACACACTCTTTCCGATTTCGTCGGCCGTCCATATCCGGGTCGGATTGTCGGGGTAATAACTGTAGCCGCCAGCAAATACCTCGTTGCGATTTCCAGAGGGGTCGAAGAAGTAGATTGTCTGACCCCGCGTGATGCCATGCCGAGTGGGCCCGATGTCGAGGGCAATGTTGTACCGGGCGATGATATCGGCGGCATGGCCGACGTCGCTCCACGATTCCAGCAGGAACGCCACGTGGTGGAATTTGCCGGGATCCTTATGCTTCACAAACGCGATGTCGTGAGCCTTGTTCGAGCACGTCAGCCAGACCGCGAGTGTGCCGTCGGGCGTCTCGATCTTTTCGGCAACGGAAAAATCGAGAACTTCGGTAAAAAAGCGCGTGACACCGTCCACATCGGGACCGTAGAGCAGGAAATGATCGAACCGGCTGGCCCGCATGCCACGGGGATCTTCGGCCCAGATGTCGGGGTTCCGGGTCGGCGGCCCGTCAGGCGACAGGTCGATGTGGGCGAACAGCTCGATCCGGTGGCCGCTTGGGATCGTGAAGCCGAGGCGGCGACCCGTGCCCGGAAGGTCACCCTCGGCGATCTCCTCGACAGCTAGCCCCGAGTCCCGTAGGCGCCTGCCGAACACCTCCAGGTCGCGATCGCCTGAGACCTTGAACCCGGCGAAGTCCATCCCGGGTTTGTCCGCCTGCCGCAGAATCACGCTGTGGCGATCGAATTCGTCCCATCCCCTGAGATAGACGCGCCCATCGTTGCTTCGGCCCACCAAGTTGAGTCCGATCCGATCGACGTAATGGGTCAGCGCGGCTTCCATGTCCAGGACACGGATCTGAATGTAGCCTGGACGCAAAACTCCCGTAATCGCCATGTCATCCTCCCGCAATCTGTCTGCGGCCGAGTGTGGCTCGGGGCTTGGTGACTGAATATTGGCAGCGTTTCGCAGCGGCGGCAATAAACACCGCCCTGGGTAGTCTCTCAGCTTCGCGGAGGCGTTATCGCCCCGCGCTCGCTCACTGCTGCGCAGTCGTGGCGTTGTTGAGCTTGTCTTGGATCGCCTTGTTGAGGGCGGTGACGCCGCCGCCGCTGCGCTCGATCACCGCGGCGAACTCCTGCTTCTGGGTCAGCACCATGCTGACCCCGTCGACGCTCACATCGGCGATGTGGAAGGCGCCGGCGTCCTTGCGGACGATCCAGTCCACCCGCACAGGGGGCGCGTTGTCGGGCTGGGTGATCTGGCTCGCGACCACCACGTTCTCCGGGCTGTCCGAGCGCGATCCCGTCACTTTCACGGTCTCGCCGGAATATTCGCTGAACCGGATCGAGTAGGCGCGCACGACATAGGCCTCGAACAGGCTCTGGAAATCCGCCTTCTCCTTGTCGCTGGCGGCGTTCCAGTAGCGGCCCAGCACGAAGCGGGAGATGCGCGCCATGTCGAAATTCTTGTCGAGCAACGCCTTGAAGCGCTTCTCGAGCTCGGGCTCCGGCAGCTTGTCGCTGAGGTCCTTGAGGGCCTGGTTCGCGAGCTCGGAGATGAAGGCTTCGGCCTCCTTGGAGGCCGCGGCCTGCGCCAGCGGCGTAGCAACAAACCCCGCGGTCAGCGCGGCCGCGACGCCGAGTACGGCACGACGACTCACCATGACGAACGACCCCCTGCGCAAGACACCTGCGGCGGTCCCAATCTGCGCCCGGTCAGCCTACGTCGCAGGGCCACGCGCCTCGAACGACCACCACGGCAATTCGGGTATCACAAAATCTCCCGTCGCGCCAGCAACGCGACGAACACGAAAGAGCCAGCCGGACCAAGGGCTTTCGCGGTGTGTCCGAGCAGCGACAATGAACCTACCTTCGGCATTGCATAAAGATATCCTTATGTGGTTATGATGGGACATTGCCCATTGGGCGTGGCCCCTTCAGAAGGGAGACATGGTGGACTCGGTGCTTGCGGGCTTGCGCGCGGTCGCAGAGCCGACCCGGCTTCGATTGGTGCTGCTCTGTGCCGAGGCGGAGCTCACGGTCAGCGACCTCGTGGGCATCCTGGGCCAGAGCCAGCCGCGGGTGTCGCGACACCTGAAGCTGCTCTGCGACGCGGGCGTGCTCGACCGGTTCCGGGAGGGCGCCTTCGCGTTCTATCGCCTGGCGCGCCGAGGCGCGGGCGCGGACCTCGGCCGCGCGCTGTTGCGCCTGCTGTCGAAGAACGATCCGGTGGCCGCGCTCGACCATCAGCGGCTGGAGGCGCTGAAGCGAGAGCGCGCGGCGGCCGCGGCCGCGTTCTTCCGCGCGAACGCGCCGCAGTGGGACAAGATCCGCTCGCTCTACGTGGCGGAGCGCGAGGTCGAGGCGGCGCTGGTCGCGCTCTTGCCGACCGAGGGGATCGAGGATCTGCTCGACGTCGGCACCGGCACCGGCCGAATGCTCGAGCTGTTCGGCACGCGTGTCGAGCACGCCGTCGGCGTCGACCTCTCGCGCGAGATGCTGGCGGTGGCGCGCGTCAACCTCGAGCGCGCGGGCCTGCGCAATTGCTCGCTGCGTCAAGGCGACATGTATCAGCTGCCGCTGGCGGGCGAGAGCTTCGATGCGGCGGTGTTCCACCAGGTGCTGCATTACGCCGAGGATCCGAGGCGCGCTCTGCGCGAGGCAGCGCGCGTGCTGAAGCCCGGCGCGCGCCTCGTGATCGTTGATTTCGCCCCGCACGAGGTGGAGGCGCTCAGGGCCGAGCAGGCGCATCGGCGCCTCGGCTTCGCCGACGAGGAGATGCTGCAGTGGTGCGAAGAGGCGGGCTTCGATCCCGGCCCGATCGCGCACCTGCCGGGCGAGCCGCTGACGGTGACGCTGTGGTCGGCGCGGCGTCGGCTTGCGCTGCCGCAGCAGCGCGGCGCCGCCGAGACGGCGGGCGACCTCGGCGAGCGGATGGCATCATGAGTGTGATTGCAGGCGCGCACGGCCATCGCGAAGCGCTGCTGGGCCACGATCCCATGTGGGTCCAGGGCGCGGAGCGGCCGCTGGTGTCGTTCGAGTTCTTCCCGCCCAAGACCCCGGAGATGGAGGCGAAGCTCTGGCAGGCGGTGAAGCGGCTGGAGCCGCTGGCGCCGCGCTTCGTGTCGGTGACCTACGGTGCCGGCGGCTCGACCCGCGAGCGCACCCACGCGACCGTCGTGCGCATTCGCCGCGAGACGCCGTTGGAGCCGGCGGCGCATCTGACCTGCGTCGGCGCCACGCGCGAGGAGATCGACGCGGTCGCCGGGCACTACTGGGAAGCCGGTATTCGCCACGTGGTGGCGCTCCGCGGCGATCCGCCGGTCGGCCACGGCCGCTACGCCGCGCATCCCGGCGGCTATGCCTACGCCGCGGACCTGGTGGCGGGCCTGAAGCGCGTCGCGAATTTCGAGATTTCGGTCGCGGCGTTCCCGGAGATGCACCCGGAGGCGCTCGGCGCCGATGCCGATCTCGACAACCTCAAGCGCAAGATCGACGCCGGCGCCACCCGCGCTATCACGCAGTTCTTCTTCGACACCGAGGTCTATCTGCGTTTTGTCGAGCGCGCGCGTGCATGCGGCATCACGGTGCCGATCGTGCCGGGGATATTGCCGGTCAGCAACGTCGCGCAGACGCGGAAATTCGCGGCGCAATGCGGCGCGACGCTGCCGGCCTGGATGGTCGGACTCTTCGAGGGACTCGACGACGACCCCGAGACGCGGCGGCTGGTGGCGGCCTCGATTGCGATCGAGCAGTGCCGACTGCTGCAGGCCGAGGGCGTGCGCGAGTTTCATTTCTATACGCTGAACCGGGCCGACCTCGCGGTGGCGATCTGCCACATGCTGGGCGTGCGGGCGCCGGTGCCGGCGGCCGTTGTCGCAAACGTGGAATAGGGTAGGTCGCGTGACTCATCTTCTCGACTATCTCAGGGATCGCGTCCTTCTGTGCGACGGCGCCATGGGCACGGAAATCCAGGCGCGCCAGCTCCACGTCGAGCGCGATTTCTGGGGCCATGAGAATTGCTCGGAGATCCTGAACGAGAGCCGGCCGGACCTGGTGCGCGAGATCTACCGCGGCTATTACCGCGCCGGCTCCGACGCGATCCAGACCAACACTTTTGGCGGCTCGCCGGTGACCTTGGGCGAGTTCGGCCTGCAGGATCGCGCCTTCGACCTGAACAAACGCGCGGTCGAGCTCGCGCGCGAGGTCCGCGAGGAGTTCACGGGCGACGGCCGCACGCGCTTCATCATCGGCTCGGTCGGGCCGGGGACGCGGCTTCCGACCCTCGGCCATATCGACTACCAGACCCTGGAGGACGCGCTCGCGATCCAGGCCGCGGGCCTCATTGCCGGGGGCGTCGAGGCGATCCTGATCGAGACCTGCCAGGACACGCTGCAGCTCAAGGCCGCCGTCAACGGCGCCAAGCGCGCCCGCGCCGAGGCCAAGACCGAGACGCCGATCCTGGTCCAGGTGACGGTGGAGACCACCGGCACGCTGCTGGTCGGCGCCGACATCGGCGCCGCGGCCACCACCGTCGATGCACTCTCGGTGCCGCTGGTCGGCATCAATTGCGCGACCGGGCCCCAGGAGATGGCGGAGCACGTGAAGTGGCTCGGCGAGAGCTGGCCCGGACTGGTCTCGGTGCAGCCGAATGCAGGGCTGCCGGAGCTCGTCGACGGCAAGGCGCACTATCCGCTGTCTCCTCAGGAGCTGGCGCAGTGGCAGGAGCGCTTCATCCTGGAGGACGGCGTCAATCTGATCGGCGGCTGCTGCGGGACGACGCCCGCGCATATCGCGGCACTCGACCAGGTGCTGAAGCGGTTGGGTGTCGCGGGCCGGCGCCCGGCGCCGGTCGAGCGGAAGCGGTATTGGGTGCCGTCGCTCGCCTCGCTCTATCAGCCGGTGGCACTCCGCCAGGAGAACGCCTACCTCTCGATTGGCGAGCGCTGCAACGCCAACGGCTCCAAGCAATTCCGCGAGCGGCAGGAGAAAGGCGACTGGGACGGCTGCGTCGAGATGGCGCGCGAGCAGGTGAAGGAGGGCTCCAACGCCCTCGACCTCTGCACCGCCTTCGTGGGCCGCGACGAAATCGCCGACATGACCGAGGCGGTGAAGCGCATGCGCGGCAGCGTGACGGCGCCGCTGGTGCTCGATTCGACCGAGCTCGGCGTGCTCGAGGCCGCGCTCAAGCTCTACGGCGGCAAGGCCGTGATCAACTCGATCAATTTCGAGGATGGCGAGGCGCCCGCGGAGAAGCGCATGACGCTCGCGCGCCGCTTCGGCGCCGCGGTGATCGCGCTCACCATCGACGAGCCGGGCATGGCGAAGGACGCCGACCGCAAGGTCGAGGTCGCCAAGCGCCTGCGCGATTTCGCCTGCGGCCGTTTCGGTCTGCCGGAGTCCGATCTCATCATCGATCCCCTGACCTTCACGATCTGCACGGGTAACGACGACGACCGCAAGCTCGGCCTGCATACGCTCGACGCGATCGAGCGGCTCTCTGCGGAGCTGCCGTACTGCCAGCTCGCGCTCGGCCTATCCAATATCTCCTTCGGCCTCAATCCGCCGGCGCGCCACGTGCTCAACTCGGTGTTCCTGGATCACGCCCTGAAGCGAGGCCTGACCGCCGCCATCGTGCACGTGTCGCGGATCGTACCGTTCCACAAGATCCCTGAGGCGGAGGCGAAGGTCGCGGAGGACCTGATCTTCGACCGCCGCCGACCCGGCTACGATCCGCTCCAGGCCTATATCGCGCTGTTCGAGAACCGGCAGGCGGCGAAGGCCGCGAAGAAGGAGCGACCCGCGGCCGTGGAGGAGCGCCTCAAGCAGCGCATCATCGACGGCGATCGGCTCGGCCTCGACGAGGACCTGGGGCTTGCGCTCCAGAGCCACGCCGCGCTCGACATCATCAACACCTTCCTGCTCGACGGCATGAAGGTGGTGGGCGAGCTCTTCGGTGCCGGCAAGATGCAGCTCCCGTTCGTGCTGCAATCGGCCGAGACCATGAAGCAGGCGGTGGCCTATCTCGAGCCGCACATGGAGCGGGTCGAGGGACAGCAGAAGGGCACGGTGGTGCTCGCGACCGTGAAGGGCGACGTCCACGACATCGGCAAGAACCTCGTCGACATCATCCTCACGAACAACGGCTACCGCGTGGTGAATCTCGGCATCAAGCAGCCGATCGCCTCGATCCTGGAGGCCGCCGAGCGGCACAAGGCCGACGTCGTGGGTATGTCGGGCCTCTTGGTGAAATCGACCGTGGTGATGCGCGAGAACCTCGAGGAGATGTCCCGGCGCGGCTTCGCGATGCCGGTGATGCTCGGCGGCGCCGCGCTCACCCGCCGCTACGTCGAGGAGGATTGCGTCAAGGCCTATGCCTGCGGCCGCGTCGCCTATGCGGGCGACGCCTTCGACGGCCTCAACCTCATGGACAAAGTGATGACCGGCGGGTTCGACGCGCACCTCGCGGAACTCAAGGCCAAGGCCGAGAACAAGCCGGTCAACGAGAAGCGCAAACTCGGCCGCGCCGCGGACGCCAAGGTACTGCGGCCCGTCGATCTCGAGGAGATCCGGCTCCGGCGCGCGGAGCTGACGCACGACCTGCCGGTGCCGACGCCGCCCTTCTGGGGTCCACGGACGATCGCGCGCGTGCCGGTGAAGGCGCTGGTGCCGTTCCTAAACGAGCGCATGCTCTATCAATTCCACTGGGGCTACCGAAAGCAGGGCCGCAGCCTCGACGAGTTCAAGGCCTGGGCGCAGCAGGAGCTCCGGCCGATCCTGCAGCGCATGGTCGATACCGCGATCCAACAGGACATCATGGTGCCGCAGGCGGTCTACGGCTACTGGAAGTGCGCCGCGACCGGCAACGACGTCATCCTCCATGCCGAGGACGGCACGACCGAGCTCGCGCGCTTCAGCTTCCCGCGCCAGAACAAGGACGGCGGCCTCTGCATCGCCGACTTCTTCCGCGACGTGACGGACGCGCAGCGCGACGTGATCGGCCTGCAGGTCGTCACGGTTGGCAAGCGCGCGACCGAGGTGGCGCAGGAGTGGTTCCGCGAGGACCGCTACCAGGACTACCTCTACCTGCACGGCCTCTCGGTCGAGATGGCGGAGGCGATGGCGGAATACGTGCACAAGCGCATCCGCGCCGAGCTGGGATTCGCCGGCGAGGAAGCGCGCGAGCTCGAGGCAATGCTGAGCCAGGGCTATCGCGGCAGCCGCTATTCCTTCGGCTATCCCGCTTGCCCCAATCTCGGGGATCAGCGGCCGCTGTTGCGGCTGCTAGGGGCCGACGCGATCGGCGTGAGCCTCACCGAGGAAGACCAGCTCGATCCCGAGCAATCGACGTCGGCGATCGTGGTGACGCACCCGCAGGCGAAGTACTTCTCGGTCTAGGGCACCTCCGACCTGGATCGGCTCAGTGCGTCCTTCGACTCGCGTCCCGACGGGACGCGGCTCAGGATGAGGTCTTTCTTTGGGCCACGATGAGTTCGCCTCATCCTGAGCCGGCGCGAAGCGCCGAGTCGAAGGACGCAGAGCGCTCGTGCAATCTAACCTGAGAGCGCGCGGCGCCTCAGTCGGTGCCGAACATGTCCTTGCGGACGTCGCGGAGCGCCTCGGCGCACCGCGGCGAGGCGCGGCTTCTGATTTGGGCGTCGCGCTTGACGTGACCGCAAATTGCGTGTAACGTGATCGACACAGCAGACCGCATTCTGGAGGCTGATAATAGCGATGTTTCATAGTGGGTGCTCGCATCTTGCCATTGATCCGTACGTTCAGAGCGTGCGTATTGCGAAACGAAGCCAAACTCGTGTGTGGGATCAACGGCCTGAGCGATTTGGCTTTCCGAATGAAAGCCAAATTTGGCGCGGAAACTCCGAAAGATGCCGTGAAATCGCCGATCGGCGCGAGCGAAAGTCATGCGGGTCGAAAAAGAAAATCTGCAAATCAGAGCCAATTTGTTGAATGGAATCAAAGGATGGAAATTCCGCAAACCCAATTCAAAGGGAATGTTGGCGATTGCAAACCACGGCCTAGAACTAGAGAACAGCGTTTGGCGGCGGCGGGATATTGGGCCATTGCTCAGAGATGCTTGCACAGGCGGCCTTCATATTGTGGAACCTACTCATGGCATTGGTCGGCGCCGAATGATGCGCACCCGCGAAAGCGTCCACTACTAGGCAAAGCTGGTGCTCGGGCAATGCCCCGTCTTCCACCCCCACTTCGCCGAGATAGCCGAATAGGAACGCGGTATGCCACTCAGCCACCTCGACCGAAAGTGCCTGTCCCTTGGTATAGCGCAGCGCGCCAGCGCCTACCCTTACCTTATTGGTCTTCGTTAGCCGCCGTAAACGGAAGTGGAGTTCAACAGTGACTCTCACGCCATCCACAGAGAGCGCGACCGCCTTTCCGGGCGCCAAAATATCAGCCTCCGGCAGATGGAGATTGCCGCACGTTTTCGCGAAGCGTTCAATGTAATCGGCGTTATGATCGTTCACGTCATGATCGAAGTCTGAGTCAGCTAGCTTTGACCTGATGCTTACCGCCTCAGCCGTGAGCTTTACCGGGTCGGGATTCCCGTCTCGAATCGACTTTGCTACAATCAGTTTAGCATCGTTGTGTTGGACCACGCGGCCAATGGGCTGGTATTTGCAGTTACGGACGATCGTTCGCCGCTTCCGTTCCGAAGCGGCCATCCAATCGGCGAGGAATCGCGCCGAGATTTGGGGGGTTTTGACTAGCCGGTGGGTCTTTGGCTGTTCCATGTGCGAGCCTTGCGGAAAGGGGGGATTATGACGCAATTCTACTTTAGCGTGAATATCGACAATGACCGAATGCTATGCGTTGCTCCCCTGACCGATCGAAAGATCGCCTTATCCGGACAGGAAGTCAGCGACCCCGGCGCATATTTTCTTTTCGAACAACGTGGCTCGGATGAATTCGCCAGCATCGAAATTCTCGCCCAACTCATGTCCGAAGAAGCGGCGTTTGCGATGCGAGACATGCTCAAGATGAGCTAGGCGCGTTTCGTTTCGCCGCGCGGTCTTTCCGCACTCGACACCCCCTTTCCCTGATTGCCCGCACGACTAAACCGCCTCCGAGGCAGCGGGCGGAGATGGTTCGGTAGGTGGCCGTGAGGAGCGCGGGGGCATTACAAGGTCTAGCTCTGGCTGGCCGCCAAACCGCTCGGTGATCTTCTTCTCATAGGTCAGCCGGTCCGGAGATGACTCCGCCATTTCAAGCACCCGACCTAGTTGGATTCGGAGTGCGCGCGCGCCCAATATGTTCAAAAATTGGAACAGCTTCTTGGCTCTGTCTCCGCCCTGAGCCTTTAGAGCCTTTAGGAGTGTGAGAATTTTCCCATTGCTCTTTGCCAGGGGAAAATAGATGTGCTTCACCGTGAGGTGCATAAACATCCACGGCTTACCCCGGACTGGCACCGGGATTTGGTAGAGCCTGTGCCATTCCATATACAGTTCGCTTGGGAACTCTTGCTCGTATTTTCGCGCTTCTTCCTGGACGTACACCTTGAAGGCAGCGATTACCTCTTCGGTGGTTTGGTTGTAGCCAGCCAGCGCATAGACGAGATCGCGGATACCCTGCTTGGCGGATGCACTGAGGATAATTTCGGCCTGCTGAGCCATTTTCTGGTATCGCGGGGCAGATAGCTTGCCGTCCGCTCTGGCGGCCAAAATCGACTTGCAGAGATCGATCAGAATGCCCGCGTCATATCCATGGGCACGTTCGACAACCGGGCTTTCCGCGGCCGCGGCCCCGGGTTGAAAAATAAGGGGATTTTCGAGTTTTTCCTTCAAGTCGCGGCCGATGTAGTTCTCCATGGTCTTGCTGTTCACAAAGACCGTGAGCCGCGAGCCGCGCCGACTAAAGCCGATCGCTTGCCCCATGCCGCGCTGGCTTATCACCGGGGTCTTGCCAGGGTCATCGAGCACGTAACAGTCGATATCCACGCCGAAGTGCTCTTTGAAATTCCCGCGACGGAGAACCGGCGCGCCCCAACGGGCAAGAGCGGCCGTTTTCGCTATTTCCTGCTTCTTCTCGGCGGGCAACGCCTCGGCCCTTGCTCTGCCTCCGGCTCGTCCGCGCACTGGCCCCTCTGACATGTAAGCATTCCTTTCTCTGATTGTGCTTGCAATATACGAGCGCCGAGCCCAGAATGCAAGCACGGTCGTTTGAGGGGATGCCTGCAATGAGCATATTGACCCGCCCGTACTTCCGCGATGAGCAAGCGGCCCACGCTTTCCTCGAAAGCATCCTTTGGCCGCATGGTCCGGTATGCCCACATTGCGGCGGCATCGGCAAAGCCTATCGGATCGCAGCAAATCCCGAGCGACGCGTGCGACATGGTTTGTGGAAGTGTGGGCACCGCGAGTGCCGCAAGCAGTTCACGGTCAAGATGGCATCGGTCTTCGAGCATGCGCGCATTCCACTCCACAAGTGTCTGCAAGCGGCCTATCTGCTGTGCGCGTCGAAGAAGGGCATGTCGAGCAACCAGCTTTCCCGGACGCTAGAGATCAGTCTGAAGGCCGCGTGGTTCCTCTCGCACCGGCTTCGCGAGGCGATGCGGCAAACGAGCTTCGTCGAGCTGATGGGCGGCGACGGCAAGACAGTCGAGATCGACGAGCATTGGGTGGGTGGTCGCGAGAAGAACAAGCACGCATGGAAGCGCGTCGGGAAGGAGCACGGGCCATTCGCGACCAAGGAGCCGGTCTTCGCGCTTGTCGAGCGCGGTGGCGCAGTGCGCTCTTTCCATGTTCCGAACGTGAAGGGCAGCACGCTCCGCGAGATCGTGAACGCTCATCTAGAGGGCAAGACGGTCGTCTATACAGACGATAACCGGACGACCAAGTATGCGGCCCGCGACTTCGAGAGCGAGAGTGTCAATCACACGGCGGGCGAATACGTCAGGGGCGACGCGCACACGAACACGATTGAGAGCTACTTCGCGATCATGCGGCGCGGGATCGTGGGTACCTATCACCACGTCAGCCAACAGCACCTCAAGCGGTATCTCGCGGAGTTTGACTTCCGGTACAGCAACCGCGTGGCGCTTGAGGTTGATGATGTAGAGCGGACGGTCAGGGCGTTGCTCGGCTCGAAGGGCAAGCGGTTGACGTATAAACCGGCAGCTAACCTCGCAACCTAAGCTCAAGCCGTACTATATTCGGCTCCATGAAGAAGCCGCGTCCGAAGAAGCGCCGAAGCCAGCACGACAAGTTCGTGGAGGCGGCGCGGCGCGTTGGCGCGGACGAAAGCGAAGAAGCCTTCAAGCGGGCACTCGGCAAAATCGCTCCGAAACGGAATGAATCGAAGAAGAACGACCGATGATCCGGTCTATATGTTGACCGTGGTTTGCAATCGCCAACATTCCCAATTCAAAGCCAATTTCAGGATGCGAAGCCAATCCTCGCGCGGCGGGCCGCGCGCCACCGGGCCTCTAAGCCCGGCCCAGCAGCTCCCGCCGTACGAGCGCGGCGCCCTCCGCGAGCGCCTTGAGTTTCCCAAACGCCGTCTCGCGCGGCAGGTACTTCATGCCGCAATCGGGTGCCGGGATGATCCGCTCCGGCGGTGCGAACGCGAGCGCGGCGCGGATGCGGTTCGCCACGATCGCGGCGGTCTCGATCGCGGGATCGCCGAGGTCCAGGACACCGAGCATCACGGACTTGGGCGCGAGATCCCTGAGGATGCCGAGATCGAGCTTGGGCTGCGCGGCTTCGATCGAGATCTGGTCGGCGGAGGTCTGCGTGAGCTCCGTCAGGAACGAGTAGCCGCTCGGCTTCCCCTTCACGATGTAGGCGTAGCCGAAGCAGAGGTGCACCACCGTGGGACCCGGCACGCCCTCGAGCGCGCGATTGATGGCGGCGACGGCGAAGTCGCGGGCCTTCTCGGGCTGCGCCTGCATATAGGGTTCGTCGAGCTGGATCACGTCGGCGCCCGCAGCCTTCAGGTCCTTCGCCTCGGCGTTCACGGCTTCGGCGTAGGCCATGGCGAGCGCCGCCTCGTCTTTGTAGTGCTCGTCTTTCGCCTGCTGCGCCATGGTGAAGGGACCGGGCAGCGTGATCTTGATGCGCCGGTCGGTGTTGTGCCGGAGGAATTCGACGTCACGCACCTCGACGGCATGACGGCGGCGGATGGGACCCACGACGCGCGGCACCAGCTGGATCTTTCCAGTCCGCGTGCGTGCCTCGCCGGGGCGGTCGATGTCGACGCCGTCGAGGGCGGTCGCGAAGCGGTTGGAATAGCTCTCGCGGCGCATCTCGCCGTCGCTCACGATGTCGACGCCGGCGCGCTCCAGGTCGCGGATCGCCAGCACGGTCGCGTCATCCTGGGCCTGATCGAGCCACGGTTTGGCGACGCGCCAGAGAGTCTCCAGCCGGATGCGCGGCGGCGCTTGGGTCGCGAGCGCGCCGCGATCGATGAGCCAATCCGGCTGCGGGTAGCTGCCGACGACCGTGGTGGGGACCAGGGTGATGGGCATCGCGGGAATGCTCCGGCGTTGACCGGCCGCATGCTGGCGCGGCTCGGCGGAATATGGCAAGTCTAGCCCATGGCGTCGCAACGGTGTCCCCGAGAATCTCAGAAGGAAACAGCCATGAGCTCACGTCGATCACTGCCCAGGATGGGGCGCCGCTCGGGGCTTGCGCTTGCGGCAGCCGCGCTCTTGCTCCTCGGCGCCGGCGGCGCAGCGCGCGCGGACGACCTGCCCACGGTCAAGATCGCGGTCGGCGGCGGCAGCTGCCTTTGCTATTTGCCCACCATGCTGGCGGAGCAGCTCGGCAACTACAAGAAAGCCGGCGTGCAGGTCGAGCTCGCGGATTTCAAGGGCGGCTCCCAGGCACTGACGGCGGTGCTGGGCGGCAGCTCCGACGTGGTGTCCGGGTTCTACGACCACACGGTCGAGCTCCAGGCCAAGGGAAAATTCCTGGAATCGATCGTGATCTTCGATCGCTTCCCGGGCCTGGTGCTCATGGTGTCGCCCGCGCAGTCGCCGACGATCACCTCGGTGAAGGACCTCGTGGGCAAGAAAGTGGGGGTGAGCGCGCCCGGCTCCTCGACCGACTTCTTCCTGAAGTACCTGCTGCGCAAGAGCGGCGAGGATCCTTCGAAGACCTCCGTGGTCGGCATCGGTAACGGCGCCACCTCGGTTGCCGCGCTCGAGCAGAACCAGGTCGATGCCGGCGTGGTGGTCGAGCCCGTGCCGACGGTCCTGCAGATGAAGCATCCGGATATCCGCATCCTCAGCGACACCCGCAGCGAGAAGGATACGCTCGCCGTGCTCGGCGGCGCCTATCCTGCCGGCGCGCTCTATACGCAGACCGCGTGGGTCGAGAAGCACCCCAAGGAATCGCAGGCGCTCGCCGAGGCGATCGTGATGACCTTGCAATGGATCCATCAGCACACGCCCGAGGAGATCATGGCGAAGATGCCGGAGAATCTCGTGGGCAGCGACAAGGCGCTCTATCTCGCGGCGCTCAAGAACACGCTGCCGCAGTACTCGATCGACGGGAAAATGGATCCGAAGGGCGCTGAGGCGGTGCTCAACGTATTCTCCGGCTCCGACCCCGAGATCGCGAACGCCAAGATCGATGTGACCAAGACCTACGACAACAAGTTCGCGGAGGCCGCGGGCAAGAAGCTCGGTCTGACGAACTAAGGCGAAGTCGTCCGGAAGCCGACATCGTGCGTCCTTCGACGCCCTCGCCAATGGCTCGCTTGCTCAGGACGAGGTCTCTTCCTCGTGCAGCAAAAATTCTCCCTCATCCTGAGCAAGCGAGCGTTGCGAGCGCGTCGAAGGACGCAACGATCTAGCGGCCAGACGTGCCGAGCTCTTCATCACCCATGATTTCTGCCGTCGCGTTCGAAGGCGTGACCGTGCGTTTCCCGACGCCGGCCGGCGAGGTGCACACGGTCTTGCGCGATATCTCGCTCGAGATCGCCGACGGCACTTTCGTCGCGATCGTGGGCCCGTCGGGCTGCGGCAAGTCCACACTGCTCAACGTCGCGGCAGGGCTGCTGATGCCGCCCGAGGGCCGCGCCCGCGTCTTCGGCGAGCCGGTCCAGGGCATCAACCGCTATGCGACATACCTTTTCCAACAGGATGCGCTGCTGCCCTGGCGCACGGTGCTCGACAACGTGATGCTCGGCCTCACGTTCCGCTACGTGCCACCGGAGGAGGCCGCCGCGCGAGCGCACCGGTTCATCGAGCGCGTCGGCCTCAAGGGGTTCGAGGACCGTTTCCCGCATCAGCTCTCCGGCGGCATGCGCAAGCGCGTGGCGGTGGCCCAGAGCTGGATCGTCGACCCGCGCATTCTCCTGATGGACGAGCCGTTCGGCGCCCTCGACGTGCAGACCCGGCAGATCATGGAGAACGAGCTGCTGGATCTCTGGCAGGAGAGCCGGCAGACCGTGCTGTTCATCACCCACGACCTCGAGGAAGCGATCGCGCTCGCCGACCGCGTGGTGGTGATCTCCGCGGGACCCGCGGCGCGCGTCAAGGGCGACTACGAGGTGACGCTGCCGCGCCCGCGCGACGTCGCGGAGATCCGGCTCAATCCCGACTTCATGCAGCTCTACAAGCGCATCTGGTCGGACCTGCGGGACGAGGTGCACCGGTCCTATGCGGCGGGCCATCGATGAGCGCAGGCGAGAGCGACCGGTCTGAGCGCGTGGCCACGGTTGGTCGGCGACCCCTGAGCCGATCGCTGGTGCTGACGCTGCAGATCGGATTCTTCGTGATCGTCATGGGCACGTGGGAATTCCTCTCTGCCACCGGCAAGCTCGACCCCTTCTTCTTCAGTCGCCCCTCAGCCATCGTGATGAAGATGGTGACGTGGATCGTCTCCGGCTTCATCTGGGAGCACCTGGCGACCACCCTGATCGAGGCGTTGCTCGCCTTCGTAATCGGCACGATTTTCGGCGTGGCCTGCGGTTTGGTACTCGCCCGCGTGGAGCTGCTTGCCCGCGTGTTCGATCCCTATATCCGCATCCTCAACGCGCTTCCGCGCGTGATCCTGGGACCGATCTTCATCCTGTGGTTCGGTCTCGGCATCGCGTCCAAGGTCGCGCTCGCGGTGACCCTGGTTTTCTTCATCGTGTTCTTCAACACGTTCCAGGGCATCCGCGAGGTGAACCCGGTGGTGCGCGACAACGCGCGCATGCTGCAGGCGAGCGAGCAGCAGCTCCTGCTCTATGTCTATCTGCCTTCGGCGATGGCCTGGATCTTCTCGAGCCTCCACACCAGTATCGGCTTCGCGCTGGTGGGCGCGGTCGTTGGCGAGTACCTCGGTGCCGCTCGCGGCATCGGCTATGTGGTGGCGCAGGCCGAGGGCGTGTTCGACACCACCGGCGTCTTCGCGGGCCTGATCCTGACCTCCGCGGTGGTGCTGCTGATCGATCTCGGAATCAACCGGCTCGAGCGCTACTTGCTGCGCTGGCGGCCCTCCAACTAGGCGAACTCCTCCGCGAAATGGCACGCGACGTCGCGATCGCCGACCTTTCGAAGCACCGGTCGCTCGGCGCTGCAGCGCGGCTTTGCGAAGGGGCAGCGGGTGTGGAAGGCGCAGCCAGCGGGCGGGTTGAGCGGCGAGGGGAGCTCGCCCTTGAGCACCATGCGCTCGCGCTTCTTCTCGACGCTGGGCGTGCTGGCGAGCAGCGCGCGCGTATAGGGATGCAGCGGCTTCCGGAAGATCGAGTCCTTCGGACCCTGCTCGACCGGCCGGCCCAGGTACATGACCATCACGTCGTCGGAGACGTGATGCACAACGCCCAAGTCGTGCGAGATGAAGAGATAGGAGAGCTCGAGCTCCACCTGCAGCTCGCGCAGCAGGTTCAGCACCTGGGCCTGGATCGAGACGTCGAGCGCCGAGACCGGCTCGTCCGCCACCACCAGCTTGGGCCGCAGCATGAGCGCGCGGGCGATCGCGATGCGCTGGCGCTGGCCGCCCGAGAACATGTGGGGGTATCGATGGTAATGCTCGGGCCGGAGGCCGACCTTCCCCATCATCTCGCGGACCTGCGCCTCCCGCTCGGCCTTGGCGAGGCTGGTGTTGATCACCAGCGGCTCTTCCAGGATGGAGCCGACCTTCTTGCGTGGATTGAGTGAGCCGTAGGGGTTCTGGAATACGATCTGCACCGCGCGCCGGAGCGGCGTGCGGTCGGCGGGCGCGTTCTTCACGGCGTCCCGGCCGATGAGCTTGAGCTCACCCGCGGTCGGCGGCTCGATCAGCGTGACCATGCGCGCGAGCGTCGACTTGCCGCAGCCGGACTCGCCCACCACGGCCAGGGTGCGGCCGGCCTCGATGCTGAAGGAGACGCCGTCGACCGCTCTCAAAGTGGCGGGCGGCGCCAGGAGGCCGCGGCGTACACTGTAGTGCCGAGTGAGGTCGCGCGCCTCGGCGACGGCGCTCACTCAGCGGCTCCTGCCTGGGCCGGCGCGTCGAGCGGATAGTGGCAGCGGACATGGGTGCCATTGACCCGATCTAGCCCCGGCTCGTCGGCGCGGCAGCGGCCGTCGGCAAAGCGGCAGCGTGGATTGAAGAGGCAGCCGGTCGGCCGATCGTGCAGGCCCGGCACGACGCCTGGAATGGTCGGAAGCCGATTGTGGCCGATGGCGCGCTCGGGCAGTGCGGATAGGAGCGCCGCCGTATAGGGGTGGCGCGGCGCCGAGAAGAGCTTCGCTGCCGGCTGCTCCTCCACGACCTGCCCCGCGTACATCACCATGACGCGGTGCGCGGTCTCGGCCACCACGCCCATGTTGTGCGTGATCAGGATCAGCGCCATCCCGCGCTCGCGCTGCAGCGAGAGCAGCAAGTCAAGGATCTGCGCCTGGATGGTGACGTCGAGGGCGGTGGTCGGCTCGTCCGCTATCAGGAGGCGCGGATTGCAGGCGATCGCCATCGCGATCATGACCCGCTGGTTCATGCCGCCGGAGAGCTGATGCGGGAACGCGTTGAGGCGGCTCTCGGGCGCGGGAATGCCGACCTGCTCCAGGAGCTCGATGGTGCGCTTGCGCCGCGCCGCCCGGTCGAGGCCCATGTGGACGCGGAGCGTCTCGCCGAGCTGGAAACCAACGGTGAAGCAGGGGTTGAGGCTGCTGGTCGGCTCCTGGAAAACCATCGCCACGTCCTTGCCGGCGATGCGGCGGCGCTCGCGATCCCCGAGGTTCAGCAGGCTCTGGCCCGCGAAGCTCAACCGATCGGCCCGGACCTCGCCGGGATAGGCGACAAGGCCCATCATCGCCAGCATCGTGACGCTCTTGCCCGAGCCGGACTCGCCGACGATGCCCAGGACCTCGCCTTCGTCGACGGTGAGCGAGACGCGGTCAACGGCCTTGAGCCGGCCGGCGGTGGTCGGGAAGTCGACCGAGAGGGTATCGATCTCAAGGAGCGGCATCAGCGCTTGAGCTTCGGATCGAGCGCGTCGCGCAGGCCGTCGCCCATGAGGTTGAAGGCCATGACGGTGATCAGGATCGCAAGGCCCGGCAAGGTCACCACCCACCACGCCCGCTGCATGAACTCCCGCGTGTCCGCCAGCATGGTGCCCCACTCGGGCGTTGGCGGCTGCGCGCCCAGGCCGAGGAAGCCCAGCGCCGCCGCGTCGATGATCGCGGTGGAAAAGCCCAGCGTCGCCTGCACGATAAGCGGAGCGAGGCAGTTCGGCAGCACAGTCAGGAACATGAGGCGCACGACCGAGGCGCCATTGGTCTTGGACGCCGTCACGTATTCCTTGGCTAGCTCGGTCAATACCGTCGCACGGGTGATGCGCACGTATTGCGGCAAGGCCACGACCGACACCGCCAGCATGGCATTGGCGAGACCGGGCCCGAGGATCGCGACGATCACGATCGCAAGCAGGATGCCTGGGATCGTCAGCATGATGTCCATGAGCCGCATGATCATGATCTCGACCACGCCGCGCGCGAAACCCGCGACCAGGCCGAGGCAGATGCCGGCGATCAGCGAGATCGAGACCACCATCGATCCCATCAGCAGCGAATAGCGCGTGCCATGCACGAGGCGCGAGAACATGTCGCGCCCGATCGGATCCGTGCCGAGGGGGAACGCCAGCGTCCCGCCATCCTCCCAGAATGGAGGCCGCAGGAATTGCCCGTCGTGAATCTCGATTGGCGATTGCGCCGAGACCTGATTTGCGAAGAGCGCGAGCAGGAGAATGATCATGATCGTGACCAGGCCCGCGACCGCGCCGAGGTTCTGGCTGAAATAGTACCAGAACTCCCGCAGCGGATGCGGCGGCGCTGCGGCTTGGGTCAGGGGTTCGGCCTGGGCGACCATGGTCAGCGCGTGTGCCGGATGCGCGGGTTGATGAAGCCGTAGAGCACGTCGACGAAGACGTTGACGGCCATCACCGAGGTGCCGAGGAGCAGCACGCCGCCCTGGAGCACGGGATAATCACGGCGACCGACTGCCTCGAAGAGCCACTTGCCGACGCCGGGCCAGGAGAAGATCGTCTCGGTCAGGATCGCTCCGGCAAAGAGCGAGCCCACGAAGAGACCGATCACGGTGATCACGGGGATGAGCGCGTTTCGAAGCGCATGCACGCCGATGACCAGCGTAGGCGCCAGGCCTTTGGCCCGGGCGGTGCGGATGTAGTCCTCACCCAGCACCTCGAGCATCGACGAGCGCGTCATGCGTGCGATCACGGCGAGCGGTATCGTGCCGAGCACAATGGCCGGCAAGATCAGGTGGGTCATCGCCGAGCGGAACGAGCCCGCCTCGTCCGATAGCAGGGAATCGATCAGTAGGAAGCCGGTCTTCGGCTCGACGAAATAGGCGTAGTCGATCCGGCCTGATACCGGCGTCAGGTGCCAGGTGTTGGAAAACAGCAGGATCGCCAGCAAACCCCACCAGAAGATCGGCATCGAATAGCCGGTCACCGATATAGCCATTACGCCGTGGTCGAAGATCGAGTTTCGTCGAGCTGCCGCTAATATTCCCGCGGGGAGCCCGATCCCGACCGCGAAGATCATGGCGCAGACCGAAAGCTCGATGGTGGCGGGGAACAGCTGCTTGAACTCGGAGATCACCCGCTCGTGTGTGATGAGCGAGCGGCCGAGATCGCCGCTGAGGACGTGGCTGATGTAGGCGAAGTATTGGTAATAGAGTGGCCGATCGAAGCCGTATTCGTGCAGCAGGGCTTGGTGCCGCTCCTCGGGAATGCCGCGCTCGCCCGCCAGCGTCTCGATAGGATCGCCGGGCACCGCATGGATCAGCAGAAAAGCCAGCAGCGTGATCCCGACGAAGGTCGGGATGACCAGCGCGAGCCGGGTGAAGATGAAACGGAGCATGCCCTGAAAAACCAACTGGCGGGGCAGCGCCTGCCGCCCCGCCAGCCCTTCGGTTACCTCACGACGGCGCTGCTGCTATTGCAGGTCAACGCCGAAGAACTCATGCTGGCCGAACGGGCTCAGCTTGTAGCCAACCACTTCCTTGCGCACCGGTGCGTTCTGCACCGCGTGTGCGATGGTGAACCACGGCGCCTCTTCCTTGAAGATCACCTGGGCCTGCTTGTAGAGCTCGGTCCGCTTGGCGGTGTCCGTCGTCCGCTTCGCCTGGATCAACAGGTCGTCGAAGGGCTTGTAGCACCACTTCGCGGTGTTGCTGCCGCCGGGCTTCGCCGAGGCGCAACCGAGCAGCACGTAGAGGAAGTTGTCGGGATCGCCGTTATCGCCGGTCCAGCCGATCTCACCCATCATCTGTTCGCCCTGCGCCAGCCGCTTGCGATACTCGCCCCACTCATAGGAAACGAGCTTCGCCTTGACGCCGACCTTGTCGAGGTCCGCCTGCATCAGCTCGGCGATGCGCTTGGCGTTCGGGTTATAGGGCCGCTGCACCGGCATCCACCAGAGATCCGTCTCGAAACCGTCCTTGAGCCCGGCGTCGGCGAGCAGCTGCTTCGCCTTCGCGGGATCGTAGGGGTAATCCTTCACGTCGTCGTTGTAAGACCACAGGGTCGGCGGAATCGGATTCTTCGCGGCGATGCCGACGCCTGGGTAGACCGCCTCCAAGATCGCGGCCTTGTTGATGGCGTAGTTGATCGCCTGCCGGACGCGCTTGTCGTCGAACGGCTTCTTGGTCACGTTCATGGCGAGGTAGCCGACATTGAGGCCGGGCTGCTCGAGCACCTTGATGTTGGGATCGGCTTTCATGGCGGGCAGATCGGCCGGGTTCGGATACGGCATGATCTGGCACTCGTTCGCCTTCAGCTTGGCGAAGCGGACCGACGCATCCGGCGTGATCGCATAAACCAGCGTGTCGATCGCCAGCTTGCCGCGCCAGTTCTCCTGGAACGCCTTATACCGGACCACCGCGTCCTTCTGATAATTCTCGAGCTGGAACGGTCCGGTGCCCACGGGCTCCTGGTCGAACTTCTCAGGCGTGCCCGCCTTCATCAGCTGGTCGGCGTACTCCTTCGAGATGATCGAGGCGAAATCCATCGCCATGTTGGCGATGAACGGAGCCTCCGGCGCCTTCAGCGTGAACTTCACCGTGTAGTCGTCGAGCTTCTCGATCGACTTCACCAGCTCCGGCATGTCCATGTCGTTGTAGTAGGAGTGATTGTCGCTGGTCACCTTGAACCAGGGATTATCCTTGTTGGATTGCCGATCGAAGCTGAACAGCACGTCGTCCGCGTTGAAATCGCGGCTCGGCTTGAAGCTCTTCGTGGTCTGCCACTTCACGCCCTTGCGGAGGTGGAAGACATAGGTGAGACCGTCCTCGGTCGCGTCCCAACTGGTGGCGAGGCCGGGCTCGATCTTGGTAGAGCCGCGCTCGAACTCGACGAGCCGGTTGTAGATCGGCCGCGACGACGCATCGAACGACGTGCCCGTCGTGTTGATCGCAGGATAGAAATTCTCCGGGCTGCCTTCCGAGCAATAGACCAGCGTCTTCGCGGACGCGGCGTGCCCGGCGACGGCCAGAGCCAAGATGGCAGTCGCCGCCAGCAATTTCGATTTCATGTGGTTTGTCTCCCCGATGAAGCCTTGTGGATCGTGCCGGCCGTGACCGGCGGGAACGATGTTGGGCTGAAGCTACTGTCGCCCCGAAGGCGCGTCAATCAGCCGGTACGGTACGCGGCATGGTGGCACCGAGGCGGCGATAGATCGGCGCCAATGTCGCCGGCAGCAGGTAGATCGGCAGTTGTGCGCAGGCGAAATAAAGCATGAGATCGGGCGAGCCCGCGGCCGTGCTGAGGCTCGCCCAGACCACCGCCATGTTCTTGTTGCCGCCGACCAGGCCCACCGTCAGTGCCGAGAAACGCCCAAGCCAGCCGAAGCTCAGGAAGCTCACGGCCTGCAGGCCCACGCTTGCGGCGAGCGCCGCAACGCAATAGCCGAGCACGCGCAGCGGCTCGTCCAGGATATGCCGCGGCATGCCGTCCATCACCGCGACCGCGAAGAGCACCAGCAGCAAGACATTGATCCCGCTGATCTCGGTGCCGAGCCGCGCGAGCCGCTGGCGGCCCAGCCACCAACGCAGGAGCCCCGCAAGCGCGCCCGCACCGCCCACGAACACCGCGAGGCGCAGCATCAGCGGCAGTATTCCAATACCGAGATCGAGACCCATGAGCCCGAGCAGCAGCGGCGGCAGGGTGAGCGGCATCAGGAACGTGGCGGTGACCATCACCAGCAACGCGAGCGCGCCGTCGAGGCCCAGGAGGAGCGCGATCGCCGGCAACGACATGAGGGGCGGCGAGGCCGCCCAGAGCACCAATGATTGCGCCAGACCGGTCGGCAGGTGGAGGACCGTCGTAACCGCCGCCATCAGGACCGGCGAGATCACGAGCGCCCACAGGACCAGAAGACCGATGCGCAGAGGGCGCCTGCCGTGCGCGATCACCTGCGGCCAGTCGATGCGCAGCATCGTCGCCGAGGTGAGCAGGAACACGAGAGTGGGGAGCAGCGGCCAGATCGCGTGCGCGACGGGCTGCAGCGCCAAGCCGACGAACAGTCCGCTCGCCAGCAATGTCGTGCCGTGTCGATCGAAGAACGCGAGGAAGCGGAAGATCATCGTCGGGCCCGACAGCGTCCGCGCAACAGAGCTGCGCGGACGCTATCCGCTCCGGGCCCGAGCGTCTATCGGTGGATCAGCTCTGCTCGACCTGGGTTGCAGCGCCATCGAGCGCCGCCGTGATCGCGCGGATCTGCTCCTCCGTCAGCGGCCCGCGGCCCATGCGCATGCGGAGCGCCATCCGCAGGTTCTCCATCGCGCGCAGGATCTGCGGCGCCGGTCCGCCGCCATGGGCAGCGCCCACCTCGCGCATCCGCGCGAAAAGCGCCTCGACCGTGCTCCGATTGGCGTCGAGGTGCGCCGTGCCCTCCGGCGTCACCGTGTAGAGCTTCTTGCCGCCGTCGCCTTGCGCGACCGTGGCGAAGCCGAGCTCCTCCAGCATGGTGAGCGTGGGATAGACCACGCCGGGGCTCGGGCTGTAGGCGCCCCCGAGTTGATCCTCGATCGCCTTGATGAGCTCGTAGCCGTGCCGCGGCTTTTCCGCGATGAGGCGCAGGATGATCAGCCGGAGGTCACCGTGATCGAACACACGCCCGCCACGCCAGCCACCCCCTCGCATTCCGTGACGCCCGCCGAAGCGCCCGCCCCACTCGCTGCGAGCATGCCGCTCGCCACCGCAACCATGATAACCACGCATTGTAACCCTCTAGATAAGATTTAGATGTGAATTAGATATATCTAAATCCTATCTTGTCAAGATTTCCTGGCGCGGAGCGAAAAGGCCAGCGGCAGCCAAGGCTTATCCGGCCAGCGGTAGAGTCCGTCTGGTCCTTCCACGAGCATGCTGAACATCTGCCAGGTGACGGCGTCGTGCTCACGCAGCCACTCCAGCCGAAGCCCCGCATCGAGCAACGCTGTCACGGTGCTCGCGAGCGGGTGCAGCCAGCTGACCTGGCGGCTGTTCTGCAGCCGGGCGGCTCGGTCAACGTAATCCTTGGGATCGTCGCAGATCAGCGGCTCGCGCTGAAAGTACGGCAGGAAATATCCCGGATGGCCGTCTGGCAGGGGGCGCAGGTCGTCGAAGACGAGCGCCGCTGGATGGCCTTCAGCGAGATAAAGCGCGCCGCCGGGCTTCAGGAAGTGCGCGACGATCTGTCCCCAGCGATGGATGTCGGGCAGCCAATAGATGGCGCCCCAGGTGACGAAGACGAGGTCGAAAGCCCGCGGCTCCGCGATTGCGGCTTCGGCATCGTAGAGGTCCGCCTCGACGAAGCGGGCGCGGCCCTCGAGACCCAACTCGGCTGCCAACTTACGCGCCGCCGAAATAGCTGGTGCGGAGAAATCGAGACCAACCACCTCGGCGCCGCGCTGGGCGAGGATCAGCGTGTCGCGGCCGAAGTGACACTGCAGATGGAGGATGCGGAGCCCAGCGACCGGGCCGAGCTCCGCCTCTTCGATCGCATTGAGGCGCTCGCGCCCCGCGCGCAGCGCCGCCAGGTCGTAGCCGCCGGGTCCGAGATGGACGCGGACGCGCTCATCCCAATTGGCGCGGTTCGTGGTTCGCCAGTCGATCGGGGCCATGACCGCATGCTCTCCAAGACTATGCCGCGCGCACCGCGACCCGCATCGCGCCGACGCCGTCGATCGCCGCGTCCATGACGTCGTTGGGCCGCACCGGGCCGACGCCCTCGGGCGTGCCGGTCAAGATGATGTCGCCGGGCAACAGCGTGTAGAACGACGAGGCGAGCTCGACGAGTGCGCCGAGCCCCAGCACGAGATCCCGCGTGTTCGCTTTTTGCCGGGGCTCGCGGTTGACGGTTAGCGACAGTGTGAGATTGGTGGGGTCGGCGATCTCGTCGGCGGTCACCATCCAAGGACCCACGACGCAATAGGAATCGACTGACTTCCGCAGGCTGCGCTCCTCGGGCCCGCGGATCGTCATATCGAGGCCGATGGCATAGCCCGCGACGTACTGGGCCCAGTCGGCGGCGCGTACGCGGTCCGCCCGCTTGCCGATCACCAGCGCCAGCTCGACCTCATGGTCGTTGCGGCGGTCGAGATAGCGCAATGCCACGCCCTCCGAGGGTCCGACCAAAGCGCTGGTCGCCTTGAGGAACAGGCCGATCTTCTGGATTTCCTCCACCTGCTTCTGGAAGTGTATCTGGGCGTCGGCGCGTGCCTCCTCGAGGTGGCGCCGGTAGTTGACGGGTGCGGCCACGATCTTGCTGGGGTTGGCGACCGGGCTCAGCAGCCTCACGTCCGCGAGCGCCCGCACCGGCGCGCGCTTCGCGGCCTCGGCGATCGCCGGCTTGAGCTCGTCGAGGGCCGCAATGAGCGGGTCCCCTTTGGGAAACGGCCAGCGCCGCACCGGAAGCCGGTCGATCACGCGCGTGACGTCGCGGACCTCCTCGCCCGTCACCGCGCCCAGCCGGTCGTCGTCGAAACGGCAGAGCCTCATGGCCTGTCCTCCCCTACGGTCATTTGCGGCGGATGCCGATCACCCGGCCCGCCTGTTCCGGCCTTGGCAATGCCTTGTGCGCGCCTGCGATCGCCTCGAGCCGGCGCATGCTCTCGCCGCGCCAAGGCGCCGCGCGGCGGGTCTCGATATCCATATGCATCATCAGGAGCTCATTGGTCGAGGCGAGCCAGCCCTCTTCCGCGTGATACATGGACTGGAACAGGTGCATCCGCTTGGCGTCGTGGTCGAGCACCTGGGTGGTGAAGCGCAGCGGGTCTCCCGCGTGCAGCTCGCGATGGTAACCGAGGTGCGCCTCGAGCACGAAGACGGTACCGAGTTTGTGCCGCGTATAGTCCCAACCCACGCCAAGCTGCTTGCAGATTGCGTCGCTCGCGTGGTCGAAGGCGACCAGGTAATAGCCGAGGTTCATATGGCCATTGGGGTCGATCCATTCGGCGTGGACCACATCGCGGTAGCGGTCGAGTGGCGCCGACAGGTCCAGCGGGGGCAGAGGATAGGGGAAGCTCATCGGCGCCGGACTCCCATCGATCCAATTGTGACCGTGAAATTTACCTAATCTCTATCATTTCCGGGAACCATGTGGGCGGGGCGCCATCGGTGCCGGGCGCCTGGGTGGAGATCGTCGACTATGGGCCAAGTTGCGGAATTCCCACGGGTTACCAAGCTGAGCGAGATCGCGCTCAAGACCATGGGGAGCCATGGCGTGCTTCCGACCCCGCACAACTACAGCGTCTGGTTTACCTATGTGAGCGGGCTCGAGCCCGAGCTCTCGCGGGAGATCAACGCCCGCATCGCCGCCAACCAGCCTTTCACGGATCAGGTCTCGACCGAGCTCTACGAGCGGTTCTGCGACGTCGGCCGGCACCTCGGCGTGCTGCAGCAGACCAGCGCCGAGCTCGATCACGCTGTCGAGCGCGTCGTCCAAGTGATCAATTCCGCCAGCGGCGACACCGCGAGCTTCAATAAGGCCCTGGGTACGTTCACGGACGAGCTCGGCGATGGGATCCCCGATGATCGCGTACGGACGATTGTCGCCAATCTGCTCGTCGAGACCAAGAATGTCGCCGAGAAAGGCCGCGCGCTCGAGGAGAAGCTGAGCCGCGCCTCGGGCGAGGTCGCCGAGCTCCGCCAGAACCTCGAGGTCGTGCGCCGCGAGGCGCTCACCGATCCGCTGACGGGCATCCCCAACCGAAAACTGTTCGAGAGCCGCCTGCGCGAGGCCGCCCGCAACGCCGTGGAGACCGGCGAGCCGATGTCGCTGGTGATGCTCGACATCGACCATTTCAAGCGCTTCAACGACACCTACGGACATCAACTCGGCGACCAGGTGCTGCGCTTGGTCGCCAAGACGCTGGCCGACGGCGTCAAAGGGCGCGACACGCCCGCGCGCTACGGCGGCGAGGAATTCGTGATCGTGCTGCCGCAGACCCGACTCGAGCACGCGGTGACGGTCGCCGAGCAGATCCGCCGCACCCTGGTGCGCCACAAGGTGGTGCGGAAAGATACCGGCGAGGAGTTCGGCGTGATCGCGCTCTCGGCGGGGGCCAGCGTCTATCGGCCGGGCGAGGACCTCGCTGAGCTGATCCGGCGTGCCGACGTCGCCCTCTACCACGCTAAGCACACCGGCCGGAACCGTGTGGTCGCCGAGGACGATGTGCCGGCCGAGGTCACTGCCGAGGTCGAGGCCGCGCAGGCGCAGGCCTGACACGGATCAAGAGGGCGCGCCTAACCGCTGGGAGCCAGGAGCTTCGCGTAAGCGCCAACGCGGCCGGCCGTGATCCGCAGCAGATCCTGAGCTTTGATCTCCACCGTCACGTCGTTGCGGCCGCTGCCGCAGAAGATCGCGTCGAGGCTCGTCAGGCGCTCGTCGACGAGCACGAGAGCGCCCCTGATGGGGAGCGGCACGATGCCGCCGAGCTGCATGCCAAGCTCCGCCTCGACGTCGACGGGATCCGCTGCGCGAAGATCGGCACGGCGCGTGCCCAGCGCGTCCGCGATCTTCTTGTAATCGGCGCGGTCCGCGCCGCGCAGCGCGACGATCGCGAAGACGCCGCTGGGGATGCGAAACACGAGGCCTTTCACCATCGAGCCGGGGTCGAAGGGCAGGACTGTCTTGGCGTCCTCGAACGAGACCAGCGGCGCATGGGCATGCGTCCGATAGGGCACCGCTGCGGCATCCAGAAAGGCGCGGACCTCCGGGCTCATGACGGGCGATCCTCTTTCGCGAGCGCGAGCAGCGCCTCTCCTTGGGTGCGATAGGGTAGCCATTCCTCCATGTGTCGGATGCCCAGGCGATGATAGAAGTCGCGCGCGGGGTTCCAATGCAGCACCCAGAAATCGAGGCGACCCCAGCCGCGCTCGACCGTGATCGCGGCGAGCCGCGCCATGAGCCGGCGGCCGACGCCGAGCTTGCGCGCCCATTCCGAAACGAAGATGTCCTCGAGATAGAGTCCGGGCTTGCCGAGCCAAGTCGAGAAATTCGGGAAGAACAGTGCGAAGGCGGCGGCACGGCCGTCGACGAAGGCCAGCAGCGCCTCGAACCGCGGCGTTGGTCCGAAGCCATGTCGGCGAAAGTCCTCCTCGGTCGCGAGCACCGCGTCGGGCGCCTTCTCGTAGATCGCGAGCTCGCGCACCAGCCCCAGCAAGATCCCCGCATCCTCGGCGGCCGCAAAGCGGAGCGTGATCTCGGCCATCGTTACTCCCCGCCCGGCAGTAGCGGCAGCCAGCCCCAATACGCGAGCCATCCGACGGCGAAGCCCATCGAGATCAGCGTGATGGGAATGCCGATGCGGGCATGCTCGGCAAAGGTGATGCGCACGCCGAAATTCGCGGCGCGCTCGACGACGATAAGGTTGGCGAGGCTGCCCACCAGCAGGAGATTGCCGGCGAAGGTCGAGAGCAGGGCCAGACCGTAGAGCACGTTGGGCGCAACGTCGTTCCAGGTCTGCAGGATCAGGATCACCGAGGGCACGTTGCCGATGGTGTTGCTCATCAGTAGGGTGAGCGGCGTCAGCAGCGCGAGGTTGTCGGGCATGAGCCCGTGGGCACGCAGCGAGGCGATGAACTGGTAGGGGATTCCGGTATCCCGCAGCGCACCGGTCACCGCGAAGAGGCAGCCGAACAGCAACAGCAGCGGCCAATCCACCGCAGCGATCATGGCGCGGCTGGTGACCTTGCGGCTCGTGAGCAACAGCGCGGCGATCAGCAGCCCGCCATTCTCCGGTCTGATCGGCGTCATGAAGCACACCAGGAGTGCCACTACCGCGACCACGCCTTTCAGGCTTTGGATGCGGTCGTGCGGGTGTATCGGCACCTCCGGAAGGTCCGCGGGCAGCGCCTCGATGCCGCTCATTCGATCGCGCCACTGGAACCAGATGACCGCAAAGACGGCGACCAGCGCGACGATCGCCGGCATGCCGCAAGCGCCGAGGAAGGTCCAGAAGCTCAGATTGCCCATCTGGCCGATGGCGATGTTTTGAGGGTTGCCGATGAGGGTCGCCGCCGAGCCGGCGTTGGCCGCCGCGGCGAGCGCCAGCGCGAAGGGTCGGGGATCGAGGCCACGTCGGCGCGCGCCCGCGATCAACAGCGGCGTCATTCCGAAGAGCAGGATGTCGTTCGCCAGCACCGCCGAGAGCACGCCGGTGACCGCGACCGTAGCAGCCAGCAGCGTCGCTGGGCCACCACGCACCGCCATCACGCGCTGGACGCAGAGATCGATGAAGCCGGAGGCGCCAAACTGCGCGGAGATGATCATGAGCGCGAACAGCAGAAATAGCGTGTCGGCATCGATGCTGCCGATCAGGCTGTCCATGTTGCTGGCCTCGGTCACCAGCAGCAGGATCACCCCGATGAGTGCGATGCCTGTCCGGTCGACCTGCAGCCACGGCAGCCGTCCCGCGGCCATGCCGAGGTAGGTCAGCACGAAGAACAGGACGACGATGGCGTTCTGCATGGGTTGGGGGAGCGGGAGAGACGGCTTCGGAGCCTCGGACGCGCTCTTGCTATATAGCGCGGCCTGCGCCGGTGTCTACAAAGCGGGCCGCGCCGCCCGTCAGCCGGGGATGGCGCTATACGTCCCGCGTCCAATCGCCACAAGCTTGCTGTTATCGTCATGGATGTCGATATCGACCACACCGACGGTACGTCCGGCGCGACGCACGCGCGCCGTTGCCGTGAGGCTCGTGTGCGTTGCCGGGCGGAGATAGTCGACGCGCAGGTTGATCGTCGGAACCGGGCCGCCGACCACGAGCGCCACAGCGAAATCCCCGGCAACGTCGATGAAGGTGGCGATGACGCCACCGTGATACTGACCGGTGCCCTTGCCGCGCTCGAATTCCGGCCGCATCGGCATTTCGAGCACCACGGTCTCATTCTCGGGCTCGACCGCCTTCGCGCGCATGCGCATGAAGGCGATGAAGGGCGAGTTGTCGAGATACCGCTGCAGGCGCTCGACAGTCAGAGGCTCGCCCATGGCGCTCAGCGCCCCGGCATGAATTCGACGATCGCGCCCTCGGCGAGACCGGGTCCGATCTGAATTCCGCCGCCACGCTCCTCGAAAACGACGCCTTGGCCTCGGAGATACCTCGCGGTCGTCGCAAGATCGCTGACGGCGAAGCGCGCCACCGCGACAAACGGCAGCGTGGGTGGCTCGATACGATAGCGCGCCGCGAGCTCATTCGCGTCGCTGATCTCGAGCGCGCCGCGCGAGAGCGCGAGATCCTCTCGTCCGATGATCCGGCCGAGCCGCTTGTGTGTCTCCCCGGGTGAGGGCACGCACAGCACGGCGCCCGCAAGCGCGATGACGCCGTTCGGCTGTGGAAGCAGGGCCGGCTGCCAGAGTACCTCGGGCGTCACCTGCTCGATCAGAAAGAGCTTCGCCTCGGGAAAGGTGCCGGGCGGCAATCCGACGATGCGAAACCGCGCGGGCCGGGTGCCGCCCGCGACCTGCGGCACGTCGCGGCCCAGATCTCGAATGCCGATCTCCGCGCCGAGCCGACCGCCGAGATCCCGCGCCGCCTGACCCGCATCGCGGCAACCGAGCGCCACGAGATGCAGCCCGGCATACCTCTGGAGCTGCGGCGTCACCTCGCCGGTGTAGCGCTTGGGATCGGTGATCCCGAGTATCTCGAGGTAACCCTCCTTGAACATCGCGCAGTGATTGCCGCTGCCATAGGGCTCGAGCGGTCCGCCGGGCTTGAGCGGGCCCTTGTGCGAGCTCTCGGGCGTCAGCTTGAACCCGAGCCGCTCGTAAGTCTTCGCGGCCCGCGCGAGGTCGGGCACGACCACCGCGACGTGATCGAGGAACAAGCCATCACCGGCGCTCATGCGGCGCTCCCGATCTCGGCGCCGAAGGCCGTGACGAGCCGCCGCTTCACCTCCAACCGATCCGTCTTGGCGGCGCCGTTGAGGGGTAGCTCCGGCACGAGAAGAATTCGGCGGGGATGCGCGTAGGCGGGACCGTTCTTCAGCGAGAACGCCTTGAGGTCCTCGATGGTGGATTTGGCCTCCTTCGCGAGCACCACCATGGCGACGGGAACCTCGCCCTTCGTCGGATGCGGCAGCGGCACCACCGAGACGTCCGCGACGTCCGGATGCGTGAGCAGCAGGTTCTCGACCTCCTTCGGATAGACGCTCTCGCCGCCGCTCTTGAACATGTCGTCGGTGCGGCCACGGAAGAAGTAGAAACCGTCCTTGTCGCGGCTGAAAAGGTCGCCGGTGCGGAGCCAGCCGTCCACCAGCCGCTGCTTGTTCACCTCGGGCAGCTGGTAATAGCCGGGCGTCACGCCCGGGTTCTTGACCCAGAGCTCGCCGTAGTCGCTTTCCTTGCCCGCGCTGTCGACGATCTTCACCTCGCCTTCCGGCCAGGCGACGCCACAGCTGCCGAAGGGCGCCTTCCGCCCATCGAGGGACGGACCGATCATCACCGGACCGCCCTCGGTCAATCCGTAGCTCTCGCCCACGGGCACCTTGAAGGCTTTGTGAGTCGCCGCCATCAATTCCTCCTGGACCGGCGCCGAGCCGATCTTGAGGCCCTTGAGGGCGGAGAAGTCGAGGGTCTCGATCAGATCCTTCTGCTGAAGCAGCAGGGTAAACACGGCGGGCACGCCGCCCGTATGCGTACACCGATAGTGCGACAACACCTGCAGAAACCGCCGCGGCTCGAAATTCGGCAGGAGCACCACGGAGCCGCCGACCGGCAGCATCGGCTTCACCGCGCCCGCCATGGCGTTCTTGTGATAGAGCGGCACCGCCGCGAGCGCGCGATCCTCGGAGGTCGAGGGCCAATACTTGTTAACGCAGCGGATCCACCAGAGCTGTCCAGCGTGCGTCAGCACGACGCCCTTGGGCCGTCCCGTCGACCCCGAGGTGTACGGCAGGAACGACATATGATCGGGCGACAGCGCCGGTGGGTCGAAATGCGGCGGACTCGCCTGCAGGGCCGTCTCGTAGCGCTCCCAGCCTGGCGGCGCCGGATCGAGTGCGATCTTGGTTGGCAAGCCGGCGGCATCGACCACGCTGATCAAGGCCGGGCAGGCGCCGGGCTCGACCACGGCCGCAACGCAGCCGGCATTCCGGACGATATAGTCGAGCGTGTCGGCGCCGAGCCTGGTGTTGAGCGGCACCGGGACGATGCCCGCGCGCATGGCGCCATACATGATCTCGACGAACTCGAAGCGATTGCCGACCGCCATCGCGAAGCGGTCGCCCGGCTTGAGGCCGCGCGCCGTCAGCAGCGCCGCGACGCGGTCGTGCCGAGCGTCGAGCTCGCGATAGGAGACTTCGCGTGGGCTCGGACCCGAGAGATCGATGATTGCGGTCTTGCCGGGAAAGCGCGGCACTGCCTCGCTGAAGAAATATCCGAGATTGTCGCGCCGTCGATCCGTCATGTCGCACCCCTCGAGCGGCCCTCAGTCTTGCAAGATGCCGGGAATTTGTCCAAGCCGCGGATCAGGGCGTCAGCACGATCTTGCCGAAGGCGCGGCGGTCGATCAGGTCGCGATAGCCCTCGTGGATCCGCTCCAGCGGCAGCTCCGAATGGATCACCGGCTTGAGCCGCCCGTCCGCGATCATGTCGAGGAGCGCCGCGTGATCCTCGCGCGTCCAACCGTTCGAGCCGATGATGTTGAACTCGAAGGACCAGATGTACCGGATATCGGTCTTGGGATCGTAGCCGGCGGTCGCGCCGCAGGTCAGCAGCCGGCCGCGCAGGCGCAGGGTGCGGAAGCACTCGGCCCAGGAATCGCCGCCACTGTAATTCACGACCACGTCCATCCCGCCGCCGCCCTCGTAGGTCCGAGGCTTGCCGTATGTCTTGACCACGGCCTCGACATAGTTCTCGCGCGACGTGTCGATCACACGATCGGCGCCGATCGCCCTCAGCTTCTCGGCCTTGTCCGCCGAGCTTGTCACCGCCACCACGTGGCAGCCCGCGAGTTTCGCGAGCTGCACGCAGCAGGTGCCGACGCCGCCGCTGGCGCCGAGGATCAGCACTTTCTCGCCGGCCTGGATCTGGCCCCGCGTGTACATCATGCGGATTGCCGCGCCGTAGGCCGTCGGGAGGCAGGCCGCCTGCACGTGGGTCACGTTGTCGGGAACCGGCAGCAGCCACTCCGGCTCGACCGTGATGAGCTCACAGGCCCCACCGCGCAGCGTCTCGCCCATCATGCCAGGCTTGCGGTTCGGCATCACCGCCACTCGGGCGCCGACTTTCCAGCGCGCGCGATCGACCTCGAGGCCGAGCTCGACGATCTCGCCGGACACGTCGGCGCCGGGGATCATCGGCATCGGCGTGCGCAGACCGGGAATGCCGCGGAGGATCATGGGGTCGAAGCCGTTGAGGCTCACCGCCCTGACGCGCACGAGGCACTCGCCCGGCGCGGGCCGCGGCGCCGGAACGTCCTCGATGTGAATGTTCTCGAGCGGACCGTGCGCGTGGAAAACCACGGCTTTCATGGGCATCCTCCGATTTTCATTGTGGGCTCTCCGCGGCGGCCTCGCGTCCGGCGATACGCCCGCCGACGAAGCACTCCGCGAGATTGCCGCCGGACATGTAAAGGTGTCCGAACACGCTGCCGAGCTCGCCGGCGGCGTAGAGGCGCGGGATTGGCGCGCCGAACGCATCGACGACGCGTTGCCGCTCATCGTGGCGTGGCCCGCCCTGGGTGTTGGAGACGACGGGCCAGAGCCGCGCCGCGTAGAGGGGCGGGCCGCCAAGCGCCATCATGCTGCTGGCGGGACGGCCGAACTCTGGATCGTTTTCACGGGCGCAGGCCTGGTTCCAGCGCGCGATGGTGTCGGCGAGGACCGCAGCATTAACGTTCATCAGCCGAGCCAACTCCGCGGCGCTCTCTGCGCGCTGCACGATGCCGAGCTTGATCTCGGCCGCATTGTCGGGGCTCCAGTCGAAGCTTACGGCGGGATCGTTGTACGTCGGGCGACCCAGCGGATAGCGCTTGCGGCCGGCCTCATCCGTGATCAGCCAGCAGGGGATTCGGTCATAGCGCTGATGGTTGGCGTCATAGGGCTCGAGGGGCCGCGCGCCGGTGTCCTGTAGATAAGGCGGATACTCGTTCATGAACCGCCGACCGGCACGATCGACCACGATCCAGGTCATTACGACATCGCCGCGCGGACCTTCGCCGGGGAGCCAATCCGGCAGTCGCTTGGTGCGGACGCCGTAGGGATAGGCGGCATCGGGATGCTGGAAGCCGTAGGACCCGTGGTAGTGCCACATGTGCCAGAGGTCGGCGCCCAGCTCCTGCGCCATGCGGACGCCATCGCCGGTGTTGCCGCGCACTGCCGCGGACAGCACCGGTTTGCCCTGCCAGAATTGCGCTTGCATCTCCGGGCTCGCCTCGAAGCCGCCGCAGGCCAGGATCACGCCGCGCTTCGCATGAATCGAACGCAAGCGGCCGTCGCTCTCGATTTGCACGCCGCGCACGACGCCCCGGGCATCGGCGAACAGTCGGCGCGCGGGCGTCTCGGTGCGCACCTGGATGCTCCGTCGGCGGAGATTGTCCTGCAGCACGCGGAACAGCAGCGCGCCCGGTTTCGACCCGCGCACGTGCGGATAGTCGCGCGCGGGATCGATACCGGGGATGTCGTCGACATAGACGAAACCAAAGGTGCGGTGGCCCGCGAAGGGATAATTGCCGGCGGCCTTGCGCCGCGAGATCACGGCACTGCTCTCGCTCCCGAGCGCTCGCACGAATGCCTCGACCTCGGTCATGCCATTGGCGAGGGTTCGCAGGACCGGATCGGGCGTCGTGGCGCCATTGGTCTCGCGGAGATAGTCGAAGGCTGCGTCCGCGTCGTCCGCCACGCGTACGCCACCCGCGGAGCAAACGGAGATGCCGCCGGGTTCCCGCATCTTCTCGATGAGGATCACGCGGGCACCGGCGTCATGTGCGCTCAGCGCGGCAACCGCGCCGGCATAGCCGCAGCCGATGACGACGACGTCCGTCTCCTCGTCCCAAGTCTCAGGCAAGGCAAGGCGCGGCATGAGATCAGCCCTTGAGGTCGGGATAGAGCGCGACCAACCCTTCGATCAGCTCGCGCGCCATTTCCGCCAATAGCGTGCGACCTTTCTCGGCGGTGGCCAACGTGGGGTCGCCGCGCACCCCGCTGCGGCTGTAGTCGGGTCCATCAGCGGGATCGCCGCTGAAGCGGACCGGCCGCCGGAACACGGTCTTGGGCTCACCGAGCATGTTCCCGTAGTCCTCGACGGCGCGGTCCATATGGACGAGGCTCGGCTCGATCGCGAGGACCATCGAGGTTTCCCACTCGTCGCCGTGGCCGCCGAGTTTTTGACTGCCGCTCGCGAGTACTTGTATGCCGAGCTGGCGCATGTCGGCGACGGCAATGCGCATGCCGGTCGAGGCCAGGAGGTCGCGCACGACGATCTGCAATGGCTCCTCCGTCGAGACGCCGGTGTTGACGACGGCGATCCGTCGCGCTCCGTCGGCAATCAGCTTGCTCAACAATTCGCGCATGACCGCGGCAAAAGTCTCCGCGGAGAGATGCTGGCTCCCAGGATAGCGGGTGAAAGCGGGGTAGTAGCCGTGCGATACGATCGGCGCAACCAGCACCGGCAGGGCGGCCGCGACGCGCCGGGCAAGCTCCCGCGCTACCAGCCAGTCCGTCCTCATGGGGAGATGGTGGCCGTGCTCTTTCGCGATCGCGCCCACGGGTACAAACACCAGGGCGCCGGCTTTGAGGCGCGCCTCCACCTCGGGCCAGGTCAGGTCCTCGAGCCAGGCACCTCTCACAACCAGCGCTCCAGGAACTTGCGCACGTCAGCGCCCCAGATCTGCCCACCGCGGCTCTCGAACAGGTGCCCCTCCTCGCGCGTCAGACCCCATTGCGGATAGATCTTGGACTCCACCACCTTGCCGCTGCCTTCGAGCGACTGCGCCAAGGCCAGCGTCGGGCCAATGCTGTAGTCGTTCGCGGCCTGGATAAAGAAAACAGGGTGGCTCAATTCCTTCGCGGCGGCGAGCATGTGGGTGCGGAGCGCCGGCGTGCGCTCCCAGTTCATCGCGGCGCCCGCGAATTCCACGGCGCACCGGAAGCGATCGGATTTCGCTGCTGAGAGCAGCGTGGTGATGCCACCGAAGGAGCTTCCCATGACCCCAATGTGCTCAGGCACGATATCGGGATGCGTCAGCAGCATATGGAGTGCCGCCACGATATCGTCGGACTCGTGGTCGAGCCGTTGGACGAGCTGGCTGTCGTACTCGGTGGTGCCAAATTCCGCCGAGACGTCCGTGCGCCACGGAGTGCCCGGTGACTTGCCGTAGCCGCGGCGATGCGGCAGGAAGGAGGCGATGCCCCAGCTCATGAGCAGTGCGCCGGTGCCGGGCCGACAGGCGTCCTGCGTGCCCTGCGTCATCCCGCTGCCATGGTTGGTGATCATGCAGGGGAAGGGGCCGGGGCCCGGTGGACGGTAGAGATATCCGACGAGCTCCAGATCGGCGCTCCGAAACCGGATCTCTTCCGGCGCGATCGCGAGATCGACCAGGTCGCGGTCGCCGCTCCAATGCGTCTCGCCCATGCCGACGTCGCGCTCGATGCAGCGCTCGAAGCGCACGATCAGCTCGCGCATCTCCGCGCGCACAGCCTCGAACTCCGTACTGGCCGCGCGTGCTGCGAGATCGGCGTCGTGCTCGGCGTCGCCGGCGAAGGCGCATTCCCACGTCACATCGGGTCCGTCGCCGCTCGCCTTCGCCCGGACTTTGCCCGCCTGCAGGCCGAGGGCGATGCGCACCAGGCAGGCGCGCCGGCGCGCCGTGAGCACTTGCTCGGCAAGACCCGGTTTCGCGTAGTAGTGCGTTCGCTCGACAATCATGACATGGCCTCAACCTGGGAAATGACAACGCACCCAGCGCCCCGGCTCCGCCTCGCGGAAGGCAGGGACGGTTGTCCGGCATTCGGCGCCGGCGCGCGGGCAGCGTGGGTGGAAATGGCAGCCAGAGGGTGGATCGATCGGGCTCGGCACCTCGCCCGGCGCCGCCACCTCGCGCGAGCGGCGTCGCGGGTCCGGTTGGGGCACGGCGGCGAGCAGCGCGTGCGTATAGGGATGGAGTGGCCGCGCGAAGATCGCGGGCTCGTCCGCGAGCTCGATCAACCGCCCGAGATACATCACCGCGACCCGGTGGCTCACGTGGCGCACGACCGCCAGATTGTGCGAGATGAACAAGAGCGCGAGACCGAGCCGGCGCTGCAGCTCACCCAGTAGATTCAAGATCTGGGCCTGGACGGAGACATCGAGCGCGGAGACGGCCTCGTCGCAGACGATCAGTTTAGGCTCGAGCGCGAGCGCGCGGGCGATCCCGATGCGCTGGCGCTGACCGCCGCTGAAGGCGTGAGGATAGCGGCGTGCAGCATCCGCGGGTAGGCCGACGGTCTCGAGAAGGGCCGCGGCCTGTCGCCGCCGCTCGGACGCAGGGACCCCGAAATTGCGCAACGGCTCCGCCACGATCTCGCCCACACGCATGCGCGGATTGAGCGACGAGAACGGATCCTGGAAGATCGCCTGGAACTGCCGGCGCAGCGGGCGCAGCTCCCGCTCTCCGAGGTGGCTGATGTCGCGCCCCTCGAAGCGGATCGTGCCGGCGCTGGGCTCGAGCAGCCTCAGCGCGAGGCGCGCGAGCGTCGTCTTTCCGCAGCCGCTTTCGCCCACGAGGCCCAAGGTCTGACCTGGCGCCAGCGCCAGCGTTACTTCGTCCACGGCGCGCAGGCGCGCCGCGCCGCGCGTCAGCATCGAGCCACCCGTGCTGAAATCGCGGCTGACCCGATCGAGCTCGAGAAGGGCCGGACTCATCGCACGCGTGCCTCGATCTGCTGTACCTCGGCCTTTCGCCAGCAGCGCACGATACCACCACCGGAGGCAGGCTCGCGCGGCGGCGATTTCGCGACGCAAACGTCGATGCGGAGTGGGCAGCGCGGGTGGAACCGGCATCCGCCGGGAAAACTCATCGGCGACGGTGGTGCGCCCGCGATGGCATCGAGGCTCGATCGCTTCGCCTCGACCGAGGGGATCGAGCGCAGCAGGAGGCGCGTATAGGGATGCGCGGGCGCCGCGAACAGTCGGTCGACCGACGCTTCCTCAACGATCTCGCCCGCGTACATCACCAGCACGCTATCGACAGTCTCGGCGATCACGCCGAGGTCGTGGGTGATCAGCAGGATGGCGGCGCCGGTGCGCGCTCGCAGGTCGCGAAGCAGCGCCAGGATCTGCGCCTGGATGGTGACGTCGAGCGCCGTGGTGGGCTCGTCGGCGATCAGCAGCTTGGGCTCGCAGGCGAGCGCCATGGCGATCATCACGCGCTGGCGCATGCCGCCCGACAGCTGATGCGGATAGGCCTCGGCGCGTCGGTCGGGATCGGCGATGCCGACCTGGTCCAGCAGCTCGATGGCGCGGTGCTTGGCTCGCGCGCGATCAAGGCCGAGGTGCTCCACCAGGACCTCGGCGATCTGGAAGCCCACCTTCAGGAGCGGATTGAGCGAGGTCATCGGCTCCTGGAAGACCATGGCGAGGTCTTGGCCGCGCACCTTCGTCATCTCATTGGCCGAGAGCGCCGTGAGGTCGCGGCCGCCGAGCCTGATGTGGCCACGGTCGATGGTACCCTGCTCGCCGAGCAGCCGCGGCAGGCTAAGGGCGGTGACGGTCTTGCCTGACCCGCTCTCACCGACGACGCCCAGGATCTCGCCGGGCTCGATCGAGAAGGAGACGCCGTCCAGCACGCGAACGCGCCGGCCGCCGCGCGCGAACGACACCGCAAGATCGTCGACCTCGAGCAGGCTCACCGGTCCCTCGCGCGGGGATCGAGCAGGTCGCGGAGCCCGTCGCCCAGCAGGTTGAAGCCGAGGATCGTGACGCCCAGCACAGTGCTCGCGGAAATCGCCAGTGAAGGATCGGTGCGCAGGACCGTGAGCCCATCACGGATCATCCCGCCCCAGCTCGGCGTCGGCTCCTGCACGCCGAGCCCGAGGAAGCTCAGCGTCGCCTCGGCCGTGATGATGAAGCCCACGCCGATCGAGGCCCGCACGATCAGCGGCGCCACGATGTTCGGCAGGAAATGCCGCAGCATGATCGCGGTCGGCCGCGTGCCGCTGGCGACGGCGGCCTCGACGAAGGCCTCGTGTCGCAGGCTCAGGACAAGCGATCTCGCGAGGCGGGCGATGCCCGGCCACCACGTGATCGCGAGCGCGAGGACCACGGTGACGACGCCCGGTCCCAGTACGGCGGCGAGCAGGATCGCGAAGATGAGCTCTGGAAAAGCCAGGATGATGTCGGCCGCCCGCATGGCGACGGTGTCGATCCATCCACCGAGATAGGCGGCCACCATACCCACGGCGGTTCCGAAGGCGAGCGTCAGGGTGAGCACCGCCGCGGCGACGCCGAGCGAGACACGGGCACCCACGAGAATGCGGCTGAGGATGTCGCGACCGAGAGCATCGAGGCCCAGCCAATGCTCCGCATCGGGATCGCCCCAGACCAGCAGCATATTGGTATCGGTGTAGGAATGCGGGGCGAGCGCCGTGGCGAACAGCGCCGTCAGGACGGCGATAGCGACGAGCGTGCCGCCGATCACGGCATTGCGATTGCCCAGGAACCGGCGGCGGAATTCGCCGCTCTCCTTCGGCGGCGCGATCTCGAGCGTGGTCATCGCCGCGCCTCCAGCCGGATTCGCGGATCGATCACCCCGTAGAGGAGGTCGACCACGAGATTGATCCCCGCATAGAAGAAGGTGAACAGCAGGAGCACCGCGACGGTGACGGGATAGTCGCGCGCGAAGATCGCCTGGATCGCCTGTCGGCCGAGACCGGGAATATTGAAGACGGTCTCGACGACGAAGGTGGCGGTGAGAAGCGTGCCAAAGATGACGCCAATGGTGGTGAGGAGCGGCACCAGGATGTTCGGCAGCGCGTGCCGAAAGATCACGATCCGCTCGCGCATGCCCTTGGCGCGCGCGGTGCGGATGTAGTCCTGGGCCAGCACCTCCAGCATGAAGGTGCGGGCAAGCCGGGCGATGTAGGCCGTGGGCTGGAGCGCAAGCACGATCACCGGCAGGGCTGCCTGCTGCGCGGTGCCCCAGCCCGCGACCGGCAGTGCGTTGAGGCGCACGGCGAGCAGATAGACCAGGAACGCCGCGCTCGCGAAGTTCGGCACCGAGATCCCCGCGATCATCACCGCCATGATCGAGGTGTCCGCCCATCGATTGTGTTTGAGCGCCGCCAGCGCGCCGGCGGCGACGCCGAGCGGTACCGCGACGAAGAGTGCCGCCAACGCCAGCAGCGGGCTGATCTTGAGGCTGTCGCCCAGCACCTCCACAACGGGGACGCCCACGAAGCGATAGGAGAGGCCGAACTCGCCGCGGACGACGCCGCGGACGTAGGTCGCGAACTGCTGAAGGATCGGCGCGTCGAGGCCGTATTCGGCGCGCAACCGCTGCTCCAGCGCGGCATCGCCGGAGCGGTCGCTCAGCATGGCGCCGATGGGGTCTCCCGGCATGAGCCGGCTCGCCGCGAAGGCGAGCACCAGCACGGCCGCAAGGACGAAGACGAGCTCGGCGAGGCGACGTGCGATGTAGGAGAGCAAGGCGCTAGGACACCACGCGCCTCACTCCATCTCCACCTTCGCATAGGGCAGCATCCGGAAGGGCGTCAGGTAGACGTTCTTCACGTTGGGCTGCTTCAGCCAGATCTGCGTGCGGACATAAAGCGGCGCCATGCCGACGTCGTCCACGATGATCTTCTCGGCCTGCGCGTAGATCTTGTAGCGCGCCTCGGCGTTGGGCTCGCCCTGTGCCTGGTCGATCAGCTTGTTGTAGTCCTCGTTCTTCCATCTGACGCGGTCATAGGGGCTGCGGGAATCCCAGAGCTGCGACAGGAAATAGAGCGCGTCGGGATAGTCGGCGGTCCAGCCCCAGGGGAAGAACGCGACCTCGCCCGCGTTCAATTGCTTGATGTAGGTCGCGCGCTCCACGACCTTCACGTTGACTTGCATGCCAAGCACCTTGTTGAACTGGTCGGCCAGCGCCGCGAGGGAATCCTTCTCGACGGGAGTGGCCTGGATGTCGATCGGCGGCAGACCTTTGCCGTCTGGGAAGCCCGCCTCCGCGAGGAGTTTCTTGGCGCGCTGGGGGTCGTAGGGAATCTTCGCCACGGGCGCGTAACCCGCGACGCCCGGCGTAATCGAGCCGTAGAGCGGCAGGCCCGCGCCGCCAAGGATGCCTTTCACGAAGCCGTCGCGGTCGACTGCCAGGCTGATCGCCTCGCGAACGCGCTTGTCCTTGAAGGGCGCGTAGAGGTTCTGGTTCATGCCGAGATAGGTGATCTGAGCCGCCGGCACCTGGATGGTCTGGTTCTGGTAGCGGGAGTCCTTGAGAACCGCGCGCGTCCCGCTCGCCGGGACCTCGACCAGATCGAGGCCCTTGGTCTCATAGAGCGAGAGCGCGGTCTCAATGTTCGGCACTACCAGGAACGCGACCTCGTCGATCTTGGGAGCGCCGCCCCAATAGCCCGGGAACGCCTTCAGGCGGACCGCCTCGCCGCGCTTCCACTCTACGAACTGGAATGGACCGGTGCCCGCCGACTCTTTCAGGAACCAGTCGGCGCCGTGCGTCAGCACGTCCGTGTCGAAGATGCGCACGGGATAGATCGGGAAGAGCACGTCGGGCTTGTTGAAGGTGATGTCGACGGTGGTGTCGTCCACCACTTTGACGCCCGCGAGCGCGGTGGCCTTGCCGTCGAGCAAGTCCTGGGCGCCGACGATATCCTTGAGATAGACTTGGCTCGCACCGGGCTTGAGCGCGGGCGTCAGCAGCGCCTCGAAGGAGCGCTTGACGTCCGTCGCCTTGAGCTCGCGTCCGGTTTGGAATTTGACGCCGGTGCGCAGCTTGAAGCGCCAAGTCTTGCCGCCGTCAGTCGCCTGCCATTCCGTTGCAAGGACCGGGATCACCTTCCCGTCTTTGTCGATGCCGGCGAGGTCCTCGTACATGTTCCGGATGATGTCGCCGGCGATCAGCTCGGATTCCGTGATCGGGTCCATCTGCGAGGGATCGGCGGTGATGTTGAGGCGCAGGCTCTTGGCCTCCGCCGCTCCGCTCATGGCTGCCAGCACGGTCGCCGCCGCCAGCGCAAGCCTCGCTGAAATCCGCCCCATGATCGCCTCCGCCCCAGTGCCTTCGCATCGATATCAGCATCGAATCCCCCGAGGCACAAGCGGAGCACGATAGAGTGATCGTGCGCGGTTGCAGCATGCGCAGTCTTGGTATTTGCTGTGCTGAACAAGGTCAGTGGGAGGGGTGGAGCGATGAAGGCGGGCGGGCGCGCGAAGAGCAAATCGTCGAAGCCGGAGCTGCTGCGGCGGCTCGACAAAGGCGCGGTGATCTGCGCCGAGGGCTATCTCTTCGAGTTCGAGCGCCGAGGCTACCTGCAGGCGGGCGCCTTCGTGCCGGAGGTCGTGCTCGAGCATCCCAAGCTCGTCGAGCAGCTCCACACGGAGTTCGTACGTGCGGGCTCCGACGTGGTCGAGGCCTTCACCTACTACGGCCACCGCGCAAAGCTGAAGCTGATCGGGCGCGAGAAGGACCTCGCGCCGATGAACCGTACGGCGCTCAAGATCGCCAAGAAGGTCGCGAGGGCCACCGGCACGCTGCTTGCCGGCAACATCTGTAATAGCACCACATATCTGCCCGACGATCCCGCGACTCACAAAGCCTCGCGAAAGATGTTCGACGAGCAGATCGGCTGGGCCGCGGATGCGGGCGCCGATTTCATGATCGGCGAGACCTATTCGCATGCGGGCGAGGCGCTGATCGCACTGCAGGCCATCACGGCCGCGAAGATCCCGTCGGTGATCACCATGGCGATCCTGACCGACGGCAAGACGCGAGAGGGCTGGGATCCCGTCGATGCGATGAAGCGCCTCGAGGACGGCGGCGCCGACGTGGTCGGTCTCAATTGCTCGCGCGGGCCCGCCACGATGCTTCCGCTGCTCAAGAAGATTCGGCGCGCGGTCAGCTGCCACGTGGCGGCGCTGCCCGTGCCCTACCGGACGACGACGAAGGAGCCGACCTTCCAGTCACTGCACGACAAGGCCTGCGATTGCATCCCCGAGGATCGGCCGTTCCCGGTGGCGCTCGATCCCTTCACCTGCAATCGCTACGAGATCGCAGAGTTTGGCAAGGAGGCTTATGCGATGGGGATCAATTATCTCGGCGTCTGCTGCGGCGCCGGGCCCCATCACATCCGCGCGCTCGCGGAGGCGCTCCGGCGGCATCCGCCCGCGAGCAGATACTCGCCGGACATGTCGAAGCACTACGTGTTCGGCTCGGCGAAGGGCCTGCATGCCCGCAACCGGCAATTCGCCAAGCACCTACGGGGTTAGGGAGATCACGCCATGAACGACATGCAGGAGCGGCGTCTCGCGCCAAGCTGGGCGAGCGCGGGGGTCAAGGACAACGAGCGGCAGATCGACATGGTGCGTCTGCGCGCCTATCGGCTTGGCCGCTTCCAGGCCGAGCTCAGGCGGATGGACTGCCCGGGAGCGCTGCTGAGCGACCCCTTGAACATCCGCTACGCCACCGGCAGCCGGAACATGTCGGTCTGGACATCGCACAGCTCGCCGGCGCGGTACTGCTTCGTGCCGGCCGAGGGAAAGGCGATCCTTTGGGACTTCCATAATTGCGAGTTCATGTCCGCGGATCTCGAGACGGTGGCCGAGGCACGGCCAGCGCGCGGAATTTTCTTCTTCAGCGCGGGAAGCCGCCTGGAGGAGAAGGCGAAGGCCTGGGCCGCGGAGATCGCCGACGTGCTGGCGGCGCACGGCAGGAGCAAGCGCCTCGCGGTCGACAAACTCGACCCACCCGGAACCCACGCCCTCGAGGCGCTCGGCATCGAGATCGTGGACGGACAGGGACCGTG
Source organism: Allostellaceae bacterium (assembly GCA_035280245.1). GTDB lineage: Bacteria > Pseudomonadota > Alphaproteobacteria > ATCC43930 > CGMCC-115725 > DASZHJ01. Next base: position 119,959 of record DATEGF010000366.1, read on the forward strand.
CGAGCTCGCGCGGGCCATCAAGTCCGAGGACGAGATCGCCTGCATGGTGCAATCGATCGCGGTCTGCGAGGCCGGGATGGCGCGCATGCACGAGGCCCTCCGGCCCGGCATGACCGAGAACGAGCTCTGGGCGATCCTGCACGAGACCAACATCCGCATGGGCGGCGAGTGGATCGAGACGCGGATCCTGTCCTCGGGCGAGCGCACCAATCCCTGGTTCCAGGAATGCGGCGATCGGTTGATCCGGCCCGGCGACCTCGTGAGCTTCGACACCGACCTGATCGGTCCCTTCGGCTACTGCGCCGACATCTCCCGCACGTATTTCTGCGGACCCGGCAAGCCCACGGACGAGCAGCGCCGCCTCTATGGCCTCGCGCTCGATCAGATCCATCACAACATCGACAAGCTGATGCGGCCGGGGATGAACCTCCGCGAGGCGAGCGACCTCGCCTGGCGCATCCCGAACTCCTTCGTGAAGAACCGCTACTCCTGTGTCGCGCACGGCGTCGGGCTCTGCGACGAGTGGCCCAAGATCACGCACATCCAGGACCGCGAGCGCAGCGCCTACGACGGCGACCTCGAGCCCGGCATGACCATCTGCGTCGAGAGCTACATGGGCGAGGAAGGCGGCCGCGAGGGCGTGAAGCTCGAGCAGCAGGTCCTGATTACCGACAAGGGCTCCAAGCTGCTGTCGACGTTCCCGTTCGAGGATGTCTTGGGCGGCTAACCTTAAGGGCAACCCATTGTAGAGGCGTTGGAGTTCATCCCCCTCACCCAGCTTCGGCTAAGCTCGCTCCGCTCGCTAAGCCTACGCAACCCTCTCCCCGTCGGGGAGAGGGGAGGGTGAGGGGGCTCGCCGAAAAATGAAAAAGACTACGGAGCGCTCGGTATGGCCTCTGCCGTCGCCGACGATGCGTGCGATGGCGCTGCGTCGTCCTCCACCGTGATCACGGGCTCCATCGCCTTGAGCGTGGCCTCGTCGAGGTGGCAAGCGATGACGTGGCGGTGGGCGAAGGTGCGCTGCGGCGGCGGGATGGTGTCGCAGACACCCTTCATCATGTAGAGGCAGCGGGTCGAGAAGGGGCAGCCTTTCGGCGGATTGGAGGGCGAGGGCATCTCGCCCTGCAGGACGATCTTGCGCTTCCGGACGCGCGTATCGGCGATCGGAACGGCGGAGAGCAGCGCCTCGGTGTAGGGATGATAGGGCGGCGAGAAAATCTCCTCGGTGGCCCCTTTCTCCATGATCTGGCCGAGGTACATCACGACCACGCGGTCCGCGAGATAGCGCACCACCGAGAGGTCGTGGCTGATGAACAGCAGCGTCGTGCGGTTGTTGCGCTGGATGTCCATCAGCAGGCCCGTGACCGCCGCCTGCACGGAGACGTCGAGCGCCGAGACCGGCTCGTCGGCGACGACGATCTTGGGATCGCCGGCGAAGGCGCGCGCGATGCCGACGCGCTGTTTCTGGCCACCGGAGAGCTGCCGGGGCCGCCGCTTGGCGAAGTCGCGCGGCAGCTTGACGATGTCCAGGAGCTCGTTGACGCGCTCCTCGACCTTCTTGGCGTCTCGCTCGCGCCCGAATTTGCGGATCACGCGCGCGATCTGCGATCCGACGGTGTGGCTCGGGTTCAGCGTGTCGAACGGATTCTGGAAGATCATCTGCAAGCGCGAGATGGTGCCCTGGTCGCGCTGCTGCACCGGCAGATTGGCGAGGTTGAGGTCGCCCAGCTGGACCTTGCCGCCGGTCGCGTCCTCGAGTCCCATCAGCACCTTCGCGAAGGTCGACTTGCCGCAGCCGGATTCACCGACGATCGCGATGGTCTCGGCCTCATGGGCGCGGAAGGTGATCTTCTCGTTCGCCTTCACGGTCTTCTTCGAGCCCACCAGCAGGGCGGCCCTGCTCTCGATCGTGTAGTGCTTGGTGAGATCGTCGACATGCAGGACCATGTGACCGGGCGCGACCGGCTCGCGCTCGATGTGTTTCGGCTTTGCCGCATCCCAATCGATCTCTCGGAACCGCTCGCACCGTACCGCATGGCTCGAGTTAGGTTCGACCGGGTGCATAGGAAGCGGCCGCTTGTCGCAGATGCCGGCCGCGAAGTGGTCGCACCGCGGACCGAAGTAGCAGCCCTGCGGCCGCGCATAGGGCAGTGGCAGCTGGCCACGGATCGCCACCAGCGGCCGCGCGTTCTTGTCGGCGCCCGGCACCGGGATCGAGTTGAAGAGGCCGCGCGTATAGGGATGCCGCATATCATTGAAGACGCTGCGGATGTCGCCGGTCTCCACGGCCTCGCCGGAATACATCACCGTGACCCGGTTGCAGGTCTCCACGATGAGGCCGAGGTTGTGCGAGATGTAGATGAGCGACGTGCCGAAGGTCTGGGAGATCTCCTTGATGAGCTCAACGATGCCCGCCTCCACGGTCACGTCGAGCGCTGTCGTGGGCTCGTCGAGCAGCAGCAGCTTGGGCTTCGACAGCAGCGCCATGGCGATCACGACGCGCTGCTGCTGGCCGCCGGAGATCTGGTGCGGATAGGAATTCATGATCCGCTTGGGATCAGGAATCCGCACCTGCTCGAGCAAGGCCTCCGAGCGCGCCAACGCCTCCGCGCGCGCGATGCCCTCATGATAGATCGGAACCTCCGCCAGCTGCTCGGAGATCCGCATCGACGGATTGAGCGACGCCATCGGCTCCTGATAGACCATGGCGATCTTGGAGCCGCGGATCTGGCGCAGCTGCTCCTCGGACATGGTCCGCATGTCCGCGCCCTCGAACAGGATCTTGCCGCCGACGATGGCGCCGTTCTTGCCGAGGTAGTTCATGATCGCGAGCGCGACCGTGGACTTGCCGCAACCGGACTCGCCGACGATGCCGTGCGCTTCGCCGGGCATCAGCTTCAGATTGAAATCGACCACGGCGGGCACCTCGCCCGCGCGCGTGTAATACGAGATCGAGAGGTTACGGCACTCGAGGACGGGGGATGGCTCGGTCACCGATCAGTCCCTGAGGCTCATCTCGCGGAGCCCATCCGCCATCAGGTTGAAGCCGAGGATCAGGCTCGAGACCGAGAGCGCCGGGATGAGCAGCATGTAGGAGAACTTCCAGAGCATAGCGACCTTCGCCGCCTCTTTGATCATCAGGCCCCAATCGGGATCCGGCGGCTGCAGGCCGAGGCCGAGGAAGGTCAAGGTGGTGATCGCCACGGTCGTATAGCCGAGGCGCAGGCAGGCATCGACGATGATCGGACCGCGCGCGTTCGGCAGGAGCTCGTAGATCATGATCCGCAGCGGATGCTCGCCGCGCGTCTGCGCCGCAAAGATGTAGTCGCGGGTCTTGGTGTCGAGCGTGAGGCCGCGGACGATGCGCATGATCGCCGGCGCCGAGGCGAAGGTCACGGCGATTACGATGTTGAAGCCGCTGGCGCCGAGGTAATTCAGGATCAGGATGAACAGCACCATCACCGGGAACGAGAGCAGCACATTCGCGATGAACGAGATCACCTGGTCCCACCACTTGGCGAGATATCCCGCCATCAGGCCCAGCATCGAGCCGACGACATAGGCGACCAGCGTCGCGGTGACGCCCCAGACCAGCACGCGCTGGCAGCCCCAGAGAACGCGGGAGAGCATATCGCGGCCCTTGAAATCCGCGCCCAGGAGGAAGAGATGGCCGTTCTTCTCGATGCCCACGCCCGTGAACGGCGCGATCGGCTTGTTCGGGTCGACGAGCGGCAGGAACGGCACCGTCACCGCGGCGATGAGCCAGAAGAACACCAGGCTTACGCCGATGATGGCGATGGGCGATTCGCGCCAGGACGCCACGGCGACGACATAGAGCAGGATCGTCGCGGGGATCGCCGGCAGCAACACCCAGGTCTTGAAGGCGTCGCCGAGATAGCCGCCGAACATGACCGAGGCGGTGAGCGGTAGCCACATCAGCAAGAGGAGCGCGATGCAGACGCGCGGCCGCTGCAGCCGTTTCAACAGCGTGAGCGGCGGCGCGGCGGCCGCAACCGGCGGCGCTGCGGGAGGGGTGGCAAGGACTTCGACGCTCGCCATCGTTCCCTCAACTGAAGCGGATGCGCGGATTGAGGAACGTATAGCCCACGTCCGAGATGATCTGCGAGATCACCGCGACGAAGACCGCGACCAGCGTCGCCGCCTGGATCACATAGACGTCGCCGAACAATGCGGCGTCCAGCAGCAGCTTGCCGAAGCCAGAGTACTGGAAGAATACCTCGACCACGACAACGCCGGAGAGGATCCAGTTGAGCTGTAGCGCGATGATCGTGAAGGGCGCGATCAGCGCGTTGCGCAGCGCATGGCGCAGGATGACCCGGCGGTGCGGCAGGCCCTTCAGCACCGCGGTGCGGATGTACTGGGACGTCATGACCTCGGCCATGGACGCCCGCGTCATCCGCGTGACGTAGCCGCAGTCATAGAGCACCAGCGTCATCACGGGGAGCGCGAGCTGGCGCCAATCCCAGCCGTTGACCATGGCGGAGTTTGCCGGGACCCATTGCAGGCCCAGCGCGAAGATCACGGTAAGCACGATCGCGGTCGCGATCTCCGGCAATGACGTCGTGAGCACGGCGACGAAGGATACGGCGCGATCCTGCACCGCCCCCTCTCTCATGCCGGCGATGATCCCGAGCGTCAGGGATATCGGAATCATCAGGGCGAACACCCAGAAAGCCAATATCCCCGTGTTGATCAGGCGGTCGCCCAGCAGGCGGCTCACCGGCTCGGCCTTCTCGAACGAACGTCCGAAATCGCCGGTCACGACACCGGCGACCCATTTGATGTAGCGGTCATAGAACGGCACGTTCAGCCCTTTGCGGTCGAGCCAGGCCTCATAGTCCTGGTCCGACAACGCCGAGACGGCAAACCCGCCCAACTCCGCGACCGCGATCTGACGCTTGAACTTGTCGCTATCGAAGATGGCGAAGATCACCAGCGACACCACCGCCATGATGAGCAGCATCTGGAGCAGGCGATTGCCGATGAGCTTGAGCATGGGTTGGCTTCTGTGACGGCTCTACTAAGGACGTCAGGCCCGGGAGCCGTCCTCCCGGGCCCGACGTCAGAACATGCTCAGGCCTTCCAGACCTTGTTGAACTGATGGTACTGGGTCGGGTGACCCTCGTACCCGTTCACGCTTTTGCCGACCATCGTGTAGATCGGCCGGAAGTACGGCATGATCATCACGGCGTCGTCCTGCAGGATCTTCGCCGCCTTCATCAGCTTGGGCTTACGCTCGTGGACGTCGAGCGTCGCCTCGGCCGCGTCGAGCGCCTTGTCGAACTCGGGGTTCGCGTAGTGGCTCTCGTTCCAGGGCACCCCTGTCCGGTAGGCCAGCGACATCGCCATGGTACCGAGCGGACGGTGCGTCCAGGCGGTGCATCCGAACAGCGTCTTGTCCCAGATCTCCCAGAATTTCGCGGATGGCAGGATGTTGATCTTGAGTGTGATCCCGGACTCCTTCATCTGGTCGCGCATGGCCTCGCAAGCCGTCTGCTGCTCATTGCCGTCGGTGTTGCCGACGTCGATGGTGAGTTCGATGCCGTTCTCGTAGCCGGCCTCCTTGAGCAGTTGCTTCGCCGCCGCGACATCCTTCTTGATCGGCGGCAGCGGATCGTAGTCGGGATGAACCGGCGCCACGTGATGGTTCTGACCGATGTCGCCGCCCTCAGGGTAGACGAGCTTCTTCACCGCCTCGTTGTCGACGGATTTCAAGACAGCCTGCCGCACCCGCTTGTCCGTGAACGGCTTCTGGTCGACCTGCATGCGGCAGGCGATGGTCTGCGCCGTCCGCGCGATGTGGATCGCGCCCGGGAGCGACTTGGCGAGGTCCAGCTGCTCGACTGAGAATTGATAGACGCCGTCAACGTCGCCCGATGCGAAAGCGGGAAGCTGGTTGGTCGTCTCGAAGTTGTAGTAGTGGATCTCGTCGAGATAGACCTTTCCGCCCCAGTAGTTGAAATCCTTCCCGTCCTTGGTCTTGGTGATGCGCTTCAAGATGCAGCGGTCACCGACCTTGAGCTGTGCGAGCTCGAATGGGCCGGTGCCGATCATGTTGTCCGAGAGCGGCGGCTTGAAGGAAGGATGCGCGATCGCCGTCGGATAGTTGTAGCAGTCCTCGGGCGCCGACAGCACCGGCTTATTCAGGTGGAATCGGATCGTGTTCTTGTCGACGACCTCAATCGCTCCTTTGCTCAGGCGCTTGATCGGCTTGCCCTTGGCATCCTTCTCGTCGGTCACGTCGACCATCGCCGAGAAAACCGAGAGACCGACGTTGGACGAGGCGGTCTTGGGATCGAGCCAGCGCTCGACGTTCCATTTGACGTGGTCGGCGGTGAACTCCTCGCCGTTATGCCACATCACGCCCTTGCGCAGGTTGAATGTCCAGGTCTTGAGGTCCTCAGCGGCGGTCCAGCTCTCCGCCAGCATCGGGCGGGTGACGTTGTCGGGTCCTGTCATCACCAGGTATTCGAGCGTGTGCCGCGTCTGGTTCGACATTGGGACCCACGAATAGGTCGCGGGGTCCTCCATCTTCTGGACTTCCATCGCGATCTTGAGGATACCCCCCGCCTTGGCCTTGGGGTCGTCGGCGGGGAACGGCATGTTGCTGGCGGCGAACGCGGGCTCGGGCAGGCCGGCCATCGCATAGGCGACGGTTGCCGAGGTGCCGAGCAGCGCTGCCACGCGGATGAACTCGCGGCGATCCATGCGGCCGCGCTTCATGAGGCCGAACGCCTCATGGACCTTCGGATGATCGGAACTCCCTGGTTTCCTGGATGTCATAGCGCCTCTCCTCCTCTGTTCGGTGTTCTATATGGCCACCGTTGATCTTCTCGCGGACAAGCGGCGGCACCTACCGTGAACGCTAATGCCAAGTCGAGGGTAGTGCAAGTTTACCCCACCGGCGCGAGCCTCGCGGTATCGCCCTGAACGATGCGCGCCGCCCGCTTCTGACCTATGATCGCCCGGGGAACCGGCAAAAGGATCGGGTGGGCGATGAAATCCCATGCACAGGTGGCGGTGATCGGCGGCGGCGTGGTCGGGTGCAGCGTGCTCTATCATCTGACGAAGGCCGGCTGGAAGGACGTGGTGCTCGTCGAGCGCAACGAGCTCACCTCGGGCTCGACCTGGCATGCGGCAGGCGGCATGCACACCATCAACAGCGACCCCAACGTCGCCAAGCTCCAGCAATACACAATCAATCTCTACAAGGAGATCGAGCAGATCTCCGGCCAGTCCTGCGGCGTCCACATCACCGAGGGCATCTCTCTCGCCGCCACCCGCGAACGGATGGATTGGCTCAAGCTGATGTGCGGCCGCGGCCGCTACCTCGGTCTCGGCCAGGAGCTGGTCACGGCGGACGAGGCTGCGAAGCTCTTCCCGCTGATGGACAAGAAGTACTTCGTCGGCGGCCTCTACAATCCGCTCGAGGGCCATGTCGATCCCTCGGGCGTGACCCAAGCCTACGCCAAGGCCGCGCGCCTCCAGGGCGCCGAGATCTACCGCTTCAACCGCGTTACCGACCTGCAGCATCGGCCTGACGGCACGTGGGACGTTGTCACCGAGCAGGGCACGATCCACGCCGAGCACATCGTCAATGCCGGCGGGCTCTGGGCGCGCGAGGTCGGCCGTATGGTCGGCCTCGAGCTCCCTGTGCTGGCGATGGAGCACCACTACCTCATCACCGAGGAGATTCCCGAGGTCGTCGCCTCGCCCAAGGAGGTGCTGCACATCGTGGACCCCGAGGGCGAGATCTACATGCGCCAGGAAGGCCGCGGCATGCTGATGGGGACCTATGAGAAGGCGGCGACGCCGTGGTCCGAGAAAACCACGCCGTGGGACTTCACCTACGCATTGCTCCCGACCGACCTCGACCGCATCTCGCCGTCGCTCGAGCTGGGCTTCAAGCATTTCCCGCCGATCGGCCGCGCCGGCATCAAGAAGGTCGTCAATGGGCCCTTCACCTTCGCGCCCGACGGGAACCCGCTGGTGGGACCGGTGCGCGGCCTCAAGAACTACTGGTCGGCCTGCGCCGTCATGGCGGGGTTCAGCCAGGGCGGCGGCGTGGGCCTCGCGCTCTCGAATTGGATGATCCGCGGCGATCCCGGCTTCGATGTTTGGGCCATGGACATCTCGCGCTTCGGCGATTGGGCGACCATGGCCTACACCAATGCCAAGGTGCGCGAGAACTATTCGCGCCGCTTCAGCATCCGCTTCCCCAACGAGGAGCTGCCCGCGGCGCGCCCGCTGCGCACCACGCCGGTCTACGACCGGCTCAAATCCGAGGGCGCGGTGTTCGGCGTCTCCTTCGGGCTCGAGCACGCGCTCTGGTTCGCGCGCGACGGCATGAAGGCCGAGGAGGACGTGACCTTCCGCCGCTCGAACGCGCACGAGACCGTCGGCGCCGAGTGCCACGCCGTGCGCACCGGCGTGGGTCTCATGGAGATCTCGACCTACGCCAAATACGAGGTGACGGGTGCGGGCGCCGAGGCCTGGCTCTCGCATCTCCTGGTCGGGCGCATGCCGCCGCAAGGCCGGCTCGCCCTCACGCCGATGCTCAATCCCAACGGCAAGCTGATCGGCGACTTCACGGTCGCGAAGGCAGGGTCCGAGCGCTTCTATATCTTCGGCTCCGGCATTGCCGAGGACTATCACATGCGCTGGTTCGAGGCGTGGGTGCCCGACCGCGGTGTTGCCATTCGTCCGTTGCGATCGGACGTCACGGGCCTTTCGATCGCGGGGCCGCGCTCGCGTGAGCTGCTGCAGCGTCTGACCTCGCAAGACGTCTCGAGCGCCGCATTCCCGTTCCTCTCATTCCGCGAGCTGGAGCTGGGCATGATCCTCGCGAAGGTCGGCCGCATCACCTTTACGGGCGATCTCGGCTACGAGATCTGGGTCGGCGTCGATTACCAGCGCGCGCTCTACGACCTGCTGATGGAGAATGGCCGCGATCTCGGCCTGCGTCTGTTCGGCGCGCGGGCGCTCAATTTACTGCGCCTCGAGAAGAGCTTCGGCAGCTGGGCGCGGGAGTACCGGCCGATCTATGGCCCCTTCGAGGCTGGGCTCGGCCGGTTCGTGCATCTGCGCAAGAACGACTTCGTCGGCCGGGACGCCGCGCTCAAAGAGAAAGAGGCGGGAGCGAAACGCCGGCTGGTCACCTTCGCCATCGATGCCGCGGACGCCGACTGCATCGGCGACGAGCCGGTCTGGCACGCTGGCAAGGTGGTCGGCTGGATCACCTCCGGCGGCTATGCCCATCACGTGAAGAAATCGGTGGCCCTCGGCTACATACCCGCGGAACTCACGTCGGCGCGCGACGGCTTCGAGGTCGAGATCATCGGCAATCGCCGCCCCGCCATCATCACGCCGGTTCCGCTCTTCGATCCCGACGGCACGCGGATGCGTGGATAGGGGAGGGACGATGCCGAAGATCGACATCACCTATCTCGGCGGGCCCGAAGTCGAGAAGCTCGCGCTCACCGACGACGAGATCCTTAAGGCGACCGAGGACGTGCTCCGCGCCCAGGGCAGCGGCGAGACCGTGATCGAGCCGCGCGTCCATCTTGTGCCCGATCCCAAGACCATCCGCGGGCACTTCAATGTGCTCCGCGGCTACGTGGCGCCGCTCGGCGTCGCGGGCGTCAAGATCGTCAGCGACTACGTCGACAACTACAAGCACGGCCTGCGCTCCGAGATGGCGTTGCTCAATCTCTTCCATCCCGCGACGGGGATGCCCGTCGCGGTGATCGATGCCAGCGACATCACGGACATGCGGACCGGCGCCGTCACTGCTATCGGCGCGAAATATCTCGCGCGAAAGAACAGCGCCGTGCTCGGCCACATCGGCGCTCGCGGCAGCTCATACTGGAACGTGCGGCTGCTGGACCGGCTCTTCGGTTTCAAGGAGATCCGCGTGCACTCGCGGCGGCCTGAGAGCCGCAAAGCCTTCGGCGAGCGGCTCACGCGCGATCTCGGCAAGCCCGTCATCGTGACCGAGGATTGGGAGGGCTGCATCAAAGGCGCCGACATCGTGGTGGAGGCCTCGCGCCTCGTGGAGCCGGCGCCGCTCCTCAAGACCGAGTGGATCAAGCCGAGCGCTTTCGTGGTGCCCTACGGCACCATGAGCGCGCTCGAGCTCTCGCTCACGGACATCATGAACAAGCTTGTGGTGGACGACTGGGGCCAGTGCCGGCAGGGGCCGTTCGGCGCGCTCCGCGCCCATGTCGAGGCTGGCAAGCTCTCGGAGAAGACCCTCCACGCCGAGCTCGGCCACATCGTTGCGGGAAAGAAGCCCGGCCGCGAGAGCGACCGCGAGACCATTTTGTTCTGGCATCGCGGTCTCAGCATCACCGACATCGCGTTGGGGTTCGCGATGCTCGAGAAGGCGCGCCGCATGGGCCTCGGCCAGCAACTGGTCTTCGCGGAGTAGTGCCATGACCGCGCGCATCGCCAATGCTCGCATGTATTCCGTGGCACCGGGCGCCGCTGCGGCCTGGCGGCGTCTCTTCGAATGGGTGGCGAAGGAGAGTGGTGTCCCGCTCGAGATCATCGATCATGCGTTTCCAGCGAAGCTCGAGGAGCTCTGGGCGCGGTCGGATCTCGCGGCCACGTTCATCTGCGGCCTGCCCTTCGCGAAGGACTCGCGACCGCTCGTGCCCGTCGCGGCGCCGCTGCCGCTCGCGCCCCGCTATGGCGGCAAGCCCGTCTACTTCACCGACTTCATCGTGAAGAACGACAGTCCCTACCGCACGCTCGCCGACACGTTCGGCAAACGGCTCGCTTACACGATCCAGAGTTCGCATTCCGGCTACAACGCGGTCCGGCACCACATGCTGCGCTACCGCACGCCCGAGCGTACGAGCCTCTATGCCGAGACCGTCGGCCCCGTCTTTACGCCGCGTCGCTCGCTCGAGGCGCTGATCGCCGGCGCCACCGACGTGGCACCGCTCGACAGCCTCTGCCACGACCTGCTCCGCCTCTACGAGCCCGAGATGACCCGCCAGACCCGCATCATCGAGAGCACTGACCCGTGGCCGGTGCCGCTCCTGGTGGCGGCGCCAGGGAGCGACCTCGAGCAGGCGGCGCTTTTGACGCGCACCTTCACGCGCGCGCCCGCCGAATTGTGCCGCCCGCTCGCCCTCGCAGGCTTCGCTCCCACGGAGGCGAAGACCTATGCGCGGATGCCCGAGACGGAGGAGCAGGCGGTCGAGGCCGGATATCCGGTGCTGGCTTAGCGCTGTCGTTGGATCGACGTCGGTGCGTCCTTCGACTCAGGCCCTTCGGGCCTGGCTCAGGATGAAGTCGTTTTCTTTGCGCCAGTACCAGAGTCCTTACATCCTGAGCCGCCTGCGCAGCAGGCGAGTCGAAGGACGCACGACAATCATGCAGGCCGAACGCAAGTCACCCGCGCATGAACGCGTTCAGGTCGGGCGTTGCCATGATCGTGTCGATATACCCGAAGGTGCCGCGCTCCTTGGCTTCTCGTCCCGCATTCAGCAGGCCGGTCATGGCGGCACGGTAGAGCGAGGTGGCGAGGCTGATGCGGCGGACGCCGGTGGCGGCGAGGTCGGCGACCGGGAATGACCGGCCCTTGATGCCGATCATGAAATTGAACGGCTTCGAGATCGACGAGCAGACCTTCCGCACCGCCGCGAGGTCCGGCAGCCCCGGCGCCATCAGCACGTCGGCGCCGGCCTTCTCATAGGCCTGCAACCGCTTGATCGTGTCGTCGAGGTCGGTGACGCCGCGGATGTGGTTCTCCGCCCGCGCCGTCAGCGTGAACGGGAAAGATAGCTTGCGGGCAGCGGCGACCGCGGCCGCGACCCGCTCGGCGGCGTGAGCGATCTCGAAGATCGGCTTCTGCGGATTGCCGCTGGCATCCTCGATGGAGCCGCCGACGAGGCCCACCTCGGCCGCACGCCGGATTGTCTCCGAGGCCGCCTCGGGGCCGTCACCGAATCCCTTCTCGAGATCGGCGGAGACCGGCAGGTCCGTCGCCTCGACGATCGCGCGCGCGTGGGCAAGGGCTTCCTCCCGCGTCACGGAGCCGTCGCGGCGTCCGAGCACGCCCGCCTCGGCACCGCTCGAGGTCGCCAGCGCCTCGAACCCGAGACCGGCGAGCAGCCGGGCGGACCCCGCATCCCACGGGTTCGGAATGATGAACGCGCCGGGGCCCTCGTGCAGCTTGCGGAAGCGTGCGGCCTTGTCGCTTTGACTGACGGGCATGGGAGTTCCTCCTCTCCATCGACGTTTGCCGGAACGCTAACACGAGGCGCCGGCCGCGAGCTGCCGCCAAATCGTGACAGCCGATGCGCGTCGGCGGTATTGTTCCGAGACATATAAGGAGAGCGGCGATGGAATGGCGAGGACCGGCGGATCGCGACACCGAGATGCAATCCCGGGCGAAGCGGCATCTGCTGCGCTTTGGCGGCTCGTTCGTTGATTTCGTGCCCGTGCGCGCCGAGGGCGCATTCCTCTATGACGCCAAGGGCAAGCGCGTGCTCGATTTCACCTCGGGCCAGATGAGCGCGATCCTCGGCCATTGTCACCCCGAGATCGTCGCGACCGTGCGTGAGCAGGCGGGCAAGCTCGATCATCTCTTCTCCTCGATGATCAGCCCTCCGGTGGTGGAGCTCGCGGAGGCGCTCGCGCGGCTCGCGCCGAGCCTTCCCAAGGTGATGCTGCTCTCGACCGGCGGCGAGGCGAACGAGGCCGCGATCAAGATCGCGAAGCTGGTGACGGGCCGCTGGGAGGTCGTGGGCTTCGCGCAGTCTTGGCATGGCATGACCGGTGCCGCCGCCTCGGCGACCTACAAGGCGGGCCGGCGCGGTTACGGCCCGATGGCGGTCGGCTCCTTCGCCATCCCGGCGCCCAATCCCTATCACCCACGCTTCGGCGGCATCAGCTGGCAGTCCGAGCTCGATGACGCCTTCGATCTCCTCGACCGCCAGAGCACCGGCAATCTCGCGGCTTTCATCGCCGAGCCTGTGCTGAGCAGCGGCGGCATCATCGAGCTGCCGCTCGGTTATCTCGCGGCGCTCAAGAAGAAGTGCCACGAGCGCGGCATGCTTCTCATCCTCGACGAGGCGCAGACCGGCATGGGCCGCACCGGCACCATGTTCGCTTTCGAGCGTGATGGCGTGACACCAGACCTGTTGGTGCTCTCGAAGACGCTGGGCGCGGGCCTGCCGCTCTCGGCGGTGCTGGTCGGCGAGGACGCCTCGAAGATCTGTGACGAGCGTGGATTCCTTTTCTATACCACGCACGTCAACGATCCCCTGCCGGCGGCGGTCGGTCGCAAGGTGGTCGAGATCGTCGAGCGCGACGGGTTGGCGGCACGGGCCCGGGAGCTCGGCACCCGCCTGAAGCAGGGCCTCAAGGACCTGCAGAAGAAATATCCCTGCATCGGCGACGTGCGCGGCCGCGGCCTCCTGCTCGGCCTGGAGTTCGCGCCCGATGGCGGTGGCAGCGGCCACTCCGCACAGGCGTTGTCGGATGCGGTCACTGAGACCGCGCTCTCACTCGGCCTCAGCGCCAACATCGTGCGCGCGGGCCACTCCGCCGGCGTGATGCGGATCGCACCGCCCATCACCGTCAGCGAGGCCGAGATCGACCTTGGGCTGGAGCTGCTCGAGGCAGCGCTCAAGCAGGCGCTTAGCGGTGGAGCGCGGCAAGCCGCGAATTGATCGCGGGAGCGCGCTGACGGACGTTTGCGCGCCACCCATCTCTGCTCTATAGCGAGGCATGTCCGAAGCGATCGAGTCGATGGTGGCTGCTGCGGCGCCGCCGTATCTGGTGGCGCTCAATCCGGCGCAACGTGAGGCCGTCGAGGCGATCGATGGGCCCGTGCTGGTGCTGGCAGGGGCCGGCACCGGGAAGACCCGCGTCCTGACGACGCGACTCGCTCACATCCTTGCCACACGGCGCGCGTTTCCGGGTCAGCTGCTCGCGGTAACGTTCACGAACAAGGCTGCGCGCGAGATGCGCGAGCGGCTCGAAGGCACGATCGGCTCGACCGTGGACGGGATTTGGCTCGGCACCTTCCACGCCATCGCCGCCCGCATCCTCCGGCGTCACGCCGAGCGGATCGGGCTCAAATCCAACTTCACGATCCTCGACACCGACGACCAGCTGCGCCTGGTGAAGCAGATCATCGCGGCAGCGAACATCGACGACCGCCGTCTGCCGCCGCGCATGCTGCTCTCCGCCTTCGACCGCTGGAAGGACCGCGGCCTCGGGCCCGACAAGGTGCCCGCGGACGAGGCGGCGATGGTGGCGGACGGCCGCGGGCGCGACCTCTTCCGCGAGTATGAGCAGCGCTTGGTCGCGCTCAACGCGGTCGATTTCGGTGACCTGCTGCTGCACAACCTGGCGCTGCTTACGACCCACGCCGATATCCTCGCGGACTATCACCATCGCTTTCGCTATATCCTGGTCGACGAGTACCAGGACACCAACGTCGCCCAGTACCTGTGGCTGCGACTTCTGGCGCAGGGGCATCGCAATCTCTGCTGCGTCGGCGATGACGATCAGTCGATCTACAGCTGGCGCGGCGCGGAGGTCGGCAACATTCTGCGCTTCGAGCACGATTTTCCGGGCGCCAAGATCGTGCGGCTCGAGCAGAACTATCGCTCGACGCCGCACATCCTCGCGGCGGCCTCGGGCTTGATTGCGCACAACGAGGGCCGGCTCGGCAAGACGCTCTGGACCGAGACCAACGAGGGCGAGAAGGTGCGGCTGCGCGCTGTCTGGGACTCCGAGGAGGAGGCGCGGTGGGTCGGCGACGAGATCGAATCGCTCCAGCGCAAGGGCGAGACACTCTCGGAGACCGCGATCCTCGTGCGCGCAGGCTTTCAGACCCGCGAGTTCGAGGAGCGCTTCATCCAGATCGGCCTGCCCTACCGAATCATCGGCGGTCCGCGCTTCTACGAGCGGCAGGAGATCCGGGACTCGCTCGCCTATCTCCGCCTGATCCATCAGCCCGCCGACGACCTCGCCTTCGAGCGCATCATCAACATGCCGCGCCGCGGCATCGGCGAGGCGACGTTGCAGACGTTGCACGCGGCGGCACGCGCGCAGCAGGTGCCGCTGTTCGATGCGGCGCATCGCGTGATGGAGACTGACGAGATCAAGCCGGCCGCGCGCAAGGCGATCCGCGATTTCCTGGTGAGCCTCGAGCGTTGGCGCACCCAGGAGGCGTCGCTCCCGCACACGGAGCTCGCGGCGCTGGTGTTCGAGGAGTCCGGCTATATCCAGATGTGGCAGCAGGACAAGTCCGCGGACGCGCCAGGCCGGGTCGAGAACGTCAAGGAGCTGGTCGCCGCCATGGCCGAGTTCGAGAATCTCGGTGGGTTCCTCGAGCATGTGAGCCTGGTCATGGACGCGGCCACGAGCGACGCCGGCGACATGGTCAACGTCATGACGCTCCACAGCGCCAAAGGCCTCGAGTTCGACAGCGTGTTCCTGCCAGGCTGGGAGGAGGGCGTATTCCCCAATCTACGCGCGCTCGAGGAGAGCGGGCTGAAAGCGCTGGAGGAGGAGCGGCGCCTGGCTTATGTCGGCCTCACCCGTGCGCGCAAACGAGCCTCCGTGAGCTTCGCCGCCAATCGGCGCATCCACGGCCAGTGGCAGAGCTCGATCCCCTCGCGCTTCGTCGAGGAATTGCCGACTGAACATGTGGAGATGCTGGCGGAGGCAGGCTTGATGCCGGGCCTATCAGAGCCGCGCGACCTGGCGGGCTGGGGCAAGACCGAGGTGTTGCGCCAGCCGCGCTGGTCCCCGCGCTCTGGGACGCCGCTCATCGAGGGCCGCGCCGTGCCGGTGCGCGGCCAGGAGGTGAGGCGCGTCGGCGGCTTCAAGTCCGGTGACCGCATCTTCCATCAGAAATTCGGCTACGGCACCATCCAGCGCGTCGAGGACAACAAGCTCGCCATCGCCTTCGACAAGGCCGGGGACAAGATGGTGATGGACAGCTTCGTCGAGCGCGCCTGACCTTTAGGAGATCCCGATGGCTGTTCGCGACTATTTCTCCAGCGACTACAGCGAAGCCCGGCGCAAGTTCCGCGATGCCGCCACGCGGGCGGGCGCGTCGCTCGCCACCTACGTCAATCCGAAGGTGAAGGGACCCAACGGCGAAGAGCTTGCGACCGATGTCGCTCGGTTGGGCCCACGCAATGCGGGTCGCGTGCTGGTCACGATATCCGCGACGCACGGCGCGGAGGGCTTCGCGGGCTCGGGCGCCCAGGTCGGCAGCTTCGAGGCAGGCCTCGGCCGCGAGCTGCCGGCGGACACGGCCTTGCTCG
Organism: Allostellaceae bacterium; assembly: GCA_035280245.1. Lineage (GTDB taxonomy): Bacteria > Pseudomonadota > Alphaproteobacteria > ATCC43930 > CGMCC-115725 > DASZHJ01. Next base: position 136,281 of record DATEGF010000366.1, read on the forward strand.
CGATCCACGCCATCAATCCCTACGGCTTCGCCTGGCTGCGCCGCGTCACCGAGGACAACGTCGATCTCAACCGCAATTTCGTCGATCACGGCGGGCCGCTGCCGCGGAACCCTGGCTACGACGAGCTCGCCGATGCGATCTGTCCGCGTGAATGGCAGGATGCGGCCCGCGCCGTCGCTCAGAAGCAGCTTGACGCCTACGGCGGGAAACATGGCCCCGCAGCGCTGCAGGCCGCGATCACCACGGGCCAATACAATCATGCCGACGGCGTGTTTTACGGTGGCGAGCGGCCGACCTGGTCGCGCGAGACCCTGCTGAAGATTGTCTCGGAGCACGCCTCGCGTGCGCGGCGCCTGGCGGCGATCGATTTTCACACGGGGCTTGGGCCCTGGGGCTATGGCGAGCCCATCGTCACCCACGCACCCAACACGCCCGGCCTCGCCCGCGCGCGCCAGTGGTACGGCGACCGCATCACCTCGCCGATGCTCGGTAATTCGACCTCGGCGGACGTGAAGGGTGACATCCTGACGGGGCTGGAGCACCGGCATGCCGGCGTCGACTTCACCTGCCTCGCGCTGGAGTACGGCACCCGGTCGCTGCAGCAGGTGCTGGATGCGGTCCGCGCCGACAACTGGCTGCACGCCCATGGGGACGTCGGGAGCCCGCAGGGCCGCGAGATCAAGGCGATGGTGCGCGACGCCTTCTACGGCGACAAGGACGACTGGAAGGGCATGATCTTCGAGCAGGCGATCGTCGCCGAGCGCAACGCGCTCCGCGGTCTCGCGGGGTGACGCCCACCGGCGCCGTCTGGCGCCTTCAACTCAGAGCAGCTGACGCAACGCTCGCGGAGCGCGCAGCGTCGGCGCTGGAGAGCGTCTGCCGAGCGGTGAGCCTGTTCGAAGAATCGGAAGACGGCGCTTGGCTCGTCGAGGGCTTCTCCGAGGTGCCGCTTGCGGGGGTTGAGCTTGACACGGCGCTGGCGCTCGCATGGGCGGATCACGGGCCGCCACCCAAGCCGGTCCTCGAGAAGCTGCCGGCCCGCGACTGGGTGCGCGAGAACCAGGAGAGCTTTCCGCCACGGCGCGTCGGCCGATATTTCGTCCATGGCTCCCATCACCGCGGTGGCGTTCCCGCGGGCGCCATCGGCCTGCTGATCGACGCCGCCACCGCCTTCGGCACAGGCGAGCACGCGAGCACCGAGGGTTGTCTCAGCGCCCTCGATAGTCTCGCGCGTCGCCGCCGCTACCGGCATATCCTCGACATGGGCACCGGCACGGGGATCCTCGCGATCGCCGCCGCCAAGACCTTCGCCTGCGGCGCGCTGGCGGTCGATATCGATCCGGGCTCGGTGCGTGTCGCGCGTGAGAACGCGCGGCGCAACGGAGTCGCGCGTCGCGTCTCGATGATATGGAGCCCCGGCTATCGCAGCCGATGCGTCCGCGCCGGCCGGTCGTATGATCTCGTCCTCGCCAATATCCTTGCCCGGCCGCTCGCTCTGATGGCGCGCGATCTCCGGCGCGCGCTCGCGCCCGGCGGCGTCGCCGTGCTGGCGGGCCTCATCGATTGGCAGGAGCCTTATGTGTTGGCGGCGCATCGCCTGCAGCGGCTGAGCCTCGTCCGTCGCATCGCGGTCGATGGCTGGCGGACGCTCATCCTTCGCCGCCTCGACCTTTCCGAGCCCCAAGAAGAGGGAGACCCGAACCCGTGAGTGAATTTCAAGCGATCTTCATGGCGATTTTGCAGGGCCTGACCGAGCTCTTCCCCGTGAGCAGCCTCGGGCACGCCGTGGTGCTGCCGCGGCTCCTCGGCTGGGACCTCGACGAGAACGCGGTCACATTCCTGCCGTTCCTGGTCGTGCTGCACGTCGGCACCGCGACGGCGCTGCTCCTCTATTTCTGGCGCGACTGGATCAGCTTGCTGCTGGGGATTCTGGGGCGCGGATCGCCTGACGAGCGGCGAGCGCAGTGGCGGCTTCTGGTTCTGATCGTGGTGGCCACAATACCCGCGGTCATCTTGGGTTTCGGGCTTCGCAAGCCGCTTGGCGTCCTGTTCGGCGCGCCGGTCGTCGCCGCGGCCTTCCTGATCGTGAACGGCGCGTTGCTCTTCGTAGGTGAGCGGCTGCGCCGGCGCGGCGGCGATCAAGAGCTCGGTGATATGAGCTGGCGCGGCGCGTTGCTGATCGGTCTGATGCAGAGCACGGCGCTGATCCCGGGCATCTCGCGCTCCGGCGCCACGATGGTCGGCGGATTGCTAGTTGGCTTGCGTCACCAGGCGGCAGCGCACTTCTCGTTCCTGATCGCGACGCCAATCATCCTCGGCGCGGCGGTGCTGGAGGTGCCGAAGCTGATGCGGGAGGGTGCGCACATCAACGGGATCGCGTGGCTAGCGGGGCTCGTGGCCGGCGTCACCGCGTTTCTCAGCGTCGCGTTCCTGATGCACTACTTCAAACGCCACGACTTCGAAGCGCTCGATCCCTTCGCCTATTACTGCTGGGCGGCGGGCGCGATCGCGCTCGGATTGATCTGGTTCGTTGTCTAGGCACGGGCGTCCGCCGACCACGGCGCTCTCGCGCCGGGTCGAGGACAAGTATTCAGTACTGAGGCACGTGCCCGCGCGGCTTAGGCCGCGTGACGCACGTTGCTGTTGGCCGCCTCGGGCGCGAGCCGGCTGGCGCCGGTGTCGACCGACTTCTGCTCGAGAACGAACGGGATGTCCGAGCGCGAGAGGCCGATGTCGGCGAGTGCGCGGTCATCCAGCGCGGAGAGCTCGCGGAACGCCCGCTCCCGGGCGCGCCAGTTCTCGAAGCGCCCAACGAGGCCGTCAGCGAAGCGGGAAAGCATGGTCATGGTCCTAACTCCCTTACGAATGTGCAGGTGCAACAATTCATTTCGCACCTGCAGCATAAATAGGGATATCCGCCCTCGATTGAAGCTGAATTAGCGCAGGCCAGGACTACCAGTTGCGCATGACGACTGTGACGTACGCCATTGGACTGCAATGGTTCTTTAACGCTTGTGTTCGGATTTTGGCGCGCCTACGGTCAAACCCTGGCGGGAGGCTCGCGTGATGGATGATCGAGTGGGTTTGGCCGGCGTTTATCGAGGCGACACAGCGCTGGAGACCCTTCTCAAGGAGGTTGGCTCGCCCTACGACGCTGCGTGCGTGCGCGCACTCGTCGCAGGCGTTCTGGCCGCCCCGGCGGCCGGTACCGACCCCGGCGCCTGGTTCGAGCTTGTTGCGCCGCGGATGACGCCGAGCCTTGCGGCCCAGCTCGCCGCACTCCGGGCGGAGACAGCGAAGCAAATCGCGCCGATCTCACCGTCGACCGCCTCGCGGGTGAGCGCGCTCCGCGCGGAGCTCGCACGGCGCGGCGTGCACGGCTTCCTCATTCCGCGTGCTGATGAGCATCAGGGCGAGTACGTGCCGGCGCGGGCGCAGCGCCTCACGTGGCTCACGGGCTTCACGGGCTCCGCGGGACTCGCGGCGGTGCTGGCCGAGACCGCCGCGATCTTCGTCGATGGGCGCTACACGCTGCAGGCCGAAGCGGAGGTCGATGGTGCCGTCTTCGAGCGGCGTCATCTCATCGACGATCCGCCGTCCGGATGGATCACGAAGGCGCTCAAGCCTGGCCAAACCCTCGCCTACGATCCGTGGCTGCATACCGTGGGCGACGTCGATCGCCTGCGCGCCGCCGCCGAGCTGGCGGGCGGCAGCCTCAAGCCGCTCGACGGCAATGCCGTCGATGCGATCTGGCGCGACCAGCCGCCGCTGCCTCTGGCGCCGGTGGTGCCCCACGACGTCCGCTTCGCCGGCGAGAGCGCCGAGGACAAGCGTCGCAAAGTCGCCGAGAGCCTCGCGCGCGAGCGGATCGACGCCGCCGTCATCACCGCGCCGGATTCGATCGCTTGGCTCCTCAACATCCGCGGCGGCGACGTGCTCCACACACCGTTGCCGCTTTCGTTCGCGGTGATCGCCGCCGACGGCACCGTCGAGCTCTTCATCGATCGCCGCAAGCTCACGCCAGCCGTGCATCCGCATCTCGGGAATGGCGTGAGCGTGCGCCCGCCCGGGGAATTCGTAACGGCCCTTGATGCGCTCGGTGCCGCGCACCGGCGCGTGCAAGCCGACCCCGCGAGTGCGGCCGCGTCGATCTTCGAGCGCCTGCAGTCCGCGGGTGCGCAGATCCATCGAGGCGCAGACCCCTGCCTCGTGCCGAAAGCCAGCAAAAATGCGGTCGAGCTCGACGGAACCCGCGCGGCGCATCGCCGAGACGGCGCGGCGCTCACGCGGTTCTTCGCGTGGCTCTCGCGCGAAGCGCCAAAGGGGACACTGCGGGAGATCGCGGCCTCCGATCGGCTCGAGGCTTTCCGTCGGCAAGGTGAGAAGTTCCGCGACCTGAGCTTCGACACCATCTCGGGCGCGGGTTCCAACGGCGCGATCGTGCACTATCACGCTACGCCCAAGACCGAGAAGACGCTGGAGCCCGGCACGCTCTATCTCGTCGACAGCGGCGGTCAGTACCTCGATGGCACCACCGACGTGACCCGCACGGTCGCGATCGGCACGCCCACGGCCGAGATGCGCGATCGGTTCACCCGCGTGCTCAAGGGCCACATCGCGCTCGCGATGTGCCGGTTCCCCAAGGGCACCACGGGCTCGCAGCTAGACGCGCTCGCGCGGCACGCGCTCTGGCAAGTCGGACTCGATTTCGATCACGGCACCGGCCATGGCGTCGGCAGCTACCTCAATGTCCACGAGGGGCCGCACCGCATCTCCAAGATGCCGAATACCCAACCGCTGCTGCCGGGCATGATCGTCTCGGACGAGCCCGGCTACTACAAGACCGGCGCCTATGGCATCCGGATCGAGAACCTCGTCGTGGTGACGCCGGCGCCGTTGCCGGATGCCGAGCGCGAGCTCCTGGGGTTCGAGACGCTGACCCTGGCGCCGATCGACCGCAATCTGGTCGATCGCTCGCTCATGACCCGCGACGAGATCGCCTGGCTCGACGGCTATCACGCACGGGTCCGGCGCGAGATCGGCCCGCAGGTCGATGTCGAGACACGGGCGTGGCTTGAGGCCGCGACGGAGCCGCTCGGTCCCTAGTCTGCCTGCGGCGGCGACTGGAAGCGGTGCAGACCAGCCCTGCGCGCTCGCGACATTGACCGGCCGGTCGGGCGGCGACCATTCTCGGCGCCATGTCGAACGAAGCCGCACTGCCGACGCTCGGTTCCGCGCGAGAGCGGCTGAGACTGCTCTTGCCCTATGCGGGCATCGTCGTGACCACGCTGTGCTGGGCCGGCAACTGGGTGGTGGGTCGTGCGATCCGCGGCGAGATGCCGCCGGTCGCGCTCAACTTCTGGCGCTGGACCGTGGCGCTGGCGGTGCTGACACCCTTCGCGCTGCCGCGCCTCATCGGCAAGGGCGCGGTGCTGCGACGACGTTGGGCGTTGCTGCTGGGTCTGGCGGCGACCGGCGTGGTGGCGTTCCAGGTGCTGGCCTATGTGGGGCTGCGCAGCACCGAGACCGTGAACGCCGTGCTGCTCAACTCCGCGGCGCCGCTCTTCATCATTCTCTGCGCCTGGCTCGTGGACCGCGACCGCGTGAGCCCGATGCAGCTCCTGGGCATGCTGGTGTCTTTCCTCGGCATTGTCGTGATCATCGAGCGCGGCGACCTCCTGGAGGTCTTTCGTTTCCACTTCGCGCTCGGCGATCTCGTGATCCTGTCGGCAATGCCGAGCTGGGGCATCTACTGCGTGCTGCTGAAGAGGCGGCCCCGCGAGCTCGACGGCCTCGGGCTGCTGTTCGCGGTCAGCGTCATTGGCGTGCTGATCCTCGCGCCGATGTATGTGGCGGAGTCGCTGCTCTTCAGGCCTGCGACCCTATCGGTCGCCTCGGCTGCGGCGGCGCTCTACGTCGGCCTCTTCGCGTCACTCCTCGCCTATGTCTGCTGGAATTACGGCGTCGCCAAGGTCGGCCCGAACCGGTCGGGCTTCCTGCTGCACCTGCTGCCGGCTTTCGGCACGCTGCTCGCGGTCATCTTCCTGCACGAGAGCGTGCACCTCTATCATTTCATCGGCATCGGCCTGATCATCGCGGGCGTCGTGATCGCGACCAGCGCGCGGATGCCCGCGCGCTGACGCGATCGTTCGGCGGCGTGCTCACTCCGGATGGAACACCAGGGTCCGGATCTCGATGCTCTCGCGTGGCGGCGCGTCCGCCGGCGCCGTCGGATCGGTGAAGGCCGTGTGCGGCGCGAAACGGGCTCGGCCGTCGGTCTTGCTGTCGTAGCATTTGATCAGGAACGCCTCGCTCGGCTGCATGCGCGAGAGATAGAACCAGCGATGCCGCGGATTGTGCGTGACCGCGTAGGTCTCGCCGACGCGATTGCGATAGACGAGGTCGGACGGCACGAGGTCCTCGAAGGCGACGCTGCTGGCATCGGCGAGCGCCAAGGGCGCGTCGAGCACGGGGCCCTTGATCGGCCGCCAGAGATTGATGATCTGCACGCGCCCCTTCAGCAGCTTCTCCGCATCCTCGGGGATGAGATCGCGGACGCGCTGCGGACCCGACCGCGCCGTGTGGTCCACATGGATACGACGCGCAGGCTGGCGCACACCGTCGCGATAATCGAGCGTGCCGGGAATGTGGCGACGAACCGTGTGATCGAAGATGAAGACGCGGCTGGCGCCGGTCGCGTGCTTGATGAGCGCCTCGGTCTCTGGGTAGTAGACGCCGCGAATCTCGTCCTCGCTCTGGAAGTCGCGGACCGCGGAATGGTGCCGCAGGACCACGAAGCCCTGCTCGTCGAGCGTCGCGTTCTCGGCGACCGGGCGCAGATCGTGAATGCGCACGCGATGGGGCGCCGGCGTGATGTTGGTGCGGGGCTCGCCCGCCGGCGGATCGTAGGTGTAATTGCGCGGCCGCTCCGTCATCGGGGTGAGATAGGTCAGCTCGGCCTCGACCACCGGCAGGGTGTCGATCCCTAGGGTCTCGAGCGTCATGGTGTTGTCTCCGGCATGAGCCGCATGAGTGCGGCGGTGAAACACGCCCAATATGAAAGCGCCCATTGCCACGTCGGCAACTGTTATATGTCCGAGAATTTCTCATCCTCGCTGTAGAATATCTCATGCTCGTTCTAACCATCTGTAATTGAACAC